>NZ_MAUH01000009.1:0-114271 GCF_001693475.1 Chryseobacterium sp. CBo1
GATGTCTTTTACGAATTTTTCGGAACTTTTCTTTTTAGGTGTTTCCATAATTAAATGTAATTCTTTTTTTGAAAACACTCCTTAACTTTTATACTATATAATGTCTACTTTTTGCTGACGATTTACAGAGTTCCACTACGGCCGTCTCTTTTGCGTTCTATATGATCTACGTTATCCTCCCTTTTATCAGGTGTGACACCTTTTTCCGATTTTTTAGCGGGTAGAGTTTCAACACCACAGTGTTCACAAATAGTTTTACCTCCGTTTTTTTCTTTATTCAAATTTATAACAGCCTCTTTTCCTGCTTTTGTAAAATCTTTTCCTGGTCTTTGCTTTTTACTCAGTTTTTCTGCTCTTTCTTCTGCCTTAGTTTTTGGCTTAGCTTCATTTTCAGATTTTTTATCACTTTTACCATCGCTTTCACTATTCATCACACTATCACATAGCGAGGTGACGTTATCATAAGCATTTAGAACGTTACTAGCAGTCATTGCTGTTGTTACTAAAGCTACACCTACTACTGCATCTTTTGCAGAGTTAATCGCATCTTTTACATCGCTTAATCTTACAGGACGCTGACCAATAGGATGAAACCCTGTTGTACTACCTCCATAGGCAGGTGGCGGCGGAGCAATAGGAACTCCTCCGGGACCTATCATAACAGCTTCTAATCCTTCCAGTTCAATGTGGTTGGTTACTTTGTTTTCAGAAAATGCATAAGGAGTTTGATAGTCGTACTCTTCTGCAAGAACATCTACATTAAAGAACCACCCTACATCCGGCATGTAGTTTCTCCACTTAAAACTATAAAAACCAGTTTCCTGTAACTCTTGTCCTTGGTACTTATATTTATAAGCATTTGAGCTACTTGCCTGACTGGCGTGATCAAACAGCATCCCAAAAGGATAGTACGTGTTGTTGGCTACAATCTCACCGGGGATAAATGAATCGACACATTGCCCATTCGTACATTCCCGTATTCTCTCATCTCTTCCTCTGATATTGCCGTCATGATCTGCGTCTGCATAGCCTTATTCTTATATTTCCCAGATGATCGGTATAATGATAAACATACAAATTGAGCAAAGCATTAAAATACCCCTCAGAAGTCGGGATAATTATAAGCTTCATGGATTCAACCGTTAGAAGATACGGCAATATAATTGACTTATTCTTTAACCCATTCTAAACCTTTCCAAAATATCGTATTTTTATTTTTTCTGTAAATTAAACTATGATCATAATGTTCAAACTCAAAAAAACATTCGTCGAAATAGGGCAGTTTGATTGTAAAATAATTGTTTTGATATGTATCTATTTTTTCGCTAAATATATCAAACAATATTCTGCCTTCATAAGTTTTAGTTCCCGAAATATTGGCATTTAATGAAAAATCTATTAAATTTTCAGATGGAGAATATGATTGCAAATATTTTTTCTTGGGTAAAGATATATGTAGTTTATCTGTGTTATAGCGTTTACTATTATTAAAAGTAAATGTTAAATCAACTGGTCGATATTCTGTTGGAAACTCAACGTTAAAGTAAATGCTGTCCTGTGAATATCTTTTCTCTTCTTTTAATTCATATTTAAATCCATCCTGTTTCAAATAATTATCTTCACTTACTAAACTAATAACATTTTTACTAATTTGTAACCATTTTCCTTTTGAAGCAAGATCACATTGTTCTATAGCTGGAGAAAAATTAGCTTGTGCATGGTAAAGAAGATAAGTACTGTCTACATTTAGTACTATCTTATCATAATTTTTTTCTGATAAAGCCTGATAAATTTTATTTCCACTTTTTAGCTTATAACTCCCAATAATAGAGTCTATATCTTTATTTGTAGATATTGCAGGCTTACAAGATGATATTGTTATAATTAATATTAATAATTGAATGATATTTTTCATATTTATTTGCCTTTTTCGTAAATGTATGATGAGCTAGTTGAAATATTAATTAGAGATTTTTCATTAATATCATCTAAAGAGTTGGCAGTTCCAGGATAACTACCTTGTTGGTATGAGTGCCCTACCTTGTAAGCTTCTACTTCATGCATTCTCGCTTGTTTCATATCAACACTTCCGTTAATAGTTTTTGCAGCATTTAGTAACTGTCCTTTTTTATTAAACTTCATTCCTCCTACTTCAAAACTTTGTCCTACGTGTCTAATTTCATGCAAATGAAGAGTAAGTCCATCGCCCTCAATAAGAATTTTGTCTTTGCCTTCTGAATCTTGTTTTTTAAGTACTCCGTGAGTTCCATCTCCCTGTGTCGGCTTTGATAAATAAAATGTTTCCTTTGCTTCTGCAATAGTGTTAATATCCTGTAGTGACTGATTCATATAACCAATCTTTTTATTGTTTTCGGACAATTCTGTCTTTAGTGATTTTACTTTACCTTCACTAAGCTCACCTTTTTTAAGTTGAGATTCTATTTTATCATTACTCTTATTAATTTCATCAATTCTTCTATTAACATTTCGTAATAACTTTTCTTGGTCTTTAGGATCTCCCCATGTTCTTCCATCTGGGTCAATAAATCTAATAGGATTATCAGCAGCATAGACATATGGTGTCCATCTTCTGGTTTTCTCCGCCAATGGATCTACGACTCCCCATCTTCCGATATCCGGCATATAGAATCTTGCGCCGTAATCATACATCCCGGTCTCTTGTAACTCCTTGCCGTTGTACTTATATTGATAAGTAACCTCATAAATACGAGGTTACCTATTATTTGCCACCCAATACAATCGTACGGGAGCGGGATACATTATCATTAATTAATTGGAAGCAATTTTTTTTTACTACTAATTATAGAATTACTTTTCTCTATTTCGTTAAGTTGATTTTCAAAAAATTTACTTTTCAATATTTCTTTTTTTAAGCACTCGCTTCTATCTAATTCATATCTAGTTTTTTCATATATTTTGAAAATTTTGTTATCACATACTGTTAATAAACTTACTGTTGTATGAGTAATATTTAAACCTACCTTATATATATTATTTATTTCTTTTTTATTATGTGTGAAACTATTAAGGTAAACAAGTTTATCAAACTCTTTTATTATTTTATTTCTTTGATCTAAAGTAATTTCTTTATTATCATAATAATAATTCGCAATATTACTTTTTAAAGTACTATTTAATTTAAAATTTTGTCTCTGAGTAGAACAATTATTAATGAAACAAAGAAAAATAAAAAGAAAAATTATGTTATAGGATTTCTTCATATATATATTGTTGTAAAATTTTTATTTCTTTTTGATCAGGAACAACTTCACTTGCAAAACCTGTAATAGCTTGATTGGCTTTATCTACTGCATGTTCAATTTCATGACCTACATTAGCTGCTGTAGCTTCTTCTTTCGTCACAAAGTTGTAAAGCTTCTGTTCAGCAGTTAACAAATTATCTTTACCAGCACTAAAATATTGCCCTACTAACGATTGAAAATCTTCAATGCGACCAACATAAATTTCTATATCTGCTTTTTTAACATCTCCTGTTTGGGAATCTCTTGTAAGAGTAGTATTTCCCATTAAAAAATCATTAGTTCCTCCTGTTGGTCCCTTACCACTTAGAAGACTAACTGTTGTTGGAATATTTGAAGTTACTAGTTTATTAAATTGCTCCGTTCCACCTTCAGTTTGTTGCAGGAAATCTCCAATAACTTTGTCATTATCAGAAGCATATTGTGTATATGATCCTTTTCCATTGTTGGCATTAGGATCATAAATGAGTTGCCCATTTTTATTTCTCCAATCGTTTACATTACGGCCATCTGGATCAATAAAACGCAGGGGGTTATCAATTGCATAATTGTATGGCGACCATCTGCGATATTTCTCCGCCAAAGGATCAACAACACCCCATCTTCCAATATCCGGCATATAGAACCTTGCTCCATAATCATACATTCCGGTCTCCTGAAGTTCTTTTCCGTTGTACTTGTAATTGTAAGTAACCTCATAAAATACGAGGCTACTTATTATCATAAAATCAGTTTTTGCTATTTCTTCTTAAACTGAATATTATTACACTTATTTTTCTCATACCATTCTATCCAACCTTTTCGATCTTTTATAAATGTACTTCCAGGATATAGACCTGTATAATTTGCAGTGTCTTCAAAAGAAACATGGGAATACTTTGAAATAAATCCCAAAGATTTTTTAAACTCCTTATTTTGATTTCTATAAACCAAGCTATCAATTATTTTAACTCTGTGAAAAAATTCTTTTTTAAATTGCAGATTTTCTATGCAATCAACTTTTTCTTGGGAAAAAATTTTATTTGGTGTAGAACAATTTATGAAAATTAATAAGATAAATATAGATGTATTTTGTTTCATTATTACGGAATTGTAGTTTTCTTTACTTCAATCAAAGGTTTTTCAGTTCGTACTACTTGAGATGTCTTTGATTTGTCTTTTTCTTGAAATACATTTATATTAGTATAATCTATTTCATTTCTTGTATTTCCATTAACTTTATCCTCAACTTTTAAACCTTTTTTATGAGCTTTTTCATATTGCGGATATGTTTTATTACCATTTTTGTCTGTAACTGTTTTACCCATTTTCCCTTTAGGAATTCCCATTTTTGCTTTTTCTAGTTGCTCTACATGCTCATGAACTAATGCTCCTGCGCTACTAGTGCCACCTTTACCTGCTTTATCAAACTCTAAAACATCTGCGATGTCAATATCTCCAGTTTGAAATCTTCCAACAGGTGCATTTATGTCATTTTCTACTATACTTTGATTAACAACTTCTTTTGCTCCAACTACATCATTATAGCTATCATAGAAAGCCTGTTGTTCTTTCGTCAAAGAAGCATCTTTATTAATCATATTGAGAGTTATCTTATAATTACTTGTACCAGTAATTTGAGTATAAACAGCTTCATATTTCCCACCCAATGTATTCTTAACTAAATCTTTATAGGATTGCTCTGCTGTAGCAGTAGCAAATGAAAGAATTAATTCATTTCCATCAGGATCTATAAAGGCAATAGGATTATTACCTGCATAAATATATGGAGACATCAGCGAGTATTTCTCAGCTTTATTGTCAATCACACCCCATCTTCCGATATCCGGCATATAGAATCTTGCTCCGTAGTCATACATTCCGGTCTCTTGTAGTTCTTTTCCGTTGTACTTATAATTGTAAGTAACCTCATAAAATATGAGGTTACTTATTTTATCTGTCATATGATTAAATCGTGCGGTAGTGTAGGATATCTACTGACAGGAGCTAAAAGCTCGCACCAGCGTGAGGAGTTTCACTTGTAATTTTGCACTTACTAGCATGCCATTTATTATTTATCTTTTCCATATTAACTTCTACAAAAGTTTCCGAGTTTTTTATTTTGTAAAGCATATAAAACTTATCAAAGTTTTCATTGAATTGATAAGTCCATATTATTACCCACATACCGTTTTCTTTTAACTGTGAGTGATTGATTGTAGTAGTATGATTAAAAATTTTGATACTTCTGGTAAAGGGATCATTTTTTTTTCCAATTATAATGTTTATTTTAGAATCTTTATTTTCAAAAAAATATTTTTTTTTGGATTCCTCACATATATTAAAAGCAACCTCTATTATTTCAGTTAGCTCTCGATCCTTTTCTATTTTGTTATAATTGTCTAATCTTTTCTTTTTTTGGCAACAAATTATCAAAAAAAACGAAACAAATAACAAATACAGTAACTGTTTATTTAATTTCTTCATCTTTTTGTTTTTTAACTCGAACATTATCAATTACTTTTTTGAATTCTTCATATTTATCTTTCTCCTGCATCATCTTAAATGAGTCTTTCACCATTTTTTCAATAACTCTATCCAAACGTTTTTCAGCAGCCTTTCGATGTTTTCTAACATTAGAATATTGAAGATCTTCTTTAAATATATCTAATTCAAAAAGGTCTCCGTGATCTTGTTTTTCAATCACCTTTGCTTCATCATTTCCTCTATGAATATCTTCGTGAAGAATGGTCATTGCAATTTTGAAAATCAAATCTGCTTTGTCTTCACCATCATAATCGGAAGCGTTATCAACTGTGATTTCATTTAGTGTTAAATTATTTGTACCTAACCCATTGGTTGCATACTCTCCAAAAGCATAACCATTGAGAGATTTGTCTAATGTTATCGTTGGTCCCTTTCCATTTGTAAAATCTCTCTTTAATTGACTATAAGATAAATTACCTCTTTTCATAACACTAGTTAATACCTGATTATCTTTCAAAAAAGATCTTGCAAGTTCAATAGCTTTTTGAATAATTACCCTTTGCTCTTTGGTAGCTTTTGAATCGATTATAAATCTACCATCAGGATCAATATATCTAATTGGATTATTCACCACATAATTATAAGGTGACCATCGACGGTATTTTTCCGCCAACGGATCTACCACTCCCCATCTCCCGATATCCGGCATATACATTCTCGCACCATAATCATACATCCCCGTCTCCTGCAACTCCTTTCCGTTGTACTTATACTTATACGCATTTGAATTATTGACCTGAACATTATGATCGAACAGCATTCCAAAAGGATAATACGTATTATTGGCTACAATCTCACCGGGGATAAATGAATCGATACATTGCCCATTCGTACATTCCCGTATTCTCTCATCTCTTCCTCTGATATTGCCGTCATGATCTGCATCTGCATAGCTTATTCTTACATTCCCAAGATGATCATTATAATTGTAAACATATAAGCCTAATAATGCATCGTAATACCCTTCGGAAGTCGGGATAATTCTCAGCTTCATTTGTGCAGTTGATGTTAATCCTACATGTTATTTAATTAATCTTTACTCCTTCTTATCATTTGATTTAAAGAAATTCCAGTAAGCTGCTTTTTCACCTTTTCCGTAATTTCTTTCGTAAATATTTAAGATTTTTCCAGTCTTTGGATTTAGCTCAATTACTTTAGCTTTTTTCTCATTGCTACAATCCTGTATCTGCCATATATCCTGATCTATATTGTAAGAACTTGCAGAAGTTAGAGATTGATAGCAGATGTTTTTCAAACCATTAATCTTAGCGATTTTTAAAGCCTTTTTAGGAGAAAGATATTTTTTAGTATTTATTTTATTGTAATAGTTTATAATTTGTTTGTTTATTAAATCTATAAGGTCTTTATTCTTTACTAATTCACATGTAAATACTTTATGGTAAAAAACCATATCTCTATAGAAAAAATTATATACGTAAAAATCACTAGAATAGAATTTAGGATACTCTTTTCTGTACATTTTTATATCATTTTCATTATTTAGATTCAAAAAGATTATTTTATAATTATCATCATTTTCTATATTATTTGTTAGGTGCAGATCAATATAACTTTCTTTCTTATTATATTTTATATTTTTTTTATAAAATTTATCTCCGAAAAAATCTTTAAATACAGAATCATGCAGTGATTTGCATTGTTGCTCTATATTAATCTTATTTTGTGAGGAGAAATTTGTTCCAAGAAAAATGAATAATATATAAATTTTCATGTTTTAATATTGATTTGAAGGAATGAAAATTTGTTTTGTAATTCCTTTAATCTGATTCCAATACGCAGCTTTTTCCCAGGGAAAGTAGTTTCTGGTATAATTCGTTATTTCTTTTCCATTAATTGGATCTAATTCTATCACTTTTATTTTATTTGTATTACTGCAATCCTTTATTTCCCATACTGTTTTATTTTTATTATAAAGACTATAGTCTGTAATACTTTGAGAACAAACATTTTTTATTTTTTTTAGTTTGACAATTTTATGTATTCTTTTGGGAGTAAGGTATTCTCCTTTTTTTATTTTTTCGTAATAATGGAGAACTTGTTCATTTCCAAATTTAAATTGTTTATCATTATTAACAGAGTCAAATCTGTAAATTTCTTGATGAAAAGGATAGCCATTATACAAAAAGTTATATGTATAAAAATCTAAAAAAGAAATATAGTTATTCTTACGTTTTTTTTTGAAAAGTAAAATATTCTTTTTGTTTATATAGAAAGATTTTGAAGTATTATAATCATCGCTATTAACATCTAACGTATCAACTTTCCAAAAATATTGTTGTTGATTATAGATTATATTTTTATTAAAAAAAGATTTACCAAAAAACGCTACAAATGATGAATCATATTTGATTTTTTGTAATTCAATATCAGTAATTTTATTTTGCGCCAGAAGTTTTGATGTAATAAAAAGAATTATTACAAAATATTTTATTTTAAACATATTCTGTTTAATTATTTGATTTCAATTCTTACTTATCTTTTGATTTAAATAAATTCCAGTAAGCTGCTTTTTCAACTTTTTCATAATTTTTATCATATATGTTCAAAACTTTTCCAGATCTTGGATTTAGCTCAATTACTTTAGCTTTCTTTTCACTACTACAATCTTGTATTTGCCAAACATCTTGATTTATATTGTAAAAACTTGCAGAAGTTAGAGATTGGTAACAAATATTTTTCAAGCCGTTTGCCTTGGCAATTCTTACTGCTTTTTTAGGAGAAAGATATTCTTTGTTTTTTATTTTATTATAATAATCAAGAATTTCTTTGTTTATTAAATTTGAAAGTTTCTTATTATTTACTAACTCACATACATATATTCTGTGGTAGAAGACATTACCTTTGAATAAAAAATTATATGAATAATAATCAGTATAATCAAAGTAATTTTTACTAGATAGCTTTTCTAAAGTTTGTTTATTATTTTTGTTTATATAAATTGCAAAAGACGTATTATAATCTTCATTATTATAATCCATTGTATCTACTCTTAGAGAATATTGATTTTTATCAAACTGGATATTTTTCTTAAAAAACTTATCTCCAAAAAAATCTCTAAATATAGAATCATATTTGGATTTGCATTGTTCTTCTATAGTCTTATTTTGTGAGAATAAATTTGCTCCAAAGAAAATGAATAAAATGTAATATTTGAGTTTCATAATTTGTTATTTAATTGATCTTAGCTTACCATTAGATCCTGATTCATTAACTTTCTTAAGTTCATCTGGAGTAATATATTTAGAATCTACAACACCATATCCCTTATCAGGTCCAGTTACATCCATTCTTCCCATAATTGCACGTACAGCATCATTGGTGACTGCAGTAAAAGTAAATGTTGTTGTCTGTTTTAAACCTTGTTTATGGGTGTTTATATTATCTGTAGTATCCATCATTTGACCGGGATCACCGTGTATTCCTCCTAAGTTATGCCCGATTTCATGGTTAAAATCACTTTCAAATTTACTCGCATAATTCATTCCAGGGTATTTCATCACCTTAGAAGCATCTGAAACAATACTAATTTTGTCAGCCTCTGCAGTAGTATCATCTTCTACAGTTCCATTAGAAATGTAATTTCCGATTCTTATCATTCTACCTTCACTGTCCGGCATTTTATCTCCATTAGCAGAAGCTATTGCGTTTTCCATACTTGATGATTCTATTGCAGATAAATTAAACTTTGTATAAATTTTTCCGTCTTTTGTTTCAATTTCTCTTGCATTTCCTCCATTATTATAACCCGCAATAGATGCGTTCAAACCTTGTTTCTGTTCTTTTGTTAAGCCGTAATGATAATAATTAGCTGTAACTACAAAAGGATCATCTTTTGTACCTTTACCAGTGACACCGCCATCTCTACCATCAGGATCTACATACCTTATAGGGTTATTTAAAGTATAATTATAGGGGCTTAAAGAGGAATATTTCTCCGCCAAAGGATCTACCACACCCCATCTACCAATATCCGGCATATAAAACCTCGCACCATAATCATACATCCCCGTCTCTTGGAGTTCTTTACCATTGTACTTATACTGGTATGCATTCAGTGTTGCGTAGCTGTGAACGAATTACCCGATTTATAAATCGGGTAAAAAAATCATATTTTGCTGATAAAATCTCTCTTTATAATTTTTACTAGCATAATTAATAGCAGATAAAATATCTATTGGGAGTTCTTTTATTTTATAGATATTTAAAAATGGCTCATTGTGATTATTATATAATAGATAAAAATCTTCTTTGGGTTTTATTATTTTTATAAAATCTAAGAAAATAATAGGGTGAGTGTTAAAATTTTCTAAACTGTTTTCAGTTAAAAGTTCTTTTAATGAAAATTCTCCTTTAATCCCAAAATATTTCTGTGGAATTTCTTTATTTTTTGTTATCCAAAATACTATTTGGTCTTTACTATTGTTTTTAATTTTAATTCTTTTATAGTTAAAATTTTCCCCTGATACATTATATTTTAAAGTATCTTTTTTTATTTCAACATCTTTTTTTTGTGAACTGATATAGAGTACATTAAAAAAAAATGTCAAAAAAAATATTTTATATTTCATTCTCATTTCATGTTATTTATTGTTTCATCTATTGATTTAGTAATTGATTCCTTTAATTTAGTATTTCCTTCTATCCTTATTAGCGTATCTCCTTCCCATTTACTTCCTTTTACTTGATGTACCCAAGTTTCTCCTCTAATGTAAAATAAAGCATGTCCTCCTATTAATTCATGAGATGCATTTTGAGCTTGTCCTTCTTCGCTTAAATTACCATTAGTATATACTTGTAAATTATTATTTGTAGATGTTTTGACTTTCTCCGACGTTCTCTTATCATTCGATGGTGCCAAGGTTGTTCCCATTACATCAGCACTTTCTCCTGTTCTTATATGCATACCTTTATCAGGGGTTCCATATCGTATTTCGGAAGCATCATCTTTGATAAAGTTTCCGTTTTTATCATAATAACTAACGCTATTACCAACAGTATATTCAATAGTTGTTGTAGAATTGACTAACTCTGATAAATTTGAATAGTTACCACTGGTACTTTTATGAGAGTTTAATACTTCTCTATCAATATTTCCATCTTTATCAAGTGTTACAAATTGTCTGTCTTCTTTAGGCAAAGTATTTTGAATAGCTTTCAAAGACGCTTCATTAGTTGGCTTCACTGTTTCTACACCTCTTCCATCTGGGTCAATAAATCTAATAGGATTATTCATTACATAATTGTATGGCGACCATCTGCGATATTTCTCCGCTAATGGATCTACAACACCCCATCTTCCAATATCGGGCATATAAAACCTTGCACCATAATCATACATGCCGGTCTCTTGGAGTTCTTTACCATTGTACTTATACTTATACGCATTTGAATTATTTACCTGAACATTATGATCGAACAGCATTCCAAAAGGATAATACGTGTTGTTGCCTACAATTTCCCCGGGGATAAATGAATCGATACATTGCCCATTCGTACATTCCCGTATTCTCTCATCTCTTCCTCTGATATTGCCGTCATGATCTGCATCTGCATAGCTTATTCGTATATTTCCTAAATGGTCAACATAATTGTACACATACAGATTCAGCAAAGCATCAAAATATCCCTCAGAAGTCGGGATAATTCTCAGCTTCATTTGTGCAGTTGTCATAGTTCCTGATTCATCTTCCCACGGCTGGGTATATTTATACTGAAAACCGTCGAGATAATCGGTTTGCACCGTTCCAAAGAGCTTCTTCACTTTTACTCCGTCTGCGCGGTACGTATAATTCGTTACCTGTGCATTCTGAGTAATCTGCTTGGGTAAATTTAAATAATTATATTGAATTGATGACATTCCTTTGTCATTATAATTCATCATATTTCCGTTATCATCATATCCTATATCCGTAGGAACGGCTGTATACGGATACCCCATCGAATTCTGCGAGGCATCTGTTATCTTCTGTAATCTGTTGCTTGCGTTGGCAGAATAATAATCGTAGGTAAGATTATCAATAAGCCTTGGCGTCGCCCCAAAGGCTTCTGCAGTTCTTTTCAACGTTTTTATATTGCCGTTGAGATCGTAGGTAACTTTCTCAAAATATTGCCTCATCGATGGAAACATTGAGTTTTGGTAAAACCCGGCCGACAACCTGTTCAATCCGTCATAAACGTAGCCATACCTTTTTAAAGGTTCATTTTCCTGGGTTGAGGTTTTCCAGTCGATTTCCGTAATATTACCATTGTACTTTGGTGTTACCTGCAAAGCGGTATCAGATGCATCAGGAGTTACCAGACCTTCTACCTGGTTGTATTTTATTTTATAACCAAACAAGTCGTTTCCGAGATTATCAGGATTGTTGATGTGCGTCATCCATCCTCTGATGTTGTAGCTGTAATCTACTGTTTGCAAGCCGTTTCCTAAAATCTTACCGCCTACCTTTTTGGTTTTAAGCTGAGACAATTCGTTATACTCATTCTGAACTAAAATTTCTTCAGTATTGTTATCGATTTTATGTTTATGCGTCAAAAATCGGTTTTGATGATCATAGATAAAAGTTTCCGTAATTACTTTTTCGGCATCAGCGGCTAATCTTTTGTGATAGGTTTTGGTCTGCAAAACGGCTCCTGCAAAATCAAGCTGAGACTCTGTTTTGGTATACCCTCCGAGATGATTAATGGCATAGCTTCCAATGGGTCTTCCTTTGGTGTCATAGTATGAGTAGCTTTTCGTCCAGTTATCATCTTCAATGTTTTTTACCAAAGTCATTACGGGAAGGCTTTTGGTACTTTTTCCTAATGTCGCTGCATTATCCGTTAAAATTGTTTTTCCATAAATCGTAGAAGGAAAAGCAGGGTTGAAGCTGTAAGAAGGATAGGTGTCATAATAATTGACTGATAGCACTGTTTCAATCTGACTGTAAAGATTATTGGTGTAATAGATTTGTATTCCGTTTCTGGTAAATCCTGTATTGTCTCTGGATTCAGTAATTACGTATTGATTCGTAATTTCCTGTAAACCTACTCGCGTCTGGTTCGGCAGTGGCATCAATCCGGTATAGATTACTCTTCCAAATTGATCATATTTTGTAACCAGCCATGTTGAGGCTTGTCTTAAATTGACATCCTGAGTAGCAATCAATCGATCTGCTTTATCATACACCATATATTCCCATCCTTTTCCGGGAAGCTTTTTTTCTACCATTCTGCCATCCCCGTCATAACGGTACTGGTAGCAGAGATTATCGAGCAATGTTGGAGTTAAGGCTATGTCTGAGGATAAAGGAGGAACCACGAATGCCAACTGATTGTATTTGTTGTACACATAGTAAGTGTTGGTATTTTCTGTGGCAGAAAGTTGTTTTCTTACTAAAATTGTTTGTCCTTTACTGTTTTTAAACTCAACGGTAGTGTTGCCGTCCTCATCCGTCACGGTATTTTTGTACAGTTGTCCTTCAGAATAGCTTCCGCTGTCACTGATGACAGATTTTGTTGCTCCGTTTTCCCAAATGGTTGTAATGGCATATTTTTTCACCTCGCCATGGATGTTAACATCATATCCGAATTGCACGGGTTTATCTGCCCATGCGTTTCCAACCTGAATCTGCTGTTGCAGCCTGTTTAGTGGTGAGTTATCTAAGATTTTTTCTGCATAGATTTTTTCGGAACCGTATTGAGTGTTAGCGTTGGAGAGGGGCAAGGTGTAGATCCCGCCGTTTTGTGTAGCAGATTGCGGAATGGGAAGATATTCCTTAGCCTGTCTTCCGTACTGATCGTATTCTATATGGGTAACCACATCCTTTCCAGTGGGAGAAGATTTTACGTTGACCGTCTGTTTAGCTCTTCCCAAGCCGTCAAAATATTGAACGGTCTGTATCTGTTTTGCTGAGGAACTGCTTGCAATTACAGGCTCGAGGTAAACTCTGGTCTGTACATAATTTTCTGTATTCGTTGTCTGTGCATGGTAAAAAACAGCTACAAACAATACATTTATAGAGATAAGTATTTTTTTCATGTGTTTTATGGCTTGTAGTGATACTGGTATTCTTTCAGGATCTTTCCCTCTTCGTCTACGATTTTTTCCAACCTGTTGGTATGATCATATATATAAATCTCTCTGATTCCTGATGGCGGGGTAAGGCTTGTGACACCAATTAAAGGGTTGTAGGTTATGGTTGCCATCTGGTAATCTTTAAAGTTGGCGTCATTTCTCAATGTGTCCAGGGCAGATATCAGGTTGCTTTCCATAGCAGGATTGGCAGCATCAGCATTAGATGCGTTGATGATAGCGGTAATCAGAGGATTATTTTTAATATTATTATAAATAGCCCCTTCAATCTTCGCAATCGGCTGGGTATTGTTATACCCCCATATTACTGTTGTAGGAACTCCATTTTTGGCAGTAAACTGGAGGATGTTTCCCTGAGGATCGTATTGATTGAATGTTACCTGCTCAGAAGCATTTCCACTGGCAATATTGTATGATAATACCGAGCTCGGAAACAAATGGGATGTATCGGAGTACTGCGTTTCTGTTTTTGATGCCATTATTCCAGTAGCCGCCGGGCTTTCTTTTTCTGTTACCATAACTTCCAGAGGGATAGCAATTATATTGGCATTAATCAGCTTTGTATTTCCCTTCTCGTGGGCGTATTGATAGCTGGTTTCCTGAACGGTATTATCAGATGATGTTATCGTTTTTTTTGTAAGATAATCTCTGCTATTATATTCATTATCAGTAGTAATGATAGCAGAGCGCTGACTAGGATAATAATTGATTGTTTTTTCCTGTATCAGATTAGCTGTACCGATATGCTCGTTCTGGAAATTAAGAGTCAGAAAAGCGAAAGGATCGTTTCCTACAAAAGGTCTCATTCCGTTAGAGCTTGTATCGGCATAAAATTCATCATAATTTACATACTTCCCTCCATGCAGGTAAAATCCTACATTTGAATGGGGAATCGGCTGTACCGTTGCTCCGATCGTTAGATCGTAGCCAGTATACGAATACGTATATCGGTCTTCAGTAAGAAGAATATTGTTGTTATCATATACTTTTTTGTTTAAAAGATTCCCTCTGGTATAATCATAGTTGGCAACTGCATTGAATGGTGGAAGCGTAGAAATGGTATAAGGATTCGGCTGATCTATCGGAGAAGTGTATTGATAGACCGTCTTTCCGCGACCTGTTTCATTTACGGTAACATACTGATATCCTATATCTGAACCCTTTGTTTTTTGGGTAGGCAGAAAATTTCGATCAGAACGATAAGTAATATCTGCTATAAATAATGCAGTACAAAGGTTATTACCAAAAGATGAGCAGGTATATTCCATACCGGCTACATAAGGAGCTGTATAGGTATACAGAGGTTTTGGAAAAACTAAACCACCAGTACTTTTCTTGTTATCTAAGAGATTGTGGTAATTAAAGTTTACAGTTCTGTCTGGTGTAGTGCTATTTTGCTCTGTGTAATAATTGATATTTTTAATGCGTACATTTCTGTAATCAAACAAGTACTTTAAATTGTTGGAATTCCTTACCCTGAATGTCGAATTATAGCTTGTGTTGAAACTGATTCCCGAAGTTCCTAGCTGATTACTTATAAGCTCGAGGTAATAGTCGCCTGCCTCCAAGATTTTTCTGTATTCAGTTGGCACAGGATCAGCCGCGTTAAGCAGAGCTGTACCCAATACGCCAGTCTCTATGTAATTACTGCCAACTTTTTTCAAAAGGCGCAATGTCCAGGAATATTGATTAATTTCTGATGTTTCAAGATATATAGTTGCAGCAGTATTATTTTCAGGTACTGTAAATGCAAAAACTTTTCCACTTACAAAATTTTGTAATTCTGTATTATGATTGGAAGTATCCCAATTGAGAGGATTTTCATCATAGTCTGAAAGCTCGGTTGCAGCTGTTGAGACTCCCGAAGTAGCTTCTGGTACAAAAGAAAAAGTTCCGTTTTCATAGAAAAATTCAGATTTCCCCTTTGTAGGATAGGTAACAGATTTTAAAAGTTCCACTTCCGCGCACCCTACCGGTATGTTCTCTGAGCATTTGAAAAATATCTCTTTGCCGCTGATAAGAGCCGGTGCAAATCTGTTTTTGCTATAATAATCAAGTTGATAATCAAAATCCTGAATATAATTTCCATTAAATTTATTCATCTTCTGTACCGAGGTCAAAAAAAGTCTTTTATAGGGACCGTTATTTTTATAAACATAATTAAAATTAAATTTCTCATCATATTTACCATCCATTCCCTGAATCACAATGCTTTTCAGTTTTGAAAGCCTAGTGGCATTAAGACCACCTACATAATTGGTATCTTCCCTGCCATTTTCGTATTCGAACAATACGTTGCCTTTTCCCGGAAGTTCTATTTCTTTTATTCTGCGTGTCCCGGTAATGGTAATACTGGTAGAAGACTCTGAAATTTTGGGCAACAAACCCTTATTTTGATTAATGACCGTTGCATAGGTAGGTGAATCATTATAAGTAATTAAATTACTGTTAAAACTATTTTCAACCGACTGTATTTCTACAGGTTCTGTATCGTATTTTAAAAGCACTTTCACTATATCATCAGCGCTTTTTACAGCACTCAAATGAAAAGCACTATTGAAACTCGCATTCATTACTGAAGAAGAGGTACTTGTATAAGATTCTAATCCAGAGCTGTATGTAAGTGAAGAAGTTGATGATGTTTCTAAAACATCAAACACAAATTTATTTCCGAAATCATCTATGATGTTAAAAAATACGGGAGTAAAATCCTGTAAGGCATTTACACTTATTTTCAGATTGTTTTTATCAAGCTTCATTACCTGCAATTGTCCATTCACCTTTTTGATAATAAATCTTCCGGTGTAGCTTAAGAAATTATATTGATAAAGGTCATATTGGGTATCATATCTGTTTTTGTAATGAGCATCAAAAACGCTTCTCATGGCATTAGAATGCTGACTCGCCTGATTGGGATTCTCAACCATAGCCCCAAAGTAATTTTTATAAACATTTACGCTCGTAGTTTCATCCAGATAAATTCCCAGTTTAGGGCTTGAGCCTCCACCGAGAGAATAAGCTACTGATTTTTCATCGGGACTTCCCAATACCGTTCTTGATATGGTTCCACCCGCAAAAAGACTCCACCCTAATCCTGTTTCACTGGCCTTAGATTCAGAAGCAGCATTATTAACATGGTATTTTAAGTTTAGGCTGATAGGGATATTATTTAATCCAGTTTGCAAACTGGCAATAGGTATTGTAACGTCAGGTATTCCCGTGTAATTGCTCACAGGAACTTCTTCAAATTTCATTAAACTATTGACAGTAGGGGACGGAGGAATGACGTTTGGAATATTTTTGTTTTCATCACTGCTACTTTGTCCAAATGCCCATCCTGTAAGTAATATTAAAGAAATTAAGATCAGTTTTTTTCTCATCATGTTTTTTATTTTTTAATCAATTTAGTATTCGCAGTTTTCTCAGTATCCGTTTTCACAACAGTCAGATACGCACCCTGAATCAAATTCTGCGTATTGATCTTCGTGACCTTATTCTTCGTTTTCAAACTTTGGAGCTGTCTTCCACCCATATCATACAGTGTAATATCTGCTTCCTTAAACTCAAACCCTATCTCCACATAACAATAATCGCTCACCGGATTCGGATAAATCTTCATATCCTGCTTCTCGATCAACTGATCGATCTGGCTGTCGCCCAACTTCACGATCTTCCAGTTTTCTTTGCCTAATTCCTCTGCACTCGTTCCTGCCAGAACTATAGAACCGTCTTTATTCATCTTCAGGTCAGATAATCTTTCTTCCTTCTTCCTCGATTCACCTTTCACATGCTTTCTCCACTGCTCATTGCCGTCATTGTCAATATAAAGCATCCAGAAGGTCTCATCATCAGCTTCAATTTTTCTTTCTGCCTGAGTGTATCCGCCCAGTAAAATGCCTTTTGAATTTTTACCATCTCTAGTGCTGATCACATTCATTCCCATCAAAATATCGCGGTTTTTAAAATTGTAGGATTTCTGCCATTGTTCATCACCTTTTGTGTTTAAAGAAATTAGCCATAGATCTGTTCCTTCTTCTATTCCTACTGTTTTATTTCCTGATCTTTCAGATCTTGATTCTCCACCGATAATATAACCTGATGAAGTAAATGCTATTGTTCTTACATGATCATCTCCTTTACCTCCAAAATTCTTTTCCCACTCTACCTTTCCGTCTTTGTTAAGCTTTACAATCCAGTAATCACCCTCGCCAAAATTTTCAGTAGATTTTGGATAATGGGATACAAGGTTCGGGTTATCGTTATTCGTGTTACTTCCTGTGGAACCCGAACCACTATGCAACCCGAATCTCGAATCCCGCATCTCGGAACTCCTCGAATAAATTCCAAGCAATGCTCCACCATCGGGAGTAGGAATCATCTTTTCAACTTCATCCAAACCTTTTCCACCTAATATTGATTCCGATAACAATTTTCCATTTTTGTCTAATCTTGAAATGATCACATCTTTAGAACCAAAACCGTTTGAAGCATTCTGAATATTTCCTGTCACCATAAACCCTAAATCTGCCGTCTGAATCACCGATCTTGCTTCTTCATCCTGTGAGGTTCCCAAAGTTTTCTGCCAAAGCTCGTCTCCGAATTCGTTGATTCTGATCAACCAGATATCAGATCCGCCTTTAGAATCATCTTTTTTGTCTAAGCCTTTTGAAGAATAAGAAGTTCCTGCAAGCAAAAACCCACCATCCTGGGTAGAAACGGTTGCCGAAAGAAAATCGTGGTTCTGGCCTGAGAAATACTTTTCCCAGGTTTCTTCCCCTTGTTGATTCAGCTTGACCAAATGGAAATCGTAGCCGTTGTTCTGTTTTGAGGTAGAAGATAAACTTCCAGCACCGAGCTTCCCGCTTCCAGCCTGAATAGAACTTCCTGTAATAAGGTATTGCTGGTCTACTGTCGTTGTTACCTGGGAAAGAAAATCCTGCGTCGAGGACTTAAGGTCTTTCTGCCATACCACTTCCTGTGCAGTAAAGCCTGCGGCAGTATAAAGGAATACTGCGCTCATGTAGAGTTGTTTCATGATTTGAGTTTTATTTATTGAGTTGAAAATTAGATGGAAATCTCTTTAAAATTGTAGGTGCGATTTTAAAATTGAGGATTGTTTTCTTTTGCATTATGAAAAATGCATCTGTGGAGTAAAGTAAAAATTTATTCATCTTAATGTGTGTTTTAAACTGGTTTCGCAAATTTAAAATATTTTAAATTTACTTCAAAATAATTCACTGTACTTTTTCCCATAATCTATTGACTATTAGTTAATAATACAAATGTAATCTTGGGCAGCGACAGAACTCGTCGTGTTTAGGAATCAATTACAAAACTTGGGGAGAAAAGAAAAATGTATTTATACAAAAAAAAATCCTGTTTCTTAATGAAACAGGATTGCGATCCGGACGGGACTTGTTCTTATTTGAAAAACTCCCTATCCATAAGCTTTATGTCGTTCTCTTATTTTTAGGTCACCGAATAGGTCACTTTAATAAACAAAAATAGAGTGCGTCGTTTTTACTGGTGCAAAGATATGTTTTTTTTTATTTTTCACAAATAAATGTAGATCTTTTTTCTATCTCTTCCATAATCCACAGATTTTCAAATAACAAATATACCCTGCCCTAATCATTTTTCGCTTTTGATATAAATCCCCAAACCAAAAATCATTAATGAACTATCATCCTTTTTATCTTTGGTAAGTTTAGATGGTAAAATTGTATAATTTACAAAAAATAATTACCTACTACTATTAAGACGGTCAACCTTAGCACTTGGCAACCAACTGTTTCGTCTGGCTATTAAAATTTGTACACTAGGACTGTTCAATATCCACATTAATTTACTATGCGATAAAGGTTATTGTTTTTCAAGAAAAATATCCTAACAGCACATATCCTGAGATTAAATTCCGTTTCAAATTATCTAATCTTTATTTATAGTGTTTGCTATAAATGCACAGCAGTCATAAAAATAATTAGACATAGCGAAATAAAAAGTTAGATTAATCTAACTTTTTATTATATTTGAAAAAAAAACGTGAGCAAGAGATATATACCTATTATTATAATTTTCTATCTTCTTTTTCTGATCGTACAAGCTTGTGATAAACTTCAGCCTGAAGCGATAGATGAGAGTGAATTACTTGATGGCTCCATTGTGGGGTTATCATATGCTGAAAACCAACAATTTTTGCGAGGGGATATCGCCTTTAACGATGAAACCTTCACGGTCGGGAAAGGTCTTGGTCCAACCTTCGTGGCAACAAGTTGTGGAAGCTGTCATGCTGGTGATGGAAAAGGGACTCCCTTTACTACTCTTATACGTTTTGGACAGACTGACGAAACAGGAAATTTATTTTTGCTTTTAGGTGGTCCTCAATTGCAAAATAGGGCGATACCAGGTTATACTCCGGAAGCAATTCCTCCCGGAGCAACATTTTCTAAATTTACTCCGCCTGCCAATACCGGATTAGGTTTTATTGAATTGGTTTCTGATATGGATATTTTGGCAATGGCTGACCCTTGTGATACAAATAATGATGGCATCTCAGGAGTCCCCAATTATATTGATCTTCCGGCATATCAAGCACCATTCTTCTTTGCTGTAACAAAAGGAGGGAAGTATATCGGAAGATTTGGTAAAAAGGCATCCACATACAGTTTACTACAACAAACCGTTAATGCTTACAATCAAGATATGGGCATTACTTCAACTTTTAATCCTCACGATGTTTATTCAGGAATGAATGTTGATCCCGAAGTTTCTGATAAGACCATCGCAGATGTTGTATTTTATCTTCGTACATTGAAAACACCTATTCAGCGAGACGCAGAAAATAGTATCATTAAACAAGGTCAGACTATATTTTCTCAGATAAGTTGTAATAAATGTCATGTCCCGGAACTGAAAACTTCATCCTCCTCAATTTCACCATTATCCAATAAAAAGTTTTATCCGTACACAGACTTATTACTTCATGATATGGGTGCTTCTTTGGATGACAACTATACGGAAGGCACTGCGAAAACTTATGAATGGCGTACGCCTGCACTGTGGGGGTTAGGTTTATCTCCAAAATCACAAGGCGGTCAATACTTCTTAATGCATGATGGCAGGGCAAAAAGTATAGAAGAAGCAATACAGCTTCACGGGGGAGAGGCTGCAACCAGCAGAACCAATTACACTCAATTACCAGTCCAAGAAAAAGAAGCTATTATTAAATTTTTGAAATCCTTATAATTATGGACAGACTTGAATTTCTCAAAAAATGCAGTTTGGTCTGTTTAGGCTTTACTGCAATTCCTCCCATTCTTTCAGGGTGTATAAGCAATAAAATGATTTCAGGAGCGATTAAAGACGATTATATCATATTGCCTTTGGAGGATTTTATGGATACAAAATATCCTGACAAAAAATTATCCTATGTAATTATTCAAAATGAATCTCTCAAATATCCCATTTGTGTATTTCGTTTTTCGGAAACTGAGTATGAAGCATTATGGATGCAATGTACCCATCAGGGTAGCCAGTTACAAGTATTTGGAGATAAGCTACAGTGTCCTGCACATGGTAGTGAATTTTCCAACCAAGGTTTAGTACAAAACGGTCCTGCTGATCAGACCTTAAGAAAATTTCCAGTATACATAGAATCGGATTTTTTGAAAATTTCTTTAAAAAAACCGGTATGAAAAAAATTATCTATCTAATTATAATTTTAATTTTTCAGGAAGCCACAGCACAGATAGATTCTGAATTACTAAAAAGAATACCTGTAGACAGTTCTCGCTCTTTGAACATGGATGCCGTTTACAAGCGTCCCTTCTTAGGATTAGGGAAAGTGCCTATCTCTATTGGTGGCTATGCGGAAGCCAATTGGCAGCATATCAGCACTGATGGTATATCTGATGGACATCAATTTCAATTACGTAGGATGACACTTTTTGTATCTTCTACAATTTCCTCAAAAATTAAATTTCTGAGTGAAATAGAATTAGAAGAAGGAGGTAAAGAGATTAATATTGAATTTGCTGCCATTGATGTAGAGTTTAATCCCTTGCTTAATTTGAGAGGAGGAATTATTATGAATCCAATTGGTGCTTTCAACCAAAATCATGACGGTCCGAAATGGGAGTTTACCGATCGTCCTATATCTGCTACAGAAATGTTGCCTGCTACATTCAGTAATGCTGGTTTCGGATTTTATGGAAAAATGTATAAAGCCGAGTGGATGTTCGGATACGAGGTATATCTATCAGGAAATTTTGATAATTCAATTATTGACAATAATCAAAACAAAACGTACTTACCTGCTGCCAAAAGTAATCCTGAACGTTTTGAAGAAATTAACAGCGGTGTTCCTCTTTTAACAGCAAAAATTGCCACAAGACATGAAAAAGCAGGAGAATTTGGAGTCTCTTATATGGGAGGAATCTATAATAAATTTCAGGATGAAGGTCTTCAGGTTGACGATAAAAGAAGGGTTCGGGTATTTGCATTGGATTATAATAATACACTTCCAAACCTTGGAACTTTAATTACTGCAGAATGGGCTTGGGTTAAAGTAGATGTCCCGGAAACTTATACACAACAATATGGAGACAGGCAGCATGGAGGATTTATAGACATTGTTCAGCCAATAATTAAAAGAAAAATTTTGGATTGGGAAAGAGCAACCGTTAATCTTGCATGCCGTTTAGAGTATGTAGATTGGAACGTAGGTCATTTCAGAGAAGACAACAGCAAAATTGGAGAAGATTTATGGAGTATTATGCCTGCAATCAGTTTTAGACCCAATGCACAAACTGTTTTTAGACTTAATTATAGATTTCAGAAACAGAAAGACATTTTTGCGAACCCTGCGGCAAAAACTGTAGGCTTCAGCTTTGGTATTTCAACGTATTTCTAATAATTTGCCTCCGCAGATCTTAGGATTGAGCAAAAAGTCATTCTTGAGTTAATACTCCGTGGATATTCTTTATGTTTTTGTTAAGGGACAAAAAGCAAGAAAGACTGTTTCGTAGGATTACTGGAATTAGCGAATTCAATCTAGATTTTATACATAACGACTCAATTAAATATTAATATTTGAAAATGCTCACTTATGAAGAAAGATTAAAATACGGTACATTATATTATTAAAAATATACTGAATTCCAGTATTGAAATTCAGTATTTATAAGAACTATGCTATTTACTTCTTATTCTCATCATGATGTTCTTTCTCATCGTGATGTTCTTTTTCTTGATGATGCTCGGCCTCATCGTGATGCTCCGGCTCATCTGCATGTTCAGGACCCTCGTGATGTTCCTTGTGCGGATGATGTTCTTTGTGTTCGTGATGTTCTGGATGGTCGTGTGTCTCTTTTTTTTGATCTTCGCTGTTCATAACATTTTAATTTAAAGGTGAATATTAATTTATATATGTTGTTATTTGTGAAAGGCAAATAAGATGCCAAAACAAAGCTATAATCTACTGATTTTAAATACTTTCCATTGTTTTAAACAATATTGCTTCAAACATCTAAATAATTTTAAATGTCCTTTAAAAACGTGATATGTTAAAACATTACTCTAAAAAAATATTATTTCTATCTGTCCATAGTTAACTATTGATCGTTTTAGGAAGTAGATTGATTAGTTTTTACTTTGATGATATTTAAAATGATGGTCTTTGACAGGATGAAAATATTTCTTAAATCCATATGTTATAAGAGATAGTATCAGGATACTAAAAACTATCAAATAGAATATATCTTCTGACGCAAGCCGATGCTTTCCCCTCCTGATTATTCGTCTCCTAAATCGTCTTTTAAATCCCATAATTTCTCATTTAAAAAAATAGCTGGTAATTCAAACCCAAACTTTTCTGCTGATAACTCTTCTGGAAATAAGGAGAAATCATAGATAATGTTTTTTCATTCTTACTTTTAAATAAAGTTTTGATCTTTGGATATAACCAATATGCTATCTCAGTAGAAAAAATTCCGATACCAGCACCAGACAGGACATCTGTAACCCAATGCTTATTATTGATGATTCTGTACACACTAGTAAAAATGGCAAACGGATATCCTGACAGACTGATCCAATAATTGCTGTCCCTATATTCTCTGAACATAAACTGTGCAGTTGAAAATGCGATCGCTGCATGACCTGAGGGAAATGACATATAATTTGATTGATCAGGCCGCTCCCTGCCGATCAATGATTTTGAAGGAATAACTATTGCCAATAAGATAGCTTGTGATGTTGCTAAAATGATCGTTCGATCTTTTAAGTTATGTTTCCCTCGAACACCCGCTATGTTTAAACCATAAACGAGCGCAGCTGGTACAAATAAGGTATAGTTGTCTAATTTTGAATTGTTTAATGTATGATCGTTTACCTCCCTTCTCACATCATAATCAAACTTTTTGATTTCAGGAATTGTAAAACCAATTGCACCTGCCGATATCAAGCTAACCGGAACAATAAGTTTTTTATAATCCAAAGTATCATCTCTTATTATTAAAGAATCTTGTTGAGCAGTTTTTTGCAATGACAAACTATCCTGAGCATAAATACTTAGAGAGAATTTCAGTAAAAGGATTAGTATTGAGTTTTTTTTTACATAAGTCCACATAAAAATTATATTTCTGATTTTTATTGTTCGGATCTAACATTAATAGTATTCAATTTTATATCGTAAAATTGGATGTAACTTCCCTGTTCCCATCTTTTATGGGAACTCAATCTTAATAATATGAGTGGAGGCAAATTTTCCTTAGAATTGTAATATCCTAAGGAAACAGGATACTAGAATTTGCTCTATTTTTATCTGTGATAATCTCTTTTAAAATTTCATTCTTTGAATCCTGACTGCATTGAGTATTGCAATCAAAGCAACTCCCACATCAGCAAATACAGCTTCCCACATCGTAGCCAGTCCACCAGCTCCAAGTACGAGCACGATGGCTTTTACAACAAAGGCAAGAATGATATTCTGCCAGACGATCCTTTTGGTCTTCTTTCCAATATTGATCGCCATAGGTATTTTTGATGGTTTATCATCCTGGATCACAACATCGGCAGTTTCGATGGTCGCATCGCTGCCAAGTCCACCCATTGCTATTCCAACATCACTTAATGCTACTACAGGCGCATCATTTACACCATCACCAACAAAAGCCACACTTTCATTTCTTGCTTTGATTTCTTTGACCTTGTTGACCTTATCTTCCGGAAGCAGGTCTCCAAAAGCATTGTCAATACCGATCTGCTCAGCCACATATTTTACTACAGTTGTCTTGTCACCACTTAGCATAGTCGCTTTTACATTCAAGCTATGAAGTTTTTCAACTGCTTGCTTTGCATCGTCCTTGATTCGGTCGGCAATCGTAATGAATCCTGCAAATTTTCCATCATATGCGATAGCTATCACCGTATATACGATTTTGGATGGGTCTACATCATAACCGATCTTAAATTTATCCAATAGTTTAAAATTACCCACCAGGATTTCCTTCCCATTAGCTCTCGCTTTAAGCCCATGCCCTGCAATTTCTTCAGTATCCTCTAAATTGATCGAATTGTTGATCTCTCCTACAAACTCGTGAACAGCAGTAGCCACAGGATGGGTACTTTTACTTTCAACAACATTGACCAATTGGAGAATCTCATCTTTGTCAAATCCTTCTTTAATGGTAACGTCCTGAACTTTGAAAACACCTTCTGTCATAGTTCCGGTCTTATCCATTACCACATTCTGAATCTCAGCGATCTTATCCAAAAAGTTGCTTCCTTTAAATAATATACCATTGCGGCTCGCTGCTCCGATACCTCCAAAATAGCCAAGCGGGATAGAGATCACCAATGCACACGGACAAGATATAACTAAGAAAATCAATGCTCTGTACAACCAATCTCTGAAAACATAATCATCAACAAAGAAATAAGGTACTAAGCAGATCAAAACAGCTAATGCAACCACAATTGGGGTGTAAATTCTTGCAAATTTTCTGATAAAAAGTTCAGTCGGAGCTTTTTGAGCTGTTGCATTTTGTACCAGTTCAAGGATCTTACTGAGTTTGCTATCCTCATAAGCTGTATTAACCTTAATCAAAGCTACGCTGTTCATATTGATCATTCCGGCTAAAACTGTTTCACCTTTATTTTTAGAATCAGGTTTGCTCTCTCCTGTTAACGCTGCGGTATTGAAAGACGCAGAATCGGAGATCAGTTCTCCGTCCAATGCCAGTTTTTCTCCTGATTTTAACTGAATCGTATCCCCGATTTTGGCTTCGGCAGCTTTGATTTTTTTAGGCTGATTATTTTCAATAATCGTTACCTCATCAGGACGTTGATCTAAAAGAGCCTTAATATTGGTTTTAGCTCTCGACACAGCCAGAGTCTGAAAAACCTCTCCTACTGCATAGAACAACATAACCGCTACTCCTTCAGGAAATTCTCCGATAATGAAAGCCCCTATCGTTGCAATGCTCATAAGGAAAAATTCTGAAAACACATCACCTTGTTTGATACTTTCAAATGCCTCTTTTAAAACCGGTAGGCCTACCGGTAGATAAGCAACACCGTACCAGACAATACGTACCCAGTCTTTAAACCATTCAGGCTTAATGTAATTGTCCAATGCAATGCCTGCTAATAACAATACCAAAGAAATAATCGCAGGCAAGAACATCTGAAACGCTGTTTTATCAGTTTCTGCATGATCATGTCCATCATCATCTGTATGTTGATGATCTTCCGTTTTCTTCTTTGGAGCGCAGCATCCGTCTTCTTCAACTAATTTTTTGGCTCCAGCATCTTTATAGATTTTGCCTTCCTGTGGAGTACAGCAGAGCTGCTTTCCATTTTCGTCGTAGATGTGTTTATGTTCCATAATAATATTATTTTTATGATTTTTAGGTTACTTTATATATATATCCTGGTCTGATTGTCTTCCGGTTTTTAGAATTTTTTTATACCAGCCAAATTTGTTAATACTTAAGATGAACAAGGTAAGAACAGTTGCTAAAAAAGATAACAAAAACATGTTCAGTGCAAGGGCAGATCCTATTGCCGATGCAGCCCATAAAGCAGTGGATGTTGTAAGCCCCTGCATGCTTTTGGAACTATCTTTAAATGCCAGTCCAGCTCCGATAAATCCTAAACCGGCAGGTATCGCCGCCAACATTCTCGCTATTGCAGATTTATCATCTGTAAGATGCGAGGCAACTGCCACAAATAAGCAAGAAGCCATACAGAGAACGCCAAAAGTGCGAACCCCTGCATCTTTATGGGCAGTTTCTCTTTCGAAACCTATTATCGCGCCAAAAAACAGTGCTAATAATAATTTTCCGGCAAGTAAAAGTTCAAATTTTAGATCCATTTTATATCACTTTATCTAGTTGTGGTTATATTTCCCTTTTTAATCCGCTTCTGTTTTAATCCTTCATTCTTGAAAAGATAGTAGGCCGACTGATAATTTGCTATCGCTTTTTTTACATACTGTTCAGACAGCATCTCTGGATTTTGTTTATTTTTCTCCTTGTCATACAAATACGTCTCTGTTTTTTGCTGTGGACCTAGAATAACCAATTTGTTGTTTTCCATATATCCAAGTTTCTGATAGGTACTTACAAATATTCTTGGAATATAGCTTTCGCCTAAAACATTTTTACCATAAAGATTACTCTGATATGTCCAACCTAAAAGTGCGAAAAGTGTTGGATACAAATCGATCTGAGAGCACATTTTTTCAATTCTGAATGGTTCGTTGTCGTTCAGGTTGACAATCATTGCAGGGATATGGTATTTTGCGACATCGATATCGTTCTTGCCCGCACTGCTGGCACAATGATCTGCAACAATTATAACAATGGTATTTTTGTACCAGGATTTATTCTTTATCTTTTTAAAAAACTGACCGATCGCATAATCTGTGTATTTCACGGCGCCTTCCCTTCCCGATCCCGAGGGAATATCAATCTTTCCTTCAGGATATGTATAAGGACGATGATTGGAAGTGTTCATTACAAAATCGTAAAAAGGTTTCCCCGCTGCAAATTTTTGATCTGCTTGCTTTATCACCTGATCATAAAGATTTTCATCACTAATACCCCAGGCATTTTCAAAAGTGACCTCCTTGTCTTCTATTGGTATTCTTGGAGACTGATAATCTTCCCCTACAAAAGAATTTCTTTTCCGGTCTACAATTGTGTATCCATTATTACCGAAATAATTATTCATATTATCAAAATAACCATCACCACCATATAAGAAAGAAGTATCATATCCCTTTTGACTGAAGATCGATCCTACAGTGCTCAGATTATCATTTTCTTTCCTGCGGACAATACTATTCCCCGGTGTAGGCGGAACGGCAAGTGAAAGTGCCTCCATTCCTCGCACGGTTCTTGTTCCGGTAGCATACATATTGGTAAATAAAATGCTTTGATTCGCCAATGAGTCCAACGTAGGTGTCAGATTCTGATTGTTGCCAAATGTTTTCATAAAGTCTGCACTGAAACTTTCCAATGTGATCATAATAACATTGGGCTTCTCATAGGAGTCAGCTCCCTTAATGTTACGTAAGATTGAGAAATCATTTGATAAGTAATCTGAGTTAGATTCCTGGAGATCAGTTCTCACAATATTAAACGCCACCCTATTATCGATGAGTTTATAGAAGTGTTCATAATTGATCTCGTTATTTTTATATGCAGAAAAAAAAGAATAGATTCCTGATTTTGACAGCTCATTCCGATACCTGTTTTCGCTATTCTCTGCTAAACTGTTGTCAATAAAAAATGCATAAATGACTGAAATGAAAAGCAATCCGAAAAAGATAAAGAATCTTTGTAAAAAAGGTGTACTGCCCTTAAAATTATCTGTGAAGTAATGCCTTTTATAGAAAAGTAAAAACACCAAAGAAGTCATTATTAACATGGCTGTAATGAGCAATGGCAAAGGATATGATTCATTAATATTATTGATTACTTCATAGGTATAAACCAGATAATCAACTGCAATAAAATTAAACCGGCTTTCAAATTCCTGCCAGAATGTTACTTCAGCAAAAAATGAAAACAACAATATAAGCACAGCTACATTAAAGCAAAAAAAAGTCATAGCTCTATTGAAAAGCGAATTATTATATTTCTGAGGAAATAAAAGCAGGTACAGACTGTACGGTAGCACAAAAAACACCCCTACCCCTATATCAAATAAAAATCCCAGAGCAAATACATTCAGCAATGAAAGAAAACTAATCTCTGCCTTTTGAAGGCTGGCAATAGAAAATCCTATCCTGAGGACAAAGGAAAAAATTATATATAATAAGAAAAAATTAATGAGCAGGCTATAACTGCTTCGCTTAATTTTAATTAGTTTCATAAACAAGTTTTATAAGTGATTACATCATTAATTCTTTAGAAATCAATTTTATTTGATATAGAAATAATCATTTAGATTTCATTTCATTTTCAATCTATTCTGATCATTCATCTACAAGTGTATTTCAGTTTCATCATAACCTTCATATTCGATTTGAAAAGTGGTATGGGTTATTTTAAAATCTGTCGTTGCTTTATCTATTAATATTTGCAGGAGTTCATTGCGATTTTTGTTATCATCTGCAATCACATGTGCGCTCATGGCATTAACGCCTGATGTAAGCGACCAGACATGTAGATCGTGGATTTCCTTGATTCCCGAAAGTTCTTCCAGTGAAGATCGAAGCTTGCTGATATCTACATCTTTCGGTGTACCTTCCAATAAGACATTAACCGCTTCCATAAGCAACTTTAAGGTTCTGGGAATGATTAATAGACCTATTGCCGCAGAAATGATCGGATCTGCGTAATACCATTGTGTTGTCAGCATTATCACACCTGCGATCATTACTCCTACGGATGTCAGCATATCCGACAAGACCTCAAAATAAGCACCTTTCATATTAAGACTTTCATTGGAGTCCTTTCTTATGATAAGGATACCGATGATATTGACCACAAAACCAATTCCTGCAACGATCATCATGGAGCCACTTTGCACTTCAGGAGGATTTTTAAATCTTTGAAATGCCTCATATAAAACAAATAATGAGATACCCAATAGCACAACAGCATTAATCACAGCAGCCAAAATCTCTGTGCGATAGTACCCAAATGTTTTTTCAGGACTAGCCTTTCTCTCACCAATTTTGATTGCAATAAATGCTAGGAGTAAACCGACAACATCTGTTAGCATGTGAGCAGCATCCGCAAGCAATGCAAGACTTTTTGTTGCAATTCCTCCAATGACTTCAGCAATAAGATAAGTACCACTTAGTGCTAGGACGATGAGTAAATTTTTCTTATGTCTGCTTGATGCAGATCCAGTCTGTTTATTTGTGTCGCTCATAATTTTATGTATTTACTAGATTGACTCTACATTTCGAAGTAAGTATTATTTTCTTTTTTAACAGGAATATCATTTTCTTTGATCATCTGTAAAATATTGATTTCTATAGTTTGTGCAATAGATGTCATTGGCGTATCCACAGGAGTATTCTCGAAAGGATCCTGCATGATGATTGCTGTTTTCTCAATGGCTATAAATAGCAGAGGAATAGTGATCGTTGTAATAATTTCCAAGGTGAGCTGGGAATCTTCCAATCCGAAAGGGAGTATAAAAGCAAAAACATATATAAGAGTATGCAGTAAAATACTATAGGCACGTGGAAATACCGTATTTTTCAATCTTTCACATTTTCCCATATTGTCACACAGCCTCATGAGAACTTCGTTAAGCTGAACCTCCTTGAAATCTGATACCAATCCTTTTTCGGCTATTTGTCTTAAGTGATAAGAATGTTCATCCAAAATTGCATTGGGTATATTAACAGCGTTAATCTGATGCATATTCAAATACTCCCCTACTTTACCGGAAAAAGGCTGTTTTCTTAATGCTTCGCCTAACGCATAGACCCATACGATTTGTCTTTCTGCAAATATTTTAACGTCCGCACTATCCTGAGGAATGAACTGAATAATTAATCGGATAAGAGACCTGGAATCATTAACAATAGCACCCCAAACGGTTCTTGCTTCCCACCATCTCTCGTATGACTGCGCCGTCCTAAATGCAAGTAGCAGTGATACAGCAGTTCCTAAAATTGCGGGAATGCTTAATGGAATTGATATTTTTTTGAAAATAGGATGCAGATCCAACAAACCTATACCTACAGCAAGTATAACAATCAGTAATATTTGGCTTTTAATTTGATCAATAAAATACCAGATTGAAATTTTCTTGTTTAGTAACATAACTTTTGTTTATAGATTTGATATAACATTATGATACGTAGTTCACGATTTAATTCGATTCGTAGCATAATGTTATTTTTTATTACAGCTGAAACTTTTATATAAAGGCTTTCGTAATAATAAATCTAATCTTCATGCCCTCCTGAATTAGATAATTTAGCATTGACGAAGAATGCACCTTTTACCACAATGTTTGTATCAGGTGCAATTTTGGTCACTGGAGTGATTGCAGTATAACCTAGATCTGAAGAACCTTTAACAATTTCTATTTTCTCAAAATTCAATGTTTTTCCTTGATTCTTGGTATGCGCTGCCTCTTTTGTACCTTCCTCTTTCTCACCCCCTTCTTCCTCTTCAGCATGTTCTTCAGGCTTTTTAGAAGTCTGTATGAAAACATAGAATTTACCGTCAGCTTCCACGATTGCTTCATCAGGAACGGCAGCGGTGCTTGAGTTTCCAAGGCTTACCATTCCGGTAACATTCATCCCATCGATCAACCCCACTTTATTTCCTGTAACACTCGCATGTACAGAGATCGTTTTACTCTCATTTTCGAATGACGACCCGATACTAAATACGGTAGCGTTATACAAAGTTTCCGGATTATTGGTCAGCTTAAACTGTACAGTTTGTCCAACTTTCATTTTAGGTAGATCCTTTTCAAAAACCTGAAGATCTAAATGGATAGAACTATTATCAATAATATCAAGAACTGGTGATGCCACATCAACATAACTTCCAATCTGCGCATTGATACTGCTTACGGTTCCACTGATCGGTGAAGTTATAACCAACCCAGATCGTAGATTACCATTGCTTACTTTACCCGGGCTGATCCCCATAAGCTGGAGCTGTCTCTGTAGTGATGATCTTTGGGTTCTTAAACTTTTTAATTCAGCATCAGAGCTTTGCAGATTCTTTTTTGCTCCGGCATCATTATCAAATAGTTCACGTTGCCTTCTATATTCCTGTTCAGCAAACGCGATCCTGCTGTTCACTGTAAGATATTGCTCCTGAAGCTGAATATACTCGGGATTATTGATTGATGCAATTACCTGCCCTTTCCTCACATGATCTCCTATCTGTACATTTAATGTCTTAATCACCCCACCATACAGAGAGGTAACGGTAGCTTTTCTATTGTTGGGAACACTCAATACACCATTGGCTTTAACAAGTGAGGTCAGATCTTTCATCTCAATTTTACCTAAGGAGATTCCGACTGCTTTCATTTGTTCTTCTGTTAATGCCGCGATCGTTTGCGGTGCCTCTTCATGAGCCTCCTCTACCTGTTCGGTTTTTGCTTTTACTTCCGTTTCCTCAGAGGCTTCTTTTTTTCCACAGCTTAAGACTAAAAAAGAAATTAACAGCGTAGATACTATATTATATTTAATTTTCATTTTATTTGTTTATGATAGAATTAATGGTAATAACAGATTGATTAACCTGTTGAATCGATTCGAGATACTTTAATTGAATATTGGTAGAAGTCTGAAGCGCAAAAAGATATTCAACGTAGGAAATTTCTCCTGTTTTATATCCCAATTGTCCGGCTTTAGCTATTTTCTCAGCATTGGGTATAGCCTGATTAATATAATAATTATATTGCTCTACATCCTGCTGATATTGATTCAAAGCGTTTTCCAGTTGCGCTTCCAGCTGTTTTTGCTGTAATTTTGCATTAGATTCCGCTACTTGCTTTTGGAACTCCCAAGATTGCATTCTCGCTTTTGTAGCACCGAAAGTCAGGGGAATCGTAACGCCAATAGTTGCTGCGTGAAATCTATTTCCCGCATTAAAATTCCGATCCATACCATTGATCGTCTGGGTACCGATTAAAGACTGATTGGTGTAACCTATACTGAAATCAGGTAGGCCCAGAGACCTTTCAACGTTTTTATTTTTTTCTGCTATGGTCATCTCCTGATAGTAAGACCTTACTGTTGGATGATTCGCTATTGACGCGCTGTCAAATACATAATTAGCTTTCAGGGGCTCATAATTTGTGTTATAAGGAACCGAGATGTCTCCCGAAGTATTCAATAAGGTTTTTAAGTTTTTGTATGCATTATTCAAATAAACTTCATTTTGCTTCAACAACAAATTGATCTCCCCTTTCTGAGTTTCTGCAGTATTGATCTCTATCTTTTTAATATCTCCTGATTTAAATCTGACCGTAGCAATTCTTATAAAATCCTGATATAAACTATCCAGATTTTTTAATTTTGACTGGTTAAATTGCAGATATTCGATCTGATAGTAATAGGTCCTAACCTGTCTTGCAAGTTCGTTGACCGAAATCTCCTTATTGATCTGCTTTCCTTTGATCTGTTCAGCGATAAGTTCTCTTCTTGCTTTAAACAATGTTGGAAACGGAATACTTTGAGATATAGAAAAAGATTGATCGAATTTTTTACTGTTGTATTGGCCTAACTGAGCATCTAAACTCATTTTTGGAAGTTCTTTAGCAGTAGGTTTCAGTGCCTCTGTTACTTTAATATCCAAATCTTTCGACCGCATTAAATTATTGTTGGTCAATGCGATGCTCGTAGCTTCCTCAACTGTAACAGGGGTACCTTGTTGTGCGTTAAAGGTCTGTCCAATGAATAAAAAACCTAAAACTAAAACCGCTGTCAGTGGCTTATTACCTGAAGGCTTTTTGATTTTTAGTTTAGTACTGAAGATAATGTATAACATCGGTAAAACAAAAAGAGTCAAGAAAGTTGCTGTAACCAGTCCCCCGATTACAACGGTCGCCAAAGGTTTCTGAACTTCTGCCCCGGCTCCGGTTGAAATTGCCATAGGTAAAAATCCTAATGATGCGACTGTGGCTGTCATTAAAACAGGTCTCAGACGAGTTTTAGTTCCTTCCATCACACGTTTTAAAATATTGGTTTCACCTTCCTTCTCTAACTCGTTAAATGTTCCGATCAACACAATACCATTAAGTACCGCTACACCAAATAATGCAATAAACCCAATTCCCGCGCTGATACTAAAAGGCATACCGCGAAGCATTAACGCGAATATACCGCCGATAGCACTCATTGGAATTGCCGTAAAGATCAAGGCAGCCTGCTTTAGCGAACCAAAAGTAAAATATAACAGCATAAAGATCAAAAATAATGATACAGGTACAGCAATGGTCAGTCGTTTACTGGCAGCTTTAAGATTCTCAAATTGTCCGCCATATGTATAATAATATCCTGATGGTAATTTTTCTTTATTAAGCTTCTGCTGGATTTCTTCTACTACACTTTCTACATCTCGGCCTTTTACGTTAAAACCAATGACGATTCTCCTTTTACCTGCCTCACGACTAATCTGTGCGGGGCCAAGTTTATAATTGATATTGGACACCTGTGAAAGCGGGATCTGTATTCCTGTCTTCGTAGACACCATCAGATTGTTGACATCATCAATACTGGTTCTATGTAAACTATCCAAACGAACCACCAGATCAAACCTTCTTTCATTCTCAAATACCTGACCTGCAGCCTGACCTGCAAAAGCAGTACTTACAGCAGTATTTACGTCTTTAATATTCAGCCCGTAATTAGCCATTCTTGTGCGGTCATATTCAACATTAATTTGCGGAAGACCACTAACACGTTCGATCTGTGGAGCACTCGCACCATTAACAGACTGAATAATTTTTGCTGTTTTATCCGCATATATCGCTAAAGAATCTAAATTTTCACCGAAAATTTTAACCGCTACATCTTGTCTGATTCCTGTCATCAACTCATTGAAACGCATCTGGATCGGTTGATTTTTTTCGAAAAATACCCCGGGAATAGCTTCAAGCTTTTCAGAGATCTCATCTGCTAATTCATCATATGATTTTTTTGTTTTCCATTCACTTTGCGGTTTTAAGATCACCATCATATCAGTAGCTTCAGGAGGCATTGGATCAGTAGGCACTTCAGCAGCACCGGTCTTCCCTACAACCATTTTAACTTCGTCAAACTGCTTGATCAGCCTGGAGGCCTGCATAGAGGTTTCAATACTCTGACTTAATGAACTTCCCTGTGGAAGAATACAGTGAAAAGCAAAATCACCTTCTTGGAGTTGAGGGATAAACTCGCCCCCCATTCTTCCAAATATAAATAATGAAACTGCAAATAATGCAACAGTAACACTTACTAACCAATATTTTACTTTTAAAGCTTTCTCTAGTAGAGGTTGATAGATTTTTTGGAGTCGGTTCATCATTTTATCTGAGAAATTTTCTTTATGCGAGATTTTCTTCGATAAAAAAAGTGCACTCATCATTGGAATATAGGTCAATGATAATATCAATGCACCAAAGATTGCAAAACCTACAGTTTTAGCCATCGGAGTAAACATCTTACCCTCAACACCTACTAACGTTAAAATAGGAATGTAGACAATCAAAATAATAATCTCCCCAAATGCTGCGCTGCTTCTGATTTTAGAAGCTGAAAGAAATACCTCTTCATCCATCTCAGACTGGGTAAGAAGACGTGTTGTTTTCCGCAATCCTAAGTGATGAAGAGTCGCTTCAACAATAATAACAGCTCCGTCGACAATTAATCCAAAATCAATCGCCCCTAAACTCATTAAGTTGGCACTTACTCCGAAAACGTTCATCATTCCCAAAGCAAAGAGTAAGGACAACGGAATGGCAGATGCCACAATAAGACCGGCTCGTAAATTACCGAGAAATACTACCAGCACAAAAATCACTATCAACGCTCCTTCGATAAGATTTTTCTCGACAGTATCAATAGCTCTGCCAACTAGATTAGTTCTGTCTAAATAAGGCTCAATAATCACATCAGTAGGTAAAGATTTTTGAATAGTTGGTATTTTTTCTTTGATTAATTGCACTACCTCATTACTATTAGCACCTTTAAGCATCATCACCACTCCACCTACAGCATCCACCTCACCATTAAATGTCATGGCACCATATCGAACCGCACTTCCCAAACGAACCTCAGCAACATCTTTAATGAATATAGGCACACTCCCTGTTTCATTTTTAACTACAACATTCCCAACATCTTCAAGAGAGGTCACAAGTCCAATTCCACGGATAAAATAAGCATTAGGCTTTTTGTCAATGTAGGCTCCGCCTGTGTTCTGATTATTTTTTTCAAGAGCTGCAAAAATATCAGAAATACTAACTCCCATCGCTCGTAGACGATCAGGGTTAACAGCGACCTCATATTGTTTTAGCTGTCCTCCGAAGCTGTTAATCTCTGCAACTCCGGGAGTACCATTAAGCTGTCTTCGAACGATCCAGTCCTGCATTGTACGAAGTTCTTTGGAATCGTATTTTTTCTCACTTCCTTTCTTTGGATGAAGGATGTATTGATATACTTCCCCAAGTCCTGTACTTACCGGAGCCAACTCTGGTGTGCCAATTCCTTTTGGAATTTCTTCAGCAGCCTGCTTCAGCTTTTCACTGATCAATTGGCGGGCAAAATAAACGTCAACCTCTTCTTTAAATACAACAGTGATTACAGACAAACCGAATCGTGAAATACTTCTGGTCTCCTCAATATCAGGAACATTAGCAATACTCTGTTCTATAGGGAATGTCACCAACTGTTCAACTTCCTGACCGGCCAAAGTAGGACATACCGTGATTATTTGAACCTGATTGTTGGTGATGTCGGGTGTGGCATCGATCGGAAGTTTGGTTGCGCTCCAAACTCCCCAAATAATCAACAACAAGGTCATTATACCAATGACAATCTTGTTCTTGATGCTAAATCTTATGATTTTATCTAACATGAGAATATAATTTTTATTGAATGTCACAACTACCTTTTGGAACAACTATTTGTTCTAAAAATCGAGCGACAAAAATGAGTAAGAATACAACGCAATGCTATTGCAATGTTTCCATAACTGTTTTGACGAAAGACAATTCTTCCGTCTGATTAACAAAAATTATATTTTAGGAGGTTGCCATATCTGATCGTACACCAAATATGCAAAGTCATTCTTTATGAAAAGAATTTTTTTAGAATAGTACTCTTTTATCTGTTTACGATATTCTAAAACAGGATTTATTTTGAGCGAAGTAACGCTGATTCTGCAGCAATTACAATAACAAAAAGGAGAACAAGAATCTGTTTTTGAATGAGCATCGTTTTGCTCAGATTTTATATAGGAATATGATACATTTTCATTTTTTGATTGCGCTTTTGCAACATCCATGCATGGCATTAATGATAATGCCATGAAGTAGACTGTAAAAAGCAATCTTAGAAAATTCATGCGACAAAGTTAATTATTTTATATTTATAAATATATATTAAATTTTATCTATTTTTTTAAAATTTATTACTAACAAGACTTTTAAAAAAAATTATTTATACTACAGTATCTTACAAAGCACAAATCTCTTTTAATAATCCGTACTAAACAATCAATATAAATATATCTTACTAAGCTATATACAAATAAATAACTACCTTCTTCGGACAACATTCTGAAAATTATCTAAGTAAATATTCTCTTTTTGGTTTAATACTTTATCTATAAAATCTACTGTTGTTAAATTGTTATATAAAACTGTATTTTCCCTCGCTCTTTCTCTCACATAATTTCTATTTTCATTCGCTTTAAGCTGTTCCTCTTTTTCTATTCTGTATTGAACTACTAAATTTTCTCTAACTGCTGGAAGCTCTTCCAGCTTTTTATCCAGTTCCGCAATTTTATCTTCAGTCATTTTGGTTTGATATTCAATTTGAGTAACATCTATTCCTTTCTGAGCTAAATTTTCAATTACTTCTTGTACTTGAACTTTATGAAGTTCAATTGTTTTTTGATATGATGGTAATTGGGTTGCCCAATATTCAGCATTTGCATCGCCATTTTTCGAATAGCCTTCAATTCTATTATATGAATGCTCGGCTTGGGTTACCAATTCTTTTACTTTCAAAACATCTTCATATTTTCTCAGAACAAATGCACTATCGGCCAAATGTTTATTTTTTTCACTTTCAATCTTCTTTTTAATGAGTTCGATTTCGATATTGGCTCTGGTTTCGGGATTGGTAATGATGGAGGTTTTTAATTCTTGAGTCCTGATGTCTGAAATATCCAAAACATCGGCTCCTTTTTTCATTGCTTCTAAATATCTTGCCTGTTTGGATTGCAGTTTTTGAAGCATAAACACATCAATACTGTCATTGGTCAGCATAAAATTAACCCGCACATTTTCGTTCTTGTTTCCTTGCCTCCAGGCTCGTCCTTCCACTTGTCGGAGTGACGTAAAATTATATGGCAACGTAAGCATATAAACATCGGTTGTGTTTTCCTGAAGGTTCATTCCTTCCTGAATGGCTTCACTTCCAATAACTACTTTTATTTTTCCTTCATTAAAATCATTTTGAATAGAAATTCTTTGGTTTTTATTGGTCGCCCCGGTAATGATTCCGATTTCTTCGGGTTTGTAACCAATTTCTGTTATGAGATATTCTTTTATTTTTGGAAACTGAGCAACTGCTAATTCAGAATACACAATTTGTCCTGAGTCAGGAAGATCTTTTTTGTTCTGCCTTATCAAATCCATCGTGTCTTTTAACTTCGGAGAATTTTCTATGAATTTTTTTATTGAAGGTTCTTCGCCATCATAAAATGGCGATAAATACGGTGAAATAGCAATCAATCTGGCATTGAGAATATGTGTTAAAATTGCTCCTTTTTCAGTCTCACTGAAATTTTCATTGAGCAGCTCATACTGTTCTCTTGTGAGATCATTCTGTTCAATTTTATATTCTTTGTTAATTTTGTTGGGACGAATTAATTCAGGATTGTCTTCTTCTCCTTTTATATCAATGAATTCCGAAAGTAATTGTTGAAACAGCGAATTATTTTTAAATCTCCGAACGTTGGCTTTAAATTTCACATCACCCTTTGCATCAATTTCCATATCATTATCCGCTTCCATAAAGGTCTCGAAGAAAGTATTGACGTTGAAATATCCCGATTCTTCTAATCTTTTATTTGCTATTAAAGAAAGAATGGAATAATATTCCAAAGGCTTGTTGGTAAAAGGCGTTGCGGAAAGCAAGGTCACATTTCTTCCGTCGTTTTTGTCTTGAATGTACTGAGCTGCCATCCAGGTATTGATTCCCAGTTTGGAAGTCTGTTGGTTTTGACTTCTAAAATCGGACGCAAATCTTCGGTCCTCAATTTTTACTTTTCCTACAATATGATTGGCATTGTGAACTTCGTCGTAAGTCAAATGGTCGAATCCAAAATCTTCCCAGTCATAGATTTTACCACGCTTCATTTTTCCCTCAATCTCCTTTTCTTTCTGAAACTCAATTTGGAGGTCTCTTTCGGTATTGGTAACGCCCTTCATTTCACTTGCAGAGATGTAACTGAATTTTGACGAAAGTTCTTCGGTTATTTCTGATGAAAATCCAATATTGTTAAAACCTTCATAAGTAACGATGGTTATTTCTCCGTCTTTATTATCAAATTTTGAAAGGTCATAATCTTTCCCCAAATTCCCTAAAACATTAACTTTCGCGTTGGGAATCGTTTCAAAAATCGTTTCCACCCATTGTTTCATAATGCTGTCATTCGGAACTACGATGATTGGTCTTTTCGCATTTCCTCTTTCCATTGCTTCGTGCATTGAAAGGATTCCGGACAATGTTTTTCCATAACCCACTTCGTGCGCTAAAAGTCCTACGCCTTTTGTGGTCTGTCTTCCGATTCCCGCCTTCTGAACCTCTGCTAATCTAAATTCCTTTCCTTTGAAATTCTTATGAATCTTTGAAAACAATGGGAATTTAGAATAATCCGGAACGTGGATGTTATTGTAATTGCGGTTAAAATCTTTTACAAAACGAGTTCTAATGTCATCTGATAATTCTTCACGTACAAATTTGTAAAACAAATCATTCGCAGCAGCTTTTCGTCTTTCTCTGACTAACGCATTTCGCTCTTTATCGCTTCCTGTAACCGTTTCATTATCTACAAAGCTTCGCACTTCCCAAGCTGAAGAACCCGCAAAGGCTTCACTTGACAAAGTGCCTACAAAGTCTTTGAATCTTTCCGCAAGATTGTAATCTACAATGACTGATTCGGTACGTTTTGTAATATGATTATATTGGTCTTTTTCTATTTGGCCTAACTCAAATTTGTGCACGAACTCGTGGTTCGGACTGATATAAATTTCATCTAAAGATTTCGCTTTTGGTAGAACATTTTCTAATAATGCTTTTTGTTTTTCGTACTGATTTTCCGTTCCACCAACAGCATTTTTATCTGCAAAATCTTTTTCGAGCTGCTCTAACTTCGCATAAATATTTCCTTCTGCATAATAAAAATCGTGAATCCAAACTCCATCAGAATAATTTGAAAATTTGGAATGTTTTTCGTGATTGTTGAGCGTTCCATCGTAAGATGTATCTCTGAATGCTTCAATTTGTTCTTTCGTAATGTTTGAACTATTTTGCAAGGAAGTATTTACAATTTCATCCTGTTTGGAGAATTGATATTTTAAAATTCCTTTCTTTATGGAAGGCTCCGTTTGGACTTTATATTCCTTCTCAGTTCTCGTATTGTGAATAGAAATTATTCTATCACTTTTTTCTATCAATTCTTTTAATTTTTCTTCTGAAAACGATGCTGGTTTTGTGATTAAATCTTCGCGCAGTTTTTCATACTTTCTTATTTCAGTCGTAATGGTGGGAGATTTAAACTTGATGTTATTGAGTTTAGAAAGTACCAATTCAATTTTTTCTTGAGTTTCTGTTAAATTCAACTCATCTATTTTCTCCGCAATAATTTCTTTTTTTACAGGAACTTTTGTAACAGAATTGGACTCAGTATTTTCTAAAAACAAATCTTCAAAAAGATTTCCGATTCTCTCGGTTTCTTTTTTATTTTTAAATTGTTCAATCTTAAAGAGAGCTTCATCCAAATTTCCGTGGATATAATTTTCCAAACGCCCAAAACGATTGGTTTTCTCACGGTTTTCCCCGAGAACTCTTGTGTGATTATTTTCAAAATATTTGGAAATATCCGCAGAAATCTGGTGATTGTTTTTTTTGAGAATGATAATATCCGTTCCGATTTGTGTTCCTGCAAAAGCGCCATTGGGTAAACGGAAACCTTCCAAAACACTAGCATTCTGTAAATTCTTTTGTCGGTTGAGCCAACCTGATGGAAGAACCATCGCCAAAACGCCGTTGGGTTTCAAAGAATCTAATGACCGTTTAACAAAATAATCTTCGTATTTTGAAATTTTAGGTTCTTCGCCTAATCCTTTGTAAAGCCCACGATGTTCGCCATAAGGCGGATTTCCGATGACCAAATCATATCTTTCTGAAAAATCTTTTGAGTCTTTTTTATTACCTCTGTCATCAATAAATTCAGTTTCAAACGAACGAAGGTTGATCTCGACTTCGGGATGTAGAATTTTTGCAATTTTCGCCGTGGTTTCGTTGATTTCAAAGCCTGTAATTTTAGAATTTACAGATAATTCGCGAGTGGCATAGATAAAATTTCCTGTACCAACGCTGGGTTCTAAAACAGAAATTTCTTTTTGAGTTTTGAAATGGTCTTTGATTAAATTGCGGACTGCATCGACAATTTTATCTTGTGTGTAATATTCATCTAAAATCCCTCTGCCTTCTTTTGCGGTTCCGCCACTTTGGAATTGATTGCAGATTTCTTTTAAATCATCCGTGACTTTCAGATTTTCTTTGAGAAGAATTCTGTTGTCATTAGAAACAAAACAAGCTGCAGAAACTACTTCCGCAACTTGTTCATTATTAAGTTTTCGCCCTTTATATTTTGAAATGAGAACATCTAGCTCTACCTTATTTGTTGAATTTTCACTTACCTCGGAAGGTCTTCTATCGGATCTTCTTCTATCGGATATAGCTCTCCCGGATACGATTCCGCCCAAGGAATATTCTCTTCCCTCGTTTTTTTCATCATTTTGCGGTTGTGTTCCTCCATTGGATCCTCTTCCTCGGTTTCGGTTTCCCAAATCGCTCCGTTCTGTGCCTGCAAGTCCATTTCCAGCATTGTTGCTGCCCACTGCTTGTCCGCTTTCGTAACTTCCGTTTTGCTCGGATTGGATTTTTGAGCCAAGTTCTCCAGTGTTTTGTTCAGGTGTTCCGTTTCCCACTTGCTGAGGATCGGATGTTGTTCCGGATTCAATTGCATTGCTTTCATTTTCAGAAATTTTTGGTTCAACTAAATTAGTATTTTTATCTTGAAAATTGAGTTTATTCTCTAAATATTCGGTCAGGTCTTGATTCCCATTTTCAGAAATTTCATACAACGGACGAACGTCTTTGATATTTTTGCCATTAAATTCTGTAAGAATTTTTCTGGTTATTGCATTTCCTGTTCTGTCCCCGCTCAGACATAAAAACATTTTGCCATCATAATTCTGGTATCTATTGAGGAACTTTTTGCTATTGGAACCGGAATTTAAGGTAATAATTGTTCTATTATTGACTTGCTTGTTCAATTGAAGAAGCTCCAAGAATGAAAGCATATCCTTACTGTTTGTGAAAACAATAAGTTCCTTTTTATTTCCTTCAACTACAGAAATGTCATCATTTATCTCATTAAAAAAATCTTCATCTTTCACTTTTTTCTGTTTTTTATGAAGTGGTTAAATTCAAAAATTTCTTTGGCTTCACTGTCCCAGTTTTTTCTTGATATTAATTGAAGCGTCACGAATATGTCCGTCTTTTTATTGTAAGAATCAATCCTTTCGAGCCTTCCGTGGTAGTCCTTTTCCGCGTGTTTGTAAATAGAGTACGGTAAAATAGTATCCGTTGGATAAATGTAAAACCGGGTGTACATCCAAGGTGAGTTGATTTCAAATCGTTTGTATTTTTTCTTAAACAAAACCGTATCATTCAGATTTTTTCTGTTTCTGTAATTGGGGATTTTTTCCTGAGAAAACAATGTTCCTCCTTTTTTCTTTTCAACCGAAAGCGGCTTTTGTTTCTTTATGATGTCTGACAGAATAATTTTGCCGGGATTTTCATTTTCAATAGTATAGCACAATGAATCTTTAATGAAATAAATCTGTTGGGTTATTTCGGGAGCATCAACATCCGGAATCCTTTCTATTATGGAATCTCCTGAATAATTAAGGCTTGACAAATGAAAACTTTGGATATTGTTCAGATTTTTGGAAACATCAAAATATACATTGGAGACAACATCGATTCCTCCTTTTTCGGATTTGATTTCTTTGTGGCAGGAAGTGCTTACAAAAAGAAAAAACAAGCTGGGTAGTATTAAAAGTTTTTTCATAGATATAGGGTTTAAAAAAGCGGCAGCCTAATTAATTTGACTTACCGCTGGGAAATAAATGATTGGTTGTAAGTGTTATCTATCGTTTAATACTTTGTTCTTTCACGTTATTTTTTTCGTGCTTGTTGTCTTGTTCCAAACCTTCTAAAGGCTTGTTGGTATTGATTCTGTTCATATCAGAATCATACAGATTCAGATTTTTGTATTGCGGATTCAGCACCGCTTTGCCTTCTATTACTTTATCATCCAATTCAAATTTTACCTTCACGATATTTCCTTTTTCCAAAGATTTTATGGTACTTTCCTTCCATTCCGGCTTATCGAAGATCAGTTTGGATTTTTCTACGATCTGAGCCGTATCAACTCCATAATTTTTGTAAAAATTCTGGAAATTGTAATTTCCTTTTTCGGTTTTGGGTTCGTTAAAATTCAGTTTGGCAAATGCAGGTTCTATTTTTTCTGTTTTCGGATTGTGAAATTGTATTTTTACCGTACGCCCTTCCAAAAGGTTGACTGCTTCTTTAGCAGTAAATGTATTCACCCTGTTAACAGGAAAATTGTGGGAGATAACGTCGCCATTTGCTTTAGTGAGTTTAGCATTATAAAAATTCATAAAGACACTTCCATTTTCTATCTTATTGAATTTTAACGTGAATTCCATTTCATTTCCGGGCATCGTTTTGTCGGAAGTGGTTTTAATTTCGAACTCTTTTTCGGGAGCATTAATTCCGTTTTCTAAATCTTTGTGCAGTTGTTCTCCTTCTCCGAAACCAAGATATTTTAATTGAAATTTCGGATACTGAGATGGTTCATATTCGTTCTGTGTTTCCATAATGTTTGGGGTTTGATTGTTAAATTTTATATCATTCATTGTTAATATTCTGTTTCTTGAAAAAACATTTTCATCCAGATAATTTTTTAGAATTTCACCGCTATCCAATAATTCGTAGGATTCCCCATATAGCTGTTTTTCCAATAGGCCGAAAGCCAATTCGTATTTGTCATTTTTTGACAACGTATGACCATCAATAACATTTGGGATTGTGTCCATTTGTGCCTTTGTAAGAGAATAATCTCCATCTGTTGTTCCGAATTCCATTTTCTCTGAATAAGCTTTTCTTTGGCTCGCTGTGATCTGCAAGTTCTCCAGTATGAATTCGTTTTCTTTCATAAAGATCCTGTATTTGAGAATATCATTTTTTTCCTCTTCGGAAAGTTTCGGATAAAGATTATTTTGCACCGCTTTTGCTTTTAAGTCGTTTTCGACATAGCTTTTGAATTCGTTCAAACTTTTTGGAGCATCATAAAAATCTCTCATACCTGTCCATTCTCGCCGACCGTACGGTAATGTATATTCCTGAGTTTGCAGATCATAGCTGTAATACCTATGACCGCTTGGACTCTTCAGCGAGCCACTCCCATCATCGTAATCGTTCCAGGTCCAGCCGTCCGGAAGGTCAGATGCAGGGGTTAAATTTTCTTCAAAGCCTTCATCTGAAAAAAAGTCTGCATTTTCTTCCAGATCAGTCATTTCAATTTGATGAACCCCTTCTAATGATAACTTTACAGCTTCAACTTCATAATTTCGATAATGATGAGCTTGCTTTTCATCAATTTGCGTATAGGTCAATCCGGAACTTAAATCAGTTTTTTTCTCCAATTCCTGAGCCCAGAGATCAGAGAGAAATTTCTGTTTTATGGACTCATTACTTATAGCAATTTCAGTAGACTCCCTGTTATTTTGCAAAATCAAATGTTTATTGGCTAGTTGCTGCTTTTCAATAAATCTGACTAATTCAGCGGTAGTATTAAATTTATCCTCAATAGGGAAACCCTGATTTGAATTGAAAAATGTTTTCAATGTAAAATTTGAACCTTGAATAAATTCTTTTCCCTTAGATTGATGAATTGCCATAAACTTTTTCTCTCTATCGGTAAACAGCCTCTCTCCGTCCCGAAAAAACTGTTCAGGTGAAGTGTTTTCAATTTCCTTCACAAAATTTTTATAAGCCTTCGTTCTGGGAACTATATTCTTATCAAACCAGGTTAGATTGTCTTCCATTTTTTCCACCTATTAAGCTATCTTCTAAAACCTCTTGACTTTGGTATTTCCTCGTCCTGCTCTTGGCTTTCCTCATCTCTCATTCGATTGGCATCCTGATAGACATCAGGGTCGTTCACATTTAGTTGTAAATCTGATTTTTCCTGCTTTTGAGAGTGATTTTGCTTTTCAGAGATTCCAGCAACTGTATTAAATTCTTTGGATACAATATTCAAATCATTCGTAATTTCTTTTGCCATTTCTGGGAACTGAACAATTTTATCTTGCAGAAAAGATTTAAGTTTTAGAAGTTCTGCTATGTAACGGTTAAGTTCTTCTGTATTTTTTTTATCTGCAATAATTGCGGTCAATTCTCTTGCATTTTTAATGAAATCAAATTCAACTACTTTTTCGGTCTCTTTGTCAAAAATGAAAGCTTTTTTTTCGAAACTCAGTTCATTTTCAGATTTAGAAACATTCTTGACATCAGTATATTGAATATTATTTTTACTGTTTTCGAGGATGTCAGAAATACTTTTATCTCTTTCCAAAAAGATGACCTTCAGTTTAGTATTATTATCAGTCAGCTGAAAAGTCGCCCTGTTTTTGTCGTGGTCTGCAACGATGGTATATCCTTGCAGAAATTTCTGAACATCCTCTATATTTAGCTTTTTAGAGAAAGAATTATCCTCATTAATAATTCCGTATTTTTTCAGTTCATCGGTAGGTAAGGTTATGTTATTCATTGTATGTTGCTATTAAATTGTTTACTTTTATGAGGTCATTTAAAAAATGAGAAGGATTGATGTTTTGTCCGAATTCTTTCACCGAAAAATGCAGATGTGGTCCTGTGGAGTTTCCGGTATTCCCGCTTTTTCCGATGACAAATCCAGCTTTTACTATTTCTCCAGCTCGATAATACATTTCTGAAAGATGTAGATAGGAAGTTTCGAAACGGTTAAAATGTTTTACCTTTATGAAATTCCCTCCGCCTTTAGAATCCCAACCGGTTGCTGTAACAATTCCATCCATTACAGAATAGACATTCTCATAACTGGCTTTAAGGTCGATGCCGTTGTGCGTTTTTTTTGTTCCGAAAATAGGATGAGTTCTTGTCCCATAAGAAGATGTAATGGTGATCTTGTTTTTAAGAGGCATTACAATTTTTGAAAAAGATGCTGCAGGTTCGTCTACAAAATCATACGTTGTAAAAAAGTTTTGTTTTTTTGATGCTTTCTTTGTTTCTTCTACTCTATTTTGTGCTTGCAGCATCAAAGAATCTTTCAGTTTTTCAAACTCATTTTTTCGTATTTCTTTTACACTGCTATACTCTTTAATCAGTGTTTTCAGTGAATCTATTTGACTCGTTAACCACTTCGTCGAACCTTTGGTTTCATTTTTTAAATCTGATTTTGTGGTGATATTTAAAACTTGCTTCCAAGATTTCTTAGCCTTCTTTTGTTTTACCGGATCTTCAATATTAGATTTTTCGGATACCTTTGGATTTTCAGATTTTTTCGGTATTGTTGGTGTAATCGTATTGAATTGGGCAAAGCATAAGCAGCTGTAAAACAGCGCCATCAATGTAAATGTGTATTTTAGTTTTTTCATTTTACGCAGCTTTAATATTTTCATTCACAATGAGTTCCACTTCTTTGTTGATCTTTCTAAAGTTGGTCATCAGCACTTCTTCTTTGCGGTTAACCCCTTTTTTATCTACAAAAGAGTAATAAGATGGCATTTTAACATAGTTTTTTTCTTCTTCTTGAATCGCTTTCATATCCAGGTTAATTTTACCACTAATTGCAGACGTTTTATATTCCTCAGCATCATTTTCTTCTCCCTGTGCGATCATTCCAACCATTTCTCCGGTTTTCAGAGCCGCAATTTTTCCGGCAGGAATCATATTGTCCATCTTTTCATTAATACTGGTGGTCGTCCCTTGCTGTGAAATTGATTGTGAGTATGATTTCTGTTTAATTTTCCCAAATAGTTTTTCCAACCAATCCAATGTATTTTTGTCTCTGGCAGAACCGGAAATAATATTTCCAACAATCGCAGAAATAGTATCTGCAACTTCTTTTTTGTAGAACTGTCTGAGCTGCGGAATTTCTTGTAATCCAAGCATTACAGCAACTTTATTGCTTCTTGCAGTGGCCACGATGTTATCAATTTTATGAATATAAATCGTCGGAAATTCGTCTGCGATAATTCCTCCCGGTAAATTGTGCTTGGAATTGATCAATCTTAAAGTCCTGTTTAACACCGAGGAATAAAGGGCTGAGTTAATATCCTGTGTTCCCGGATCTGATGCTAATATGATAATGGATGGATTTTCACGATCAGTAATCTTCAATTCCACTTCATCTCCCGAAAACACCCAAAAGCTTTCTTTAGTTGCCAATCGGGAAAGGAATATTTTCAAAGTTCCAATTTGTCCTTCCAGCTGATCAAACGCTTTGTTGTCATACGCCGTTTTGAAAGGCGAAAGCAAAGAGAAAATTTCTTCGTTGGTAAAAAGTGTGTCAAAAATTTCTTTATAACTGCGGTTCATAAAGGAAAGAATATGAGGCAGATCAGAATATTTTCCATTTTCAAATGTTGCAAAAAAATAAATACAGGAAGACAGAAAATTGATGGCGGATTGGGTAAAGAAAGCTTCAGAACCACCTCCGGAACTCGAACCTCCCTTCTGTAGAGATGAAACCATTGATTCTGCCATTTCCTGGGCTTCTGCTAAAGTTTGGATGTACTTTTTGTGAAATGGATTGACTCGTTTTGATTTTTCAACCTCTTTCAGATTAATGACGTGGAAATTGTAATCGTAGTCTGCTTCCTTACTTTTTTTCAACAAATAATGGTAGTATGCAATCTGTGCTAGATCAGGAAATTTAAAATCGTAGATGCAGAGACAGAAACCTTTTGCAATCATTTGTCTTATGGCAGGATTGATCACACCAAAAGATTTACCAGAACCTGGTGTTCCAATGACCATCGTTCCTCTAAAAGGATTGATGTTCATCCAACCTTTATTGCTTTTGTTTTTGTAACGGAACAAGTATGGAATATTGATTGTGACATCCGATGTTACCAATTCCTGATTTTGGTCGAAAGATTCTTCTTCAACATTCCATCGGTCTTTTCCCATTTTCTGCTGCATCAGTTTTGAAATACTATCTGCACCCATTTGAAGAATAACTGCCCCTAAAAAAGAAAGAACTGCATAGATTCCCTGATAGAGATTAAATCCGGGAAACACTCTTGGAAGTTTTTCATTTCCTGCCTCATTCTGCCAAACCAGTGAAGAAAAAATCATCAGCAATCCCAAAATCATAGGAGCAATAATCTCTTTACTAATATTAAGGTCTTTCTTTTTCTTGGCTTTTGTTCCGACAGCCACTAATCCAATCAGAATCAATGTTGCAAATTTGGCATTGATAGGAGGGTAGATAAAACTCAACTTTGAAAAATTTTTCAACAAGTTTGATACTACCGGAACATTGGCATTAAGGTAGAAAAGCGAAGCACAATCGAGTGCTACGACTGCGTACACCGCTTTTTGTAGAAAGCCATAGATCTTTATTTGGTGTTGTTGCTCTTGCATTAAGAATAATTTTCGAAATATTGATTCAGTAATTTGTGTTCTTCCAGTAAACTATCGTGTAGCTTCTGTTGCCGTTCCTGCAAATTTTTATGATGTTCCTGTATTTTAACAAGTTTGGCATTCAACAGATTCAATTTATTTATTAATTCATTTCCTCTTTTTTCGACACTCTCGATAATGTATGAGTGACCTGGCTCTTCAGATATTTTATCACACCAATCTTTAAGGTTTAACACCCTTTTATAGGCAATGATAAATTCTTTTCGTTTTTTATAAATAATAATTATAGCAACAGAATGGTAGGTAAATAGTAATATCACCAGTGCAAAACACAGCATAACTGTAAAATTTTCCATAGTCTTAATATTAAAAGGTATCTGCTTTCAGAATATCTGAATAGTTGACTTTCATTTCTATGGTGCGCCCCGAGAGCTGTTCTTCAATCAAGCGAATCATCATCACTTTACTGTTTGGGTAAGTGAATTTTTTGAAAACATAAATATTCCTGAAATTTTTTCTGAAGTGTTTCTGCGGATTGAGCTGTAAAATGGGTGTTAGATCTACACTTTGGTTATTGGTGGCTTTGTGTATTTTTTTGTCTTCCAAGGAGAATTTCAAATCCTCAATATCATAGTTCAGATTAGAATTATTCTTGATGGTCATATCTAAAAAAATATAAGCACTCATCACATAGACATTATTGAGCTGGAAGCTGAGTTTTAGATTTTTTTCTTCTCTAATCGGATTTTTTTCAGATTTTTTTCGAATAATATCCATCGAAAATTTTCTCAGTTCAAGATTAGAGAACACCATTTTATCAAATTCTACAGGCTGCATCGCTTCGGGCTGTATATGAATATTGGTAATCGTATTGAGGTTATCCTGATTTCTATGCACCACTTTATACTGTGCAATGAAAGATTGTGCGACAACGGTAATGATCCCAATAGTATTTCCATTAACAAAAACGGAAGGTATATTGATTTTTCCTTTCTCGTCAGAATCAGGATGGTCTGTGATCTTTATTCTGGCAATGTTTGTAGAAGGCAAATCTCCAGTCAGTTTTTCTGTTGACAAATCCACGTACTGAATGGGCTCAGGCGAGATAATATGCAGGTTGATGCCTTCGGTAATTTCAATCTCAGGTAAATCGGAAACAATCTGTTCTTTGGTTGCAGTTTGAGCCGTGAAAAATTGAGCTGTGAATATTAAAAGGGTGTATAATAAAGTTCTCATTGTTTTATTTTTTTTGTTGGTTTTGTGAATCTTTCAATTGATTTTCGTCGATCAAAAAGACATATGAGTTGTATTTCAGTTTTGCTTTATTTTCTTTGATCAGGTTGGCAATAGATTTAGATGTTGATGTAAACAGGCTGGATCCAATGCTTGAGAAAAATCCTTTTCCGCCCATATCCATCTGAGTTCCTTGTACTGAGTTACTTCCCATTTCCCGCATCATATCTCTGAAAACGCTTTGCGGAACGTACAATCCCTTCATCCCGTCAACATCATAAATCGAAAGATTGACAGGATAGATTTCTCCTTTTGTGAATACAGATACAATGTTGAGATTGACTCTCTGCATTGAAAATCCTGAGATTTGTCCGTATAATATCGAACCTTTGATTATTTTTTTGTTCCCGACAAAGATGTCTTCCAACAATCGGAACCTAATCCTGCTTCCAAGAAAGCCTTTGTTATTTTCGTCAATGACCGCTTTGATAAAGCTGTTTTCTTTCTCCTTATAGAAAGCATTGAAACCACTGTTGATTCCGGATTTGCTCACATTGAAAGTTGAATTAAGAAAATCTTCCATTTTCTCTTTATTGGACTTCAGTTTTTGTTCTGCTGCGAGTTTACTTTGGTACTCAGGATCACGGGATTTTTCTAAAGAATCCATCACGAGCATTTGTTCTTTCAGATATTTTACAGGGTCTGGTTGGACACTTTGTGTCTTTTCTTTTGGTGTATCTGCGTATTTATCTTCTTGGTTCCCGTAAGATTTGTCATTCAGCATTTTAATGATTTCTGAAGACCTGTTGTAATCTTTGTCATCCCTCTGTGATTGATTTGGTTTGTAATACGAGGATTGATTTTCTTTTGCCTGGTATCTGTTTTGTCTTCCGTTTTCTGCTTTTAAGGAGTCAATTTTTCTTTTTTGGTCCAGTGACAATTGGTCATCATAGTTCAATAAACTATCTTCTTCTTTATCCAAACCACCAAGCATCGTTCTGTTATCCTCTTTTTTGAAAAAAGCATCATACGCATCATTTTTGGTCATAATGGAATCTTGCGTATCGCCGAGTGATAGTGACAATTCTTTTGGTTTATTTTTTTCAGAAGTATCTTCTTTGAGAAACTGTGCTCCTACGTAGCCGAAAAGAAAAAGAAATGGCAGAGCCAAAAGAGGCAGAACATATTTTTTTTCTTTAAAATTTATTTTTTTAATGTCCATTTTTTAATTTTTGGTATTGGTTGAACAAGTAGTCAATTCGTAAACTGTCTTCTTTTTTCAGTGCGTTTTTGTCTCTTTTCACTTTTAAAGTTTTCAGTTCTTGTACTATTTTTTCCATCTCTTTATCATTGTTGACAGATAGATTTTGACTCGACTTATTTTTAGAATAGAGAACCGGAGGTCTTATTTTAAATGCTGTTTCGGAAGGGAAAAAGATACCTTGAATTAGAGACCCTATAAATGAAACCGACAGTAGAATCATTGAATACGTGAAGAATTTCTTTGGATTTTGAACTGCCCACTGCAGCCATTTCTGACCCTTTTGTTTTAATGTAGTTTCCATTTTAGTAAGAATTTTTATTTTGATTGGACAGTTCCTCGTTATTGATGATTCGCCAGTTTTTAAGAATCACACCGTGAGGATTATTGGGACTTCTGATGATGTCTTCAAAGAAACCTTCGGTGATGAGCTTCCTCGTAATGACAGAAGATTTTCTTGTGATCATCTGCTTACCGAAAAAGCTAAATTTCTTTTGTTCCATACTAAGCGTAATCGAATCGGTATGGATACTGACCATCGAACTGGAAGCTATTATTTGATTGTAAAATCCTTTTTCCCTTAGGTTCGTATATTCCTTTTTTCCGCTGTCATCAATAAGATACAATGACTTTTGAATATTATCCTTGATATAGGTATCATCGGGAGCGAGTGTGAAAAACAATCTGTGGAATAATTCAATTTGAGCTTTATATTCAACAGGTCGGTTCAGCAGGACATCAGTCTGCTTGGCAAGAACCGGAACGCCATTGTCTAAAATGTAAATTGATTTTCTGGAATCCTCGATCATTCTGTATGCAAAGAAAAATCCGGCAATGACAATGAAAACAGCAAAAGCAATGGTGGATAAAGAAATGACCTTGTTGATCTTGATTCTTTGTTCTATATTTTTGATAAGCATCTTTATTTTAGTTGTTGGTTGATAATGTTTGGTTGTTGGTCATTCGTACAACATTTATTTTCCTTTTTTCATCGCTCTTTGAACTCTGCCTGATGCTGAACCTGCTGCTGCACTTGCTGCTACAGAAGCTCCTCCTGTTTTGGCAGCCAATATTGCTGTTTTAGCACTGCTTGCCATTTTTCCTGCTGCACTTTTCATTTTCGTCATTGCTCCCGCCCCTCCTGCAGAAACAATAAGCACTAGCGGAATTTCCTTTTCCAGAGGTTATATTAGAGTCGGTTGCAAAAATAGAATTGTAGTCACCGGTGATTGGACTTCTGGAATTTCCCAGTATGTAATTTTCTTTCTCATCAAAATTAAGATGCAGACTGTTCTTGACAATAAGTTCAACCGTAGAAGTGTTGCCCTTGAGTGCAACTGTATTTAGTGGGTCTTCTTTTATAAATGACTTCCATAGATCACCGTCAAAATAATACAACCCGGACTTTGTGATATGAATAACCTGACCGGATAAATTAGTAGCTGGAGATGTTACAAACACGACAGCTCCTTTTTTTGCAGATGAATATGTTTTTGCTGCGAGTTGGTTACCTGTAATCCTTGGAGGAATAATCCCGTCATAATGATTGGTGTCATTTGGTTTCCCTACAACTTCTAAAGTAGCCTCGGGCGTCTGGGTGTTGATGCCAATCTGTCCCTGTATTGTTGTTGCTATGAAAGGCAGAAAAAAATAAATTAATGTTTTCATTTTATTTTTTATTAAAATTCATTTGGTCTTAAGAATCGTATTAACTGTGTATAATTTGTATTAATTGCTATAATTTTAGCGTCCTAGTGTAGATAGGGTCTGATCCAATTTGAGTAGCCCTGAACTTCTCCATAAGTATAATATGATGTTGATATTGCGCCTAAAGAAGCTTGAGGAATTTTTATGGTGAAATTTTCAAGCAAGGCAGGAATAAGCATTGTTGAATTCTCAGGATGTAAAAAAACAATCTGGTTAGGAATATACCCTATGTCACTAAAGATATCCGGAATATTTATAAGTGCGTCGGAAGTAATTGGTTCTGAATCAGTCGACCTGAATATTTGAAATTTTACATTGACGATACCATTAACTTTTCTGAATGATACGGATCCTTTTAAGCCTCCATAATTTTTGGTCCCAATGGTATAGTATTTAGAAGCGGTTAAATAATTATTTGTATTTCCATTATAATTAACCGGAGCGGACCATGTAGAAGTTGCACTAAGAGCCGCAGTACTGGTATGGTCAAACGTCAATAGAATTCTATATTCAGTGGGTTGCTTTTCTTTTGAAAATGTTTGCCACAAATTGCCATCAAAATAATATAATCCGGGTTCAGTTATTTGAATGACTTGTCCTGATAAATTGTTAGCCGGAGATGTTACAAAGACGACAGTTCCTTTTTTTGTAGATGAATATGTCTTTGCAGCGAGTTGATTTCCTGTAATTCGTGGAGGAATAATTCCGTCATAATGATTGACATCATTTGGTTTTCCTACCACTTCTAAAGTCGCCTCTGGAGTTTCGGTATTGATGCCGACCTGACCTTGGATTGATACTACTATTAATGCCAGTAGAAGATGACTCAATTTTTTCATTAGTATTTTGATTAAAAATTCTGTGACAAAATTGGGCGTTAAAACCTTCTAAAACAATAGTATTCAATGGGTTTGGGCTAAATAAGAATAATCTGGATTAGTTTGGAAACTTCCCAGGATTAAAAAAGAATGATTTGGATTAATTTGGATTCTTGTACCAAAATTTAATTAAAAACAAAAAAACAAGTTCCGCAGTTTTTTTCCCCTTTTTGAAAAAAAGGCAAGATCGTCTTTGGATATAAAACTTGAAAAGTTTGTATATACAAAGACACATCTTGCTATACAAAGGATGCAGATTTTTTGGAGCTTTAAAATACGTTTTATAGCATCAATAATCAGCAGTTTTGCACTTCTATTGTTATTATTAAGAAATTATGGAAGTGAAGCCTTTGATTGTGAAAGAAAAATTATGATTGCTTGTAAAGTGAGAATTTACCTGTCGAATTGTAAGTCAGCTTGCAATGATTTTGACCTTTATTTGTTTTACGCAGGTTAGATGATGGATATTGTCCTATTTTTTGCAGATGACCTGTATTTGATTTACGCAGGTATGAACTCCAGCTGTATGTATTTTACGCAGGTTTGATGATTGGCATTATCCTATTTTATGCTGATGAACTATATCTGATTTACACAGGTATGAACTCTGCTGTAATCTATTTTACGGGTTTGATGATTGGAATAATCCTTTTTATGCAAATAACATGTAGCTGATTTACGCAGATATGGAGATTCCACTAGATTCATATTACGCAGGTTCGATCATTGACATTGTCCTATTTTATTAAGGTGACCAATCTGTCATTTACTCACGTATGAATTCCAATTGTATGCATTTTACTCTGATTTGATGATTGGCATCATCCTTTTTACTCAGGTGACCTGTATCTGATTTACGCAGGTATGAATTCGAGTTGTATGCATTTTACGCAGGTATGGGATTGCACCTGTATTCATATTACGCAGGTTCGATAATTGGCATAATACTTTTTACAAAGGTAACCTGTAACTGATTTATACAGGTATGGGATTCCATCTGTATTCATAGTACTCAGGTAGGATGATTGACATTGTCCTACTGTATTGAGATATCCAATATTGAAATTGCTTTGATTCATGAATTTTTAAATAACAGTTAAAACTTTATCATCAGAGAATGAAGATCTAAAAAAGCACTGAAAATTAATCAATTCTCGATTCGGAAAAAGAAAATTCTTTATGCAAAACAACAAAAATCGCTGGGAATAAAGGCGAAAAAAGCATCGTTGTAAGTTTTCTTATCAAAAGAAAAAATGAGAACAAAAAAATAACGATGACCGATAGCTCTATTTTATATATTGAAGGATATAAATATAAAATAGATCTATATAAATCCAGCAAACCATATCTGGAACTCGCAGTGAACACAATTGAGAAGTTAGATTTCTCATTTAAAAAATCACATCAAATTTAGAATTCAGAAATTAATATTGTAGATAATTAAAATTCAATTCACTGAAGATATTCTAGCCATCTATTTCAAAAACATCCTCGGTAGAAAAATCTTAAATCTTTTGCATGGTCACTCTTTTATAAATGAAAAACTTTTAGAAGAATTTTTACCTGAAAGTAATATAAAATAGTTACCGCGCACTAAATGTTCAACAGAAATTTCCGAACTGTTTAAGGCTTTCTTTTCAATTACTCTTCCGTCGTAAGAATAGATAGTATATGTCTGAAACTCATTTTTAGGAGAGATTTGAAGAATTCGACTTGTTGGATTTGGATATATTTTCAGATCATCTTTTGTTTGCTCTGCAACGCTTAATGAACCTCCTCCTATAATTCTTGCAATCCTGTTGATGCTAACACCGTTGTAATTTGTAAAATTGCCCCCAATTACAATCTTACCATCACTCTGTAATGCACAGGTAATAAGATTAGTATTGGGGCCTCCTTGTATGTTAAAACTGGAATCATTACTACCGTCATAATTAAGTCTGATGAGACTTCGCGCAGGTTGATTATTGAAATATGTGAGGGTACCTACAACTAATATCTTATTATCAGGTTGCAAAACAATTTCAGTTGCTCCAGCAACATAAGCGTCATAATCAACAGCAAAATTCTGATCTAAAGTTCCATTTGCATTAAGCCGAATAAATTCATTAGTACCAGATTGATAGTTATAACTGCTTATACTGCCACCTGCTAAAATTTTATCATCTGCCAAAACTGTTAAACCTGTTACAATTCCACTTGAGCCAAATCCGCCTGGATTAAAAGTAGTATCTTTCGATCCATCTGTATTGAGCCTTGTCAAATAGTTTGCGGCATAGCCATTGAACGTTGTAAAATCACCACCAACGATAATTTTACCATCTGACTGTATGCCTACAGTTCTGATTGGATAGTTAAAGCCAGTTCCTTGATTAAAAGAAGTATCTAAACTCCCGTCAGCATTTAATTTCGCTAAATACTTAATTCCTGTATTCTGGAAATTAGTCATATTTCCAACGATTATAACTTTATTGTCAGGCAATACCGCAAAGTCATAAACGAAACTGCTCATATTATTATTAATTTGATTGGCATTAAAGGATGTATCAAGTGTTCCATCACTGTTTAATCTTACTATGAACTTCTGGTTATTCACCCCATTGAAGCTAGAAAATGCACCAGCTACAAAGATTTTTCCGTTTGGAAGCAATTTTATCTTATAAACAATACCAGAAAAGCTTGTTCCTGTATTGAATGTGTTATCAATGCTTCCATCAGGTAAAAGACGTACGATTCTCTTTTTACTAACACCATTATAAGTCAGAAAACTTCCTCCAACTAAAATTTTTCCGTCTGGTTGAATACATATTGTTTCTACGGGTGTTTCTACCCCACTACCTACATTGAAGGATGTATCTAATGATCCAGGTTGCCCAAAAATAAAGCAATGCGACAGCAAAAGCATGAAAGTAAACCATTTAATTTGTGACATAATTATATGTATTTTTTATATTATGTAAATATAACATTTATTTCAATTAAAATATTGATTATTAACAACATACACCTTTAAATGAAATTTTTTATTAAATAATTTTCCAAAGTTCTTTGTTTTTCACAATTTTTACTATTGAAGTTTCCCAGTCTTTATAACCACTTACAGTAATAAATGTCAAACTTTCAGATAGGTTATAAAATTTATTTGATAGCTAAGTGGGATGAGAAAATATTTTTAAAAAATAAAAATAAAGTGATACAGATTCTCATAATATGACTATATTTGTAATGTAGAATTGCTTTAGTTGTTCTTATTTCTATAAATCTGTTGTTCAATAGTAGATTTATAACAAGAAAAAGTCATCTCAATGAGATGACTTTTTCTTGTTTTTGTACAGTTAAAGATGTAAGATTTGTTCTAAAGTATAATGATTAAATTGACCATTAATAATCAAAGTAATTTTATCCATGCCTTTATCATTTCCAGAATTAATAGCAAATTTTAATTTGACTATATTTTTTTCTATAAATTCAGGATCTGAACCTAGATTAACAACACACTCTCTTGCACCTGCCTTTCTTGTTCTTTTTACTGATTCACGTAGGAAGTTTGCCATACTATTTTGTATATCCCCATCCCACATTCTTTTTATAGAATAATAGCATCCAAATTTTTTAGTCTTAATATTATAGACCTGTGGGTTTCTCTGATGATCATGTAAAATTTCAGGAAGAATAATGTACATATCAGGCATTGCTTTCCAAACATTCAATACTTCCTCAGTACTGGTTATTCCGGCTGAAGAATCCCCTTGATTACCATAAATAGAAAATGGCGGCATATAAATATTATGATCTTGTGCTAAACCGTCAGTTCCAAAATAAGGTTTATACCTCGCCAATTGAGGAGTACTTTCTATAGAGAATGCAAACTGATTTCCTATCGTCAGTCTGTTTTCTTCAATGCTGAACATTCCAGAGGTATTTTCTGCTAATACTTTAAAATGATGAAATACCGCATTGCCGTCATTATCAACAAGTGGAAGTACACCACCATTCCCCCAATCAGTATTACTTAATGCCAATGTTAAAATTGAATCATTACTTTGTATTGAGGCAATCTTAGTCCAATTTCCCATACCTGAATTGTGTTTAATTTCTGCAATAAAAAGTCTTCTTCTTTTCTTTAATGTTCCATTTTTTCCCTCATCAAAAATAATTCTATTCTTTATAATAGCACTTTCTCCTATTACATCATCCAAATTTATATTTCGACTTTTATCATAAGTTATATAATGCAATTTATGTGTAGTTGTATCTACGCTAAAAGAATTTTTGACATTGACTGCCCACAAATCATTATAGTATTTATCAACAGGGAATTTCTGGAACATTCTGTAGTTTAAAAAAACAAACGATGCACAAAACCCGAAACTGGATTCTTTTTCAAAAGTTATGCTGATTGATGCGGATTTTCCAAAAATATTAGCTGCAGGTGATCCGAATTGTTCTCCTGAAATTTGCGGTCTTTCTGTAGAAGGATATGCTAATAAATCTACATTTGGAGCAATTACATTAACTGATATATTTCGTTCTGAATTTCTTTCTAGGGTAGTGCTTTCGATAGTGTAGTCACATTGAAAGTTTATATTTTGAGGAGAATTATTTAGCAATTGTTTAATTAAAATTGGCCACCCATTTGTGTTATCAGGTTCTGGGCTTGTACCGCTAAAACCATATACTTTTCTAGTAGAATCATAGTAATTAAAACTTCTATTATTTTCTCCTTGTATATAGATATAAAGCTTATTGCCGGTTTGATATTTTTTTAATATTTCTGAAATACTACTGATGTTACTCACCTTAATTCCATCTTTATATTTAATTATACCACAGTTAATATGAGATCCCCAAAACGCAGCAGCATCTAAAAATTGATGTATGTTTTCTTTAAGTCTTTTTTTCTTTGTATCAGAAAGAGAACCTATATCGAAAATAAATTCCTGAGCCCTTGCAAAATCTAAATTATAGCTAAAAAGGATTTCCTGATTTTCGAAAATATATTCTCCATCATCTAAAACGATATCCAAGCCAACTTCATCATTAAAATTTCCAATATAATCACCTTCTATACAGCTCACCAAAGATTTTTGGAAAGCTTCATCAATTAATTTTGTGCCAGGTGCAGCAAAATCATATATATACTCTAAGGGGAAGATATTTCCCGATGGAGAAGTAAGACCATTCAATGCTAGAAGTGTAGTCCATAATTTTGTTACAGTAATGGGTTTATTTACATCTGGCTGATTTAATACATTATTTGTAAAATAATCTGCTTTATTTATCCCTCTATAGATAAAATATTTAATTTTTAACGGACTGTAATTGTTAGTAGATGGTTTTATAATGATATTTATCTTATTGTTATCAGTGCTAGGCTGTATCAGCATTCTACCATCACAGATAGCATAAAGTTTTGCAGGACTTGCATTGATCGCTTTTACTTTTGATGTGACTCTATACTTTGTAGTTAATGAACCAGCAACAGGTCCAAAACCATCATTTCCATTAGCTGCTGCTAAACTTGAAAGATCAGTAAAAAAATGTGAATGAGGCTTATATTGTTTCATATTAAGTGATTGTGGTAAATTTTATAACTACTTAAGTTTAAATAAACCCTGTAATTGTTAGTTTTAGTAGGAGAGGTACAAGATTTATACTTATTTTATTGAAATTTATGATTGGATGCGTGTATAAAAAAAAGCTAATCTCTGCTTAGTAAGTAATGCTATAAAAAAAAAAAATTAAATACATAAAGATGATTTTCTATCAAAATATCCTCCTGCGATTTGTATTTGTTAATATCATTTGTTTTGTTTTTTATTTCTCAAATCTATTAAAATACTTCATTCAAAAGTGAAGCTATTCAAAAAATATAATTATTTATTAAAAATTTAACATTTCTAAAGCCAATGACTTAACATAATATCAAAAGAAGGTCATTAATCACCTGAAAATGACATAGCCCTTTTTATCTTTAGCTAAATGTTGAAGAATTTTCCAAGAAGCTTTTACTTGTTTTCCGTTTCTTATGATAAATCGTCTTTCAAAATGAGGAAGATCTCTAAAGTTTTTCCAATTGCCACCCCAGTCCCAACCATTTTTAGCAAATATTTTCACACATTCATACCAGTCGGCTATTCTATCATTATCCCAATCTTTCGCAGTGTCCCAACTTGCTGTTTTCCCGTCAATAATCATACATATATCAACTGCTAAACCGTAATTATGAATACTTTGACCAGGTTTTGCGTTAGTTACCTTTCTTCCAGGTTTCGTACGTCCCTGATCATATAGATCCTGTTGCTCTTTGTAAGTTCTTAAACCTTGGGTTATTCTCACTTTTGCACGACCGGTAAGGGCTAGTTCACATTCTTGAATAATTTTGGTAACTTGCTCACGAACGAAAGGGTGAACTTGAGTACTAACTAAAAATATCATTGTTTTTTTATGACTACATCATAAAAGCGAACACCTAAAAAAGGATCACATTATAAAAATGTAATCCTTAAAACACAAATGATGAGAAAATTTTCTTTATATCTATTTATAAGCTAATTTAAAAATTATTTTCTCAATAAAAATATTTACTAAGAAAATAATTCTTAAAAAAATCAAATTCGAAACCTTTTTTCCAAAAACACCCTTCGGGAAAGCTGGGTAGGTTTTTAGAAATGGGGTTGCTCCGCTTACCTGCAAAAATTCGTTTCCGACCAACGGAGGAATTGCATTTTTGCATCCCAGTTGTCAATTAGATTAAAAAATCAATTTTTCATGATTTGCTATCCCAATAAAAATCTTCTAATTTCCAAGTATGGGTTCTAATTTGACCAACCAATTCCTTGAGCTCTTCCGAATAATCTGTATTTCCAAAATTCATTTCTATTTCAGTTTGTATTGTCCAAAGTGATCTCCCCAAATAATTGATGTGTTTTTTAAGTTCATCAATTCTGTCAGAGGAAAGTTGGGTGTCTTGTCCCAAATTAAGTCCATCAATAGTACATTGGTCATTTGACAGAAAATATTCTCCATTTTCAGATGCTGTAAAACCTAAACCAACTGCTACTTTTTCGGAAGCTGTAAAATTATCTCGCCCAATTTCATTTTCCCTTATTGTTATTCTTTGTTCATCTCTACTCAAAAATAAATGAGGAATAATTATGTCTTTCATTGCCTCTGTCAAATACCCCATGCCCCTATAATTTTGAAGAACAAACCAATGTAAATCTCTTTTCATATCAAATACAATTGCAACAAAAATGTTTTCACTATTTTTGATCAAATAAAAATTATCTGGTCCATCAGAATTAGTTACACTATCAGTCAATTTTGGTTTGTCTAACCAAATTTTTGCAAAATCAACATTTGAGCTTAAAGACCTTAAGTAAATAAGGCTAGATGACGCATCATTTCTGTTTAATTTTTCAAGTAACGATTGAAGAGATTCATTTGTCATTTTTAAGCATTTACCTTGTTAAGAACTACCATTCTATTTCATATATTTTATGATCATCACTCAATTCCAAGTCGTCAATTTTGCAATTATATTTTTCAGCTTCTGATTTAAGAAAATCTAAAAAATCATTATACTCATTTGAAAAATAAATGGAAACTCTCATCAGATCAGCCAATTTTCTAAATGCGATTTTTCCGCCCCTCATTTCAAAAAATTTAGCATTAATATGTCGCATGTACAAATACAGATATTCATTTCCAGCATTAATAGCATCATTTAAAAAGGGCAAAAGCGTCTTAGCTCCAATGGGATCATAGCTTTCTATTACTTGCTCTATCCAATATTCGAGATGTAAAAACATTGCTATATCAGCTTTATTACTATCAACCATTCGCATATTATACTTTAGTGCTACGATAGAGAATATAATATGCACCCAAGATATTTTAAAACCTAAATATGGAATTTCCTCAAAGGAATAATGACTATGATTTCTTGTTAATCTACTTCCATAAGATGCTTTTCGGATTTCATATGAAAAACTGCTAATCAATTTATTTTTATCTTCATATCCTTTAACATGAAAGTATGCTTCATCATTCCAAAATTTTGAGATAATTTCATAAATGTACTCCAAATCATCACGAGTTCCCCATATTTCAATTCCTAAACCCTTTTTTGTTGGTACTGCATAAATCATTTTTTAGTAGCTTTTTCTTCTAACAAATTTATAGAAATAAAAAATACATTTAAATAGGACAATTACTAAAAATAAAAATCCCGCAGCCTCTTTTCAAAAACATCCCCGCCCAAGCCTGGCAATGTTTTAGAAATGTGGTGCATCCTTATTTCGGCAAAAATGCGTTTCCGACCGCAGGGAGGAATTGCATTTTTGCCGCCCGATTTTCATCAGACAGCAAAAATTATAGTTTTATCGGTTGAGATTGAAAATTCTTTAGATTTAGGAAAATACCTCTGTTTTCCGTCAATCCATTGCGGAATAAACTCCACAACAAAGAACTTCCCATTTGCGCCAAAGTTGAGTTGATAAACAAATCCTGCTTTTCCAAGGCTTCCGCCAAACTGCAACTTGGTGTATCGTCTTCCGCTTCCGAAAGCTTTAAAAGTTCACCAAATTCTTCTGTTACAAATGGTAAATTCGCAACAGTTTCATATTTTTCAGAATTAGGTTGTTTAATATCTCCAATTGTCGAAAGCAAAACTTGTCCCGAATATTGGCTATTCCCAAAGTCCATCCAATATTTAGATTGATTTCGGTAATATCCTCTACTCTCCTTTAATCCATCTAAAATTTCTGCAATTGCAAAACGAGATTTTACATTATCTACACACGAAATATACATCACAGATTGCATATTTTTTTGAACTTTCCCCAAATTGTCTTTTTCAAATTTTCGTTTTTCCGCTTTCCAATTGGTTCCAAAAAATCGGTTGATTCGGTTGATTAATGCTACGGATTTATGAAATCCCATTTCACTTTCTGCAAACAATTGTCTGCCGAGATTGGCTTCCGTAATCACATCATCATCCCACAATCTTACAGACAATCCTGCGTGATTCAGTTCCGTCAAAGCGTGGTTCATTCTTGCCAATGTCGTTAACATTTGAGAACCTGTTCCACCTGCTCCGATTAAATTTATTGTTATCGGATTCGTTGGATTTATCAAGCTGCTATCAACAAAATGAATTTTCTTTTTTTCTGAATTTATCATTGTAAAAGTTCTTTTAAGGTTTTATTATTTTCAATTAATTGGTGTATTGGAAAAGTTTCTTTAGTTCCAATGAGATTTTTCCAAAGATTCACGCAATTTCCTTTTATCGGATTATGACTATTCATCAAATGACTGAAATACGAATTGAAAAAATAATTTTCCCAACTTTCGGTAAACTCTTCCAATGAAGCCGAATTTTTAATTTTCACATCAACCGTTCCCATACATACATTTCCGTTTTCGTAAACATTGAAGAATGGAGCGTGGAAAATCGGTGTGTTTTCATCAGGTCGTTCATCATTTTCCACAGCGAAAATTTTCAAATTCTGCTTATTGGCAACCCAAAGTAAAGGTGGAATATTGGCTTTTCCGTTCGGAATATTTAAGTTTTTCAAAAAAAACAATTCTCTTTCCTGCGATTTTGTAAACCAAACTACTTTTCCATTTTCAGATGAATCGATATGAAGAATATTGATGGAAATAATCCCTTTTGATTTTAAAAAATCTTTATCTTTTTTGTTTTGAATATTCAACGATTTGGAAAGTCTTTGTGCTTCTCTAACGGTTAAAGGATGTGCGTTAATGGGATTTCCATCTTCATCCATATCAAAATATTCCACATAAGTTTCTGAACTTTTTTCTTCATTTTCATAGAAAAGCAATGCACATTTTGGTAGATAAAGTGTTCCAAAATCATTGGTGATATCAATTATTTCGCTGTCTATTTCTTTGTTTTTTGTATTTCTCATTTTTTGTTTTTTTGGAAATTATTTAATTGTTTTATGTGTGTTTTTCAGAATTAATCCCCCAATAATGTTGAAAGCTGAATTAAAATTCCAAACAATCGATTTTCAAAATCAAGGTTATTTTTAGGAATATCGCTTCCATCAAAAACCTTTGTAATCATTGGTTCTTGCAATTCTGAATATTCGTTGAAATCATTGTTCACGCTGTCAATAAGGTTTTGATAAATCAATCCTTTATCGTCAGCAAAAAAGGAAATGTATTTGTCCATTGTAACTACTTTTTCTTCATTGTAAAAATCATCATCCGTATTCTCTTCCGTTTGAATATTATTAAAATGGGCATTTCTGAAAATACTTTCTTCGGGATAATCGTTGTACAATTGAAAAACCTTTTTCGAAAGTTGAAAGCATTCTTTATCAAAATTATTTTTTGCTTTAAAAGTTTCAAGTCGTTTTCCAAAAACCTCGACATTATTTTTATGAAAAATTTTCTGTTCCATAAAATCTCCGATAATTTCGGCTTGTTGAAGTTCTTTTTTAGAGGAATGATTTTCGTCTATTTCTTCATCTTCAGAAATCCAATCGGTCAGCATTTCGTAATTCCAATACAGATAAGAATTTTCTTGTCGGTAGTAAGGAATATTGGCGTTTCTGTACAAATAAGAACAAACCGACAAAAGCAGTTGAGCCGATTTTTTCTTCGCCTTATTTTTCAACATTCTGTAAAGCGGAATTAAGGGAATGTAAAAAAGACTTGTTCCCGTTTTACAACGTTCTTCGCTGATGAAGTACGTTCTATTTTCATTTTGTATTAATTGGATATTATCCCAATTTTCGTTGCTTTCTTTCAATTGTTTTTTAATATTCCAAACTGAAAGCGCAATATTATAAGGAAAATCAAAATTTTCTGTCGGTATTGGATTTAGTCCGTAATGTCCCGCCAATTGTGAAAGGGACTTATAAAAATCCCTTTCCGTTTTACTCTTTTTTCTTTGAATTTTAATTAAATTATCTTCCTTTGATATTGATTTCTGAAAATCGTTCTCTTTGAATTTTGGCAGAAAAGTAGTTTTCAAAAAACCATTGGAAGCTGTCTTATCGGAACCGATTGGCGTTGGTCTTTTTGGACTTCCGATGCATCTTTTTGCTGCTTCATCCATTCCAGAAACTCTCCTAATTGTCTGTGTAACTTTCGCTGTTTTTGCTCTTCGGGTGGTTGTATTTTTCCCGATATTATTTTTCGTTGCATTCATTTTGGTTGTTGGTTGTCAGTTGTTGGCTTGATGTAGTGATGTTTCTATCAACTATCAACCAACAACTATCAACTAATTTTATCCTTTCGTTCCCATCACACTTTCAAATTTGTACAAAATCGTATCATCTTTGATTTGTGGTGCTGAAACTTTGGCGGTAGTTAAAATTGGGTAAGTATTCGAGTAGAAATTCATCACGGCTTCCACGCTCCATTTTGGTTCGGGGTCGGTCAGTTTTATTTCTTGTCCGTTGTCTTTGAGTAGAAAAACTCGTTCTAATTGTGTTGCGAGTAACATAATTTTGGATTTTTAAATTAAATTTCGGTTGATTGAGATTGATTTTCAGAGAAAAGACTTGGGGCAAAATGTCTTTCATATTCATCCTGCTTTTTGCGGATAATTTCAGCATAATCGGGAAACTCCGAAGCTTTCGGAAGTGCAGACCAAGCATCCTTGTACTTTTCTTCTTTTTCAAGTTCTTCGGCTTTTTGTAGAGTATCTTTAAACTTCTTCTCTTTGGCTTCCTTTTCCTTTTTCTCCTTGTCAGATTTTTCTTTTTCCATTGCAGAATTTCTTTTGGTTTCTTCGAGTTGTTTCATAAAACTTTCCATATCCACCATTAATCCCGATGCTGTTTGTAGTGGTTGAGTGATACTTTCAAAAAAACCATTGTCCAAATCTTCTGCTGTTCCCCGCAAATTCAAGGGCGGAATGGTTTTTCTTGCTTCGTCTCCGCATTGCTCGTTTTTGAGCAACACGGAAGCGATAAAATTGTTCTCCGAAGTTTGGGTAAATGTGATTTGTAAATCGCCTTTGAGGTTCAGTTTGGCTATTTGTCTGAAAAAATTGGTTTGCATAATTCTATTTTTTATTGTTGAGAAAATTAAAATGGTAAATCATCATCTGCATCATCAAGTAAAGCAATAGGTGCTTTCTGCGGTTTGGCAGTTGGTTCTTCTTTTATATCAGACTTTTTTCCACCTCCGTGAAGTTTAATATTTGAAGTATGGAAATTCAATCCCGATTTTATTTCTCCGTCTTTGCCAATCCAAGCATTCGAACTTACTCTTCCCGAAAGTTCTACTAATGTTCCTTTGGTAAGGATTTTCGCTACGTTTGGACTTATCCAATACGAGCAATTGTAATAGGTGGTTTGTTCTACTCGGTCGCCTTGTTTGGATTTGTAACTGTCATTGATTGCGATTGAGAAATTCACGACTTGTTTGTCATTTTTTAAGGTGTTGATTTCTGCGTTTCTTGTAATTCTTCCTACGATGTTCATAATTTTCGATTTTAATTGTTAATAATTGTTTTGTTGTTAATTTTAAATTTTCAAGTGAATTGATTTGGATTCGAGGACACTCGGCTTTTTTTGCCTCTTTATATTTCTATTTTTTAAAGGAATCGGCGAATCTCATTCTTCGATTTCATTTTTTTTACTTTTACCAAAGTTGGAAAAGCAGTATTTTTTGTTGTTTTTTTTGATTTTTTCGTTGATGTCAAAGAGCGTCTGTAATTGAATTGATTCGTATAACTGAGGTTCCGGCTTTTTCTTTGCCGATGATTATAGGAAAGTATCAGGCACACAAAACCCGATTCATTTCCATCTAAAAAAAAATAGAAATTGAATCGGGCTTGAAATCTCTTTGTCCGAAGGATTTAGGAGTGTCTGGAAAAATTATTGGAGCTCAGCGGAAAGAATTTTTGTAGAAACCCAAAAAGATTTTTTTGAGTGAATGATGCTTTCCTACATTTGCAATAGTAAAAAGCCAAGACTGCAGTTGTAAGTGATTAAATAAACGGTTTTGATGGGCGGAAAATCAAAATAGACATTAGATATTCTGCTTTTTTAGTGTTTGACAAGTTTTTGATCTTTTAAAAATATATAAACAAATTTGCTTATATTTGTAATATGAACTCTCAACTTATAAAATATAAAGGCATCCATCCGGGAATTATTCTTGAGCGAGAACTACAAAAAAGGTCGCTCAAAAAACGCCCTTTTGCTTTAGCTGTTGGCGAATATCCGCAAACTTTTAATGATATAACGAAAGGAAAAAGAAATATTCCTGTTTCTTTAGCTTTAAAAATAGAAAAAGAATTACAACTCGAAGAGGGAACAATCGTTCTACTGCAAAGTTATTATGAGATTCAAAAAGAGAAGGAAAAAATTCAAAATCGCATCCCTAATCTTTCTATTCTCCGAAACTCCTTATTTTGGGATACAGATATTAATCAGATAGATTGGGACAAACAATTTCACGCAGTTATCCATCGCGTTTTTGAACGTGGAAACGAAGAAGAAAGGAAGGAGATTTCACGTTTTTATGGTCAACAAAAAATCAATACGGCTCTCCATTCCAAAAAGACGAAGCCTATGCAACTTTATAAAATTTCTTAATTCTGTACTATGTTGTATTATAACACCGTAAATGATGGATTGAAAAACAGTCTTCAAATCCTTATGAAATCTGATGTTTTTGAAAATTTCAGATTAGTGGGAGGAACTTCTTTAAGCCTGCAATTGGGGCATCGTATTTCTGTGGATATTGATTTATTCACTGATGCTGAATATGGTAGCATTGATTTTGGAAAAATTGATCTTTTTCTTAAAAATAATTTTGCTTATCTCGATACTTTTTCTGATTTGGAACCAGCGATGGGGGAAATCTTATTTCATAGGAACTGACAAAGAAAATACCGTTAAACTAGATTTTTATTACACCGACACTTTTATCCAACCTGCAAAAACGGAAGATCAAATTCGTTTTGCAACGATAGAAGAAATTATCGCAATGAAAATTGATGTGGTACATAGAGTTGGACGTAAAAAAGATTTTTGGGATCTCCACGAAGTTCTCCCATCTTACAATATCGATAAAATGCTAAAACTCCATCTGCAACGCTATCCATACAGCCACGACAAAGAATTGATTTTAAAAAATTTTACAAATTTCGGTCTTGCAGATAATGATTTTAACCCCATTTGTCTTCAGGGAAAACATTGGGAATTTATAAAAGATGATTTTGAGGAAGCTATTTTGAAATATAAAAATTCATAAAAATCATTTCATGATTTTCATTTTTTTACAAACCCACTCATTCAAATCTTTAAAGCCGCAATACAACAAAGAACAATCCTCCACATTTTTATATTTTTGTTGGATAATCTCCTTGGTCGCATTTCCATTATCATCATTATCCAAGAAAAGCGAAATTTTATCATATTCTTTCAACGTTTCTTCAACTTTGAAAAGCATTGCTGTAGAATTAAGAATTAAATAATCTGAAGTTAAATTTTCTTTCTTTTCCAAATTCCTAAAAGTCAGATAATCGAAAAAACCTTCAAAAACGATGATTTCATTGAAAGTCTTCAAATCGTTTTTAATCAAAGCAACATCCTTTTTACCCAAACAAATTTTTGAATATTTATTTCGGATTTCCACGCTTCCGGAATTATTGTAAAAGCCAACTCCAAAATACTTTTTTCCATTCAATTCGTACTCAATTTCTTTAACCAAATCTTTTTGTTCGTAAACCTTTCTGAATTTTAAGTATTGAATCAATGCGGGATGTCGAATTTCAGAAGTTTTTAAAATCTGATAATTTTTGTGCTGGTCGGTTTCTTCAATTTCTTCATTTTTCCGTGCTGAAAACTCAAATTTTTCCAAATATTCCAAAGCTTCAGAAACCGAACATTGATTCATTTGCTGTACAATGGAAATGACATCATAACTTTTCCCAGTTCCGAAATCAAACGCTTTATTTTTCACAAAATCAACTGAGAAACTCGGGATTTTTTCCTCTCTGTCGAGCGCAAAATAAAATGCCGTTTTTCGGTTTTCTTTCACGGGAAAGAGATTGAACGATTCCAAAACTGTTCTAATATTTACTTTTTCTTTTGCTTCTTCGCAATTCATTTTTTTCTTTTTTAAAGCAAATTTTTTATCCACATTTTCCTTTTAAATAAAAAAAGACTTTTTAATTACTTTTATAATACTTTTAATGATGCACCGAATCGCCTTATGGTAAAGCATTTGAACCCCATTTTCGGTGAGTGCAATTCCGAATTTCAGTGAGTGCAATTCCGAAAGTGGAGTGAGTGCAATTCCGAAAAAACAACTCATTTGTGGTGAGTGTAAATCCGAATTGTATTTTCTACTTTCATTGATTTTTCGTTTTTTTTCACATTTTCTTACAGTTATCCCTATTTTTAACGGGTTTTGAATTTTGGAGTGAGTGCAATTCCGAATTCTCAATCAAAAATTTCAATATTTTAACATTTTCTTAACTTCAGTGAGTGCAATTCCGAATTTTGGGTGAGTGGAATTCCGAACTCAAATAATTATTGGGTAGCCATTTGGCAGCAACTCTCCCATTTTTGTATTCCTGTAAATCTGTATGATGTGTTCCTGAATTTTATTTAAAAATTCGGTTCCTTGAAATTCTGTCGATTTAATTCCTTGCAATCGTGCTGTTCTAATAAATTCTTCAAAAGCTTTCTCTATCAATACTCTGGTTTGCGGAATATATCTGTATTGATGCGAAAACTGAATCATTTCACTTGTCAGCAGACCATATCTTTTTCTAAAGTAGATCAATCTTCGGCTGATTTCTTGCTTTTCATTAGGATATGCTTTTCTTAATTTCCGTTCTTCGTTACTGTTTTCAGATATATGATCATCTTCCTTCTTTTTTGTCAAACGCGGTATTACAAAAATTGAATCTCTTTTGTACTTATAATCGAAAGAGACCGTATTGAATGTATTAAGACTGCTTCTTGCAGGTTTTAGAAACTTGAAACAAAAATCCTTGGCAGTTTGATAATTCAATCCAAATTTTTTGTTCAGTGTTGACAGTTTTAATACCGTTCCATTTTCAGGGATTTTCGAAATCGGTGTATCAATTCAAGATAAGTCATCTTTATTTTTTTCCGAAAAGCGATAAACCTCCGTTGAATTTTAGTGTAATGAACGGAAATAAGCGGTACGAAATCTGCGCTCCACTGTTTAAAAAATTGCTAGAATTGAGATATTCGCTTTTGAAAACACCCAGAGGATTCGTAAACGTATTGTTCTCCCAATTCAATGAACCATCCTGATTGTAGAGTGCTGGAGCATTCGGACTAAGAGTTAAACTTCTCTTTGTTAAATCATCATTCAGGACATTGTTACTTTGAAACGAAAAGGTATTGCTGAGATTGACTTCCAGTTTTTTATCAGGTGTTCTGTAACTGAAATTCCCTGTTAGATTATTAGTTTTGTATCTGAAATCTGCAGGAAATACCGTTGTCTGTTCGTTATGTCCGTAGCTGATTAAGTAGGAGGTGTTTTCAGAACCTCCGCTTAAAGAAAGCTGGACTACAGACGCATCTGCCGTATTACCAATGAGTTCTTTTTGCCAGTCGGTGTTTCGGGTCTGATCCCACACACCGTTGAAATCATACGCTGCCGCAGGAATTGTGGAGATGCCGTCATTCTGAAATGCTTCTTTTCTGATCTTAATATACTCATCAGTGTTCAGCAGCTTCAATCGGTTGGCTACCGTACTGAGAGAATAAGAGGTATTAATCTTGAAATCGGTTCTTCCTTTTCTTCCTTTTTTGGTCGTCACAATGATGACTCCGTTGGCACCTCGTGATCCGTAGATTGCCGTGGCATCGGCATCTTTCAATACCTCGAAGCTTTCTATATCATTGGGATTGATGGAATTTAGAGGATTTATGGTAGCGTATGGTAAAATTGCAGCACTGTACAACGAGGGAGTTTCTGAAAGAATTGGAACACCATCAATAATATACAATGGTTCATTTCCTTCTCTTCGGATGCTGTTCTTCCCTCTGATCTGAATATCAAATCCTCCGCCCGGAACTCCTGAATTTTGGGTAATGCTCACGCCCGACATTCTACCCTGTGCAGCGGAAAGCACATTGATAACAGGTTGGTTTTCGATGTCTTTTGAAGAGACTTTGGCAATGCTTCCTGTTCTTTCTTTGTCTTTGACTTTATAATACCCTGCGTTGAGAACGACTTCCTCTATCTCTTTTTCTTTACCTAATGAGATATTGACGTTTATCCTACTGCCTAAAGTGATTTTTCGTTCGGGATAGTCCGGATGGCGGTAAATAATTACGGGGTTCTCTCCCGATACCTGAACACGGTAAACGCCTGCTGCATTGGTCACAGCCACTTCTTCACTACCCTCCTGGAATACGGAAACTCCTTTGACTGGCTGGTTATTTTCCGAGACAGTGCCTGTAATGGTGCGCATCTGCCCTATTGCTACGCCGGAGACGAGCAAGGTGAAGCCAAAAGCCAATTGAAGATGACTTAGGCTGCAAAAGTTTTTTTTCATACTTTTGAATAGGTTTAATTCGTTAGACTTTGCTCTTTCCTACGCTAGCGGTCAACTTTTGTGGAAAGGGCTTTTCTTTTTCTATGGTTACATTCTACTTTCTGTTTCTTGAATATGTTTTCAGCGTATCTACTTGATGATGCTTGGGAGGAAGCTTCAGTAAGGACATATCAAAACCTCCTTCCCAAGCACATCTTGAAATAATATGAATGAAATTGTGTCCCGTGTAAGCTGTAAAGCCGCAATGAGTTTACTCATTGTAAAGTGTCATTTCTAATAAGAAAACATTCTATTGAAATCTAAAAACAGCCGTAACCATCTGCATTATTCAGACCGTTGAATTTTTTTGTCTTCAGTATTAAATTCCCTTCGTTCTGAAAATAATTTGGAATATCAAAAGAAAGCGAGTACTTTTAATGTGCGAGATTAAATTGTAGTCTGGCTTTCCTTTTACTTTTAAAGGAATTTCGGAGTTTGTCGATAATAGCCAGGTAATACCAATCCAGCATTTTGCAAGCAAAACTGGCATAAAGCCGTATTTTTTTTCTGTTATGCTGGCGGACTACTCCGGTGGGCAAATTAGAAGAATGGTTGAAAATGTCGTCCTCATAAATATTATTTTTATATATGGAACGATGCTTTTAGATATGAGAATTATACGCAAAAATAGCATGCGGCGGTCTCACACTCTAGAATCAGGGCGACCAACCCACTTTAAACCGAAGATTAAAGTTTCCACCTAAAGTATACGTGAGAACCGCTCGCATGCCGTATACAAAAGTAAGAAACTTTTAGACATGGAGCGATTTCACGAGGTTCTCGATGGAAAATTGGTCTTTTTGATTCGAGATACATCGTTCATTTTACCTTGTTGAAGGTTAATGATTTATTCGCTAAAGCAAAAATAATAAATATTTATTTAACACCCAACATATTGGGTTATTTTTTTTAAAAATATATGGAACAAATTACTTATTTAGAAACAACACAATTCGATTTGGATTTTATTAATCACGTAAGAAACATTCGCAAAGCAAAAAAACTAAGCAAAGATCAGCTTAGCCTAAAAATGGGTTTGGCCAAAAGTTTTGTTAGTAATGTGGAGTCATTAACACAGCGACATAAATATTCTACTCGTCATATAACATTACTTTGTAAAGCCTTTGATTTTAAAAATATTTCAGATTTAATGAATTTTCCTACTCCTAAGAATGATAAAATTAAAGTTACAATTAGACAGAAGATGAATGATACAAATACAAAAGTGGTTAGTAGTGAGGTAGTAAAAATCGAAGTTATTTAAAGTTAATGAAAAATAATACGGATAACTAATGAACATATATACATACTCTGGAAATATTGAGCATCTAAAAGCTTTTGATAAGGATTATCAATTAAAAAGTATGTATACTCCTCCAATAAATAATCAAAGGCGTCCTCTAAAAAAAATATCAGAAAGAATCTGTCGCTTCTGTGGTAAAAAGTCCGATGCAACAACCTTTAAAAGCAAGCCTCACATTATTTCAAGATTATTTGGAAATAATTCTGGGGTGTCAGATTACGAATGTGATAAGTGTAACAATCATTTCTCAGGTTTCGAAAGTGATATGGCAAATTTTTTAGGTTTGAATAGAAGTGTTAATGCCTTAGGAGCACAAACTCCTCCAACATTTAAATCATACGATGGTAATATTGTAGCTAAAAAAAATAGTTTTAATGGTTTTCATGGCATTGATATAGAATCAAATAAACAAGGGGTAATTAAAAAAAATTAGATGGAGGTATTATAGAATTTAACGTTATACATAATCCTTATATACCGATTAACATTTTTAAATGTTTACTGAAAATTGCCTTGACTGTAATTCCTGATGTTGAAGTAGACAACTATAAATTCTGTTTTGATTTTCTGATGAGAAATAACAATGAGGCTTATTTTGTACAGCATGCCAAACAGATTCATAGGGGGGGCATCTGGTTTTAATGTAAAATTTCCCTATGTATTAATTTTCAAAAAAAGAAATTTAGAAAGTAAATTGCCTTCTCACTGGATTAAACTTTATTACCAAGATTCGTACATTCAGTTTTACATACCTTGCCATAAAGAAGATGAAGTTTTACTTCAGGGTGAAGAATTAATTTATTCACTTTGCCCACCATTAATTTTCGCTGAAACACAGCCACAAGGAATTGCAAAGTATTATGAAAAGTTAGATCTATCTTCAAATGTTATGACTAAGGGAAAGACTTCAAAACTCAATTTAACTTTTGATGAAAATCTTTCAAGGGAAGGGAGTAACAACAATCAGGAAACACACAATTCTGATAATTTTAATTCAGATGAAATTATAAAAGTTTTTCTTACCAAAAATTCAGGTTTATTAGAAGAATAAGACCGGCTCATATTATTACTGTGTGTTACCTTGCATATTAGTAAAACACAATTCTTTTATTTTGCCAAATTTAAATATTCTGGTTGCGTTATTGTCGCGACAAACTTTTTTCATATTGAGAGGAAACCGTAATTTTCTAACAATATCTTTTGTATATTGAGGTCTAAAGTGATGGAGAATATCAATATCGAAAAACACAAGTTGATTGTTTAAAGGTTATCCTTTTAGGTAATCAGAATAGCTTGCAAAATTCTAATTTTCTACATTTTATCAACGAATATTTTAAAAACATCCAAAATCGACTTAGATATATGAAAACATTAGCAATTATAATTGGCAATAACAACTACTTTAAAGGAAATGAATTAACTAACGGAGAAAATGATGCAAATCAAATTGCTGGAATCTTTAAAGATTACAATTATGAGGTAAAATTATATCTAAATATCGATCAAAAAAAAATAGTTGAAATTTTACAAGAATATAGCGACTTACTAAAAGATTTTGATGCATCTATTTTTTATTTTGCAGGTCACGGATTCGAAGTAGATGGAGAGAATTTTTTGGCGAGTATCGATTCGCAAATTCCTCCTGAAAATAAATATGTGGCAAAACAAAATTGTATTACTTTAAATGATTTATTTGACATATACAGGCAAAATCCTACTAAATTAAACATAGTGATATTAGATGCTTGCAGAAGATCATTTGGTCGCGGGACTGCACTTGGATTTAGTCCAATTATAGCTCCTAAAGGATCACTAATAGCATTTTCAACATCTCCAAATGAAGGTGCTTTAGATGTCGGATATGAGAATAATAGTATTTATACGGGCTCACTAATAAAGCACCTCTCGTCCGAAAGGATAGCTGTCGAAGATCTATTTAAATCTGTAAGAAAGACAGTTTTTGCATTGTCAGGAGGAAGACAAACAACTTGGGAACACACCTCATTAATTGGTGATTTTTACTTTTACAAACATCAAAAGCTAAATATTTTAAGCCTACCTTATAATCCGAATGTTTTGAAAGATGAAAATTATTATGAAGATTCAGAATTTTACAAAAAAATTAAAGAACTAAAGACCTACAATTGGTACAAACAAAATCCTGCAATTGATTATTTAATAACAATACCAGTAAGTCAATTAGATAAGGACCAAATGTTCATTTTAGGAAGAAATTTATTACAATGCGCTATTGGTGGGGCAAATTCCGCTATGACATTTTTTGAAAATCTTAATAGGTCACTACTAGATTTTCAAATAAACTCCGAGAATCATATTCTAAATGGAATTCTATTTGAAATGTATTACGACAGCAAAGGTGAATTCAGATTTAATAATTTTAAAGGAAATTATAGAGAAGAAATTTTTAAATTAAGAGATAATCCAGCATTCAATCAATCATTCGATTTCATAAATGGTATTTTAATTCAACAGGATTACTCTGTATTATTTTTACCAAATTCGCAGACAATAAATATTGAAATTAAATGCAGCCAAAAAACAACAAACGATGGTTTTGGAGATAGAATAGTCCAGGTGATCGAATCAATAATCTTTAACGGAAATGATATTAAAAAAGAAATATCGAAGTATTATATTGATGGGTATAATGAAAATGGATTAAAGACAGTCCTAGCCAAATATCTTAATGCGCCAGTTGAATCGATAAGAATTAATTCGAATTTTGAACTTAGATACATTAGATTTATTATATAAAAAACACATTAAAATAGTTTAAAATTATTTTATCTAAATCATTGAAGATGCTTAAAGCCGGAAAATGAAAACCCAACTACCTGCATAAAAATAGAATATGAATATTGAAAAATACAAAGAAAATGCCCTGAAAATATTATTTCCAATAAAGCAAGTCGATGATAATACAAAAGCAAACGAAAAACTATTATTTTTTGCTGAAAGAAGTGATGCAGGAAGGGAGATACAGGATTACTACTTAGTTTATTTTCTATTTGTAAATTTATTAGGTTTCAAAGACACAGGAAGATCTGAAAAGCTGGCTTGGTCTATTCCAATTGATTTTAATGGTAAAGCATTTCTGATTGAACACAGGAAAATGGGAGTTGGGGTTTTTATTCAAAATAAGGAAGATGAAGAAGATGCGAAAATAATTACTAAGAAAATTAACGGTGCGATAAAATCTTCAAGACCATATTTTAACCACTTGGCAGCAGAGGCTATCAAGAGTTCCGAAATAAATATTGTAAATAATAATGGATATTTATTTGAACGATTTAACTATTTTCTAAATCTATATAAATCAGAAAATAAGAAACTAGAAAAATTATCTAAAGAAAGGATTTCTATTGATGGCACTTTTGTTCTAGGTTCCAAAAATTACTACAAGATACGGCAAAGCACAAAATGGTTAGCAATTTCAACTATTGAATCATTTTTTAGCTGGACAGAACATCTATTTATTCATCTTGCTATCCTTACACAAAAAATAAAAACAGGGGAAGAAGTCACAAAATTAATCGATGCCGAATGGAAAACTAAATTCAATACTGTCATATCTGACGATATGTTAAAGGAATATTATATTGAATTACTGATGATAAGGAATCAGGTAAGGAACTTTGTTGCTCACGGTGCATTTGGAAAAGACGGCAATGCATTCCACTTTCATTCCGGAGCCGGTGCTGTACCAGTAATGATGAACTTTAATAAGACTAAAAATAGGTTTTCTTTTCAAGGCACACTGGAATTTAAAGATAATGAAGTTATATGTTTGATAGAATCTTTTATCTCTGATATGAATAGCAGCAATTTAAAACCTGCACTCACATATACCCAAGGGCAAGGTTTGATCACAATATTACCTTATGCAAGCAATGGGATGTATGAATCTGCAATGCACGATAATGATATTATGGAAAAATTTTGTGATCATTTGCAGGGAATATTTGATAACTCAGCAAATATGGATTGGTAATCTAAATCTATAAATAAACTTACAAGCCAATGACAAAAATTGAAAGGGTAGAGCAATACTTACACGAATTTTTTACATATAATATTTTTGAGTTCAATGATTTTTATAGGAAGTTTATTACTAGAGACTCGTTGTAGTTTATCTCTTAAAAAAATATTGTGGAAAATTTCAATTTGAACGATTAATATCTCACAGATTTCCTACGATATAAAACCTACTTTATTTTTACAAATATTTTTAGATTATATTAATAATAAAACAGACTGAACTTGAATGATGCCGCAGACGGATCAGTCATCACTCTAACAGGATTTACTAATCTGGAAAACTTTATCAACAGCCTGATCTTATAGCAACATTCAATCATCGTAATTGCCCAGCACATAAAATAAAAGGCAGAGGATCTTCGGATCTTCTGCCTTTATTTCAGACCAAAAGAAAAGAATCTTCAGATCTTTCAATGTGAAAATTATTCTCAAGATAATATGTCATTGCTGTTATGGCATTAGATCCTGTCTCTGTGCGGTTTTTCCCATATTTCTTTGGAACATCCTGCTCGGTGAGGAAAGCAACTTTGTAAACCTTGTCTTTTTGTAAATGTCTTCCCTGAAAATAGATTTCCTGAATTCTGTAACCCGGCGGATTTTCAATGCGCATCAAAATTCTCAATCCGTTGCAACGCTTAACATAACCTCCCATTTGTTTCATCGGCTCTGCGGAAAAGGTCCGCTCCAGATTTTCTTCTAACATTTCAAAGATCTCTTTTCCAGTGAGCTCTGTGGTGGAAATAGGCGGATTCATCGGCACGATTTTGTATAAGTCCCAGAGGGTAATATTTCCGACATTTATAGGTGCACCATAGCGCCATCCGTTGGAAAAGGAGATCTCAACGTCCGTCGCAAAATTGACGGCAGACAGAAGAAAGTCATCCATAGTAGAAGACAGCGTGGAATAGCGGTGCAAAATATGTTCTGTCGTCCCCAATACTGTACTTTTCATTTCAGCAAAAGACTGTAGACTTTTTTCCACCAGATCTTTAACTTCTACATCTTCATCAATACTGTCGTCAGTTTCAATGATCTTGTAATCAAAATGTGTAATCATTCCATTTTCGACATCAAGCTTTAGATTTCCTACAAATGATCCGTGGCAGCCACATTGGATGATAATGCAGTTTCCTGCTTTTTCTGCTTCGTACATCCTGTTATGGGTGTGTGCACTGAGACAAATATCGATTCCTTCCACTTTTTTGAGCAGTTCGATATCTTGCGGATAACCATTGTGCGACAAAAGAATAATAATGTCCACAGCATCCTCTCTTAATTCTCTGACGCATTGATTCGTCTCTTCAATTCCATCGGTCACCGTTATGCCTTCACTGAACTTCTCCGGCATTGTCTTATCGATAATATTGGAACAGATCCCGATTATACCAATTTTGAGTCCTCCAATTTCAGATATTTTGTAAGGTAGTAGAAATCGTTTTCCCTGCTCATCAAAAACATTGCAGCCCAAGACGGGATAATTGAGCTGGCTTTCCAGTTTTAACAGATGTCTTGGTGTATAGGCAAAGTCCCAGTGTCCTACCATTGCATCAAATCCAAGTTGGTTAAGTATGGGAATCAAGACCTCTCCTTTCGACTGTACCACCGGAACTGTTCCGTGAAACGTATCCCCTCCGTCAAAGAGCAATGCGTTCGGATTTTCTGCCCTGATCTTTTTGAAGATGGTCTGAATTCTGGCATAACCTCCTGCACTTTTAACATATTCTTTCTGATAGTCATAAAACAGCTCTGGATGGGGTTCCATATAGCCGTGCACATCGTTGATGAATCCTATTGATAATTTCATAATTTCCAATTTTAGGGTTTAACTATTGCCCATCCTTCATCCTGTCTCAAAATCATTTCCCCGTTTCCGCTGGGGGTGTAATTTACAAACTCAAATAATTCGGACTTTTCGATCTTTTTTTCACGAAGGGTATTTTCGCACTGTACCATCACTACCCCCTTATCTTGCAGACCTGTAAGAAGTTCCCCGTAGGGGTTTTTCTTTCTGAACATTTCCACTCCGCCCCCAAAGGCCAGCAGTTCGACCTTCAGTTTGCCTTTCAGCCTGGGATCTTCCATCGCGTTATTGATATTTCTGATAATGACTCTGATTTTCTGGTCATCACCTTCATTGATCACATACAAAGCCTTGTACTCCTTATTAATAGATTTTGCAGGTTCGTAAACTGTTGCCTTTTGCGCAAAACCCATAAACCCTGTCAGGAAAACTGAGAAGGTCAATATCTTAATTAAGTTTTTCATTATTTTTCATTTAAAAGTTGATTGATTTCTTGATAGAATGATTCTTTGCTGTAGTCTGCCATTCCCGCATGATGCATCCTAATTTTTCCTGATCTGTCCAAAACGACGGTCGTAGGAAGTGAACCATTAAAAAAAGCAGTTGGAATCGAACCTTCTGCAACTAAAAACGGAACAGTGAATTGTTCTTTTTCAAGATACATCTTACCCAAGGCGGTCTGCTCATCCAGATTGACTGTAAGAAAAACAAGATCTTTATTGGATTTAAATCGGTCGTAGAATGTCTGAATCGAAGGGAATTCCGCACGGCAAGGCGGGCACCAGGACGCCCAGAAGTTAATAAATACCACTTTTCCCTTGAGGTCAGAAGTATTGATGATCTCACCTTTATCATTTCTGACACTGAAGTTTTCAGTACTGGACAAAGGAGTCGACTCAACGGCCGGCTCTGTTTCCTTTTCTTCAATCTTTGAGTTCATAAGACCGGTAGAGATGATCTGGCGCATCAGCCAGGCTTTTGCATCGGGACTCACAAGCAACACGATGAATATTGACACCAAAAGTGCCGTACTCCAGTTCTTCCGAAGCCATATTTTAAATTTTTCCATTGTTCTTATTTTAATAAATTATTGTCCGGTTAACTTTTTCAGCGCTTCATAAATCTCAGGTCGGTCAAAATCTTGCCCTCCCTGCATCTGTGCTTCGAGTTCTCCTTTTTTATTAAAGATCAAAGTCGTCGGAATTGCTCCCTGAAAGTACTGCGAAGGAATAGTGTCTGCTGCTACATACACCGGAAGATCGTAGTTTTTATCCTTCATAAATTTCTTAGACTTTGTCAGGTTGGCTTCCACATTGAGAAGGACAAAAACGATATTGTCATTTCCCTTGAATTTGTCTTTCAGGTCTCTGATGCTCGGCATTTCTTCGACACAAGGCCTGCACCATGTGGCCCAGAAATTTACAAAGACCACCTTCCCTTTCAGTTCACTCAAAGCAATTTTCTTTCCGTTCTCATCGATTAAGATGATATCCTCATTATCATTTACATTATTTTGTGGGATGGGCCCATCCTGATTCTCAACTCTTGATTGCATCGCACTCAAAGAAAAAGAAAACAGGGTCATCATAAGAATGAAAATAGGTGTTTTAAATTTTAAGGTCGTTATCATTATTTATTTTTTTTTGGGGTTGATATCTTTCCTTCCTCAATTTCTTCGGAAGGTTTTACTAGAACTTTGTCATGGCCGAATAGTGCACCAAAGACCTCGGTCATTTTTTCGTAGGTGATTCCTTCTTTCACAGCAACTCTGCTTACCGTATTATCATTGAAGGTCATCACAAAGGTTCCGGATTGAGTCTGCAGAATACTTTTCGTGGGTACAAAAAATGTAGGTGCACTTCTTTTCAGATTGAGCTGGACCTGTGCATATTCCCCCCCTTTTAAGACAGTGCCCGGATTTGGAACGTCAAACTCAAGGGTCATCGAACGGTTTTCCTGACTGATAACACCGGAATTCCTTGAAAGATGCGCTTCAAAATTTTTTCCCGGGATAGAGTTGACCGTAAATTGCGCCACTATCCCCTCATTGACACTTGATGCATGTTTTTCAGGAAGAGATACCGTCAGTCTCAGCTTATTTTTCTGAGCAATACTGAAAAGAGCCATTCCTGAATTGGGACCAACCAAGGCTCCTACCGACAGATTCCTATCCATTATCACACCACTGAAAGGTGCCGTGATCCTAAGGTACTGATTCATCTGTGAAGACCTACCGGTGCCCGCTTTTGATGCCTCGTATGTTGCTTTGGAACTCTGCATAATGCTTTTAGCCCTATCCAGTTCTATGTCGGCAACAGCTCCTTTTGTACTGGCCGCGTCCTGCAATCGCTCAAAAGCCTGTTTAGCATAAAGATAGTCGGTGTATGTTTTCTGCTGTGAAGATTTATCGGATAGGTAATCCTGATTCATTTCTGGTGCTTCCAGAACTGCAAGAAGCTGACCTTTGGTCACAACTGAACCTCTGTCAACATAAATTTTCTTGATAAATCCGGCAACCTTCGCAAAGATCTGCACCGATTCATAAGGTTTCAGTTCGCCTGGAACGGAAATCTGATAAGTGGGATTTATCAGCTTGATTTCTGTGGTCACGAAAGACCGAGCAGGCTGAACTGTTTTTTTTGTTTCATTTTTACTTTCCTTTTCGCCCGAGCAGGAAGCCATTCCCAAAAGAACGACCGGAATGAAGATGTATTTTATTTTATTGATGATTTTCATTATTTTTTAATTATTTAAGATTGTACGAAAAATTTACTTTCCTCATCTTCCGGATCCAAGGAAGGATTTGAATGTCCTGCATTGGACATTACTGCTGCAAAAAAATGCGGAACCAAAAGCAGAATGGTAAGAGTGGATGCGATGATACCACCGATAACAGCTCTACCAAGTGGAGCAACCTGCTCAGAACCTTCCCCGATACCGATTGCCATAGGAATCATCCCGGCAAGCATCGCCAAAGCGGTCATCAGTACAGGGCGGAGTCTGGACGCCGCTGCCATTCTCGCAGAATGAAGCGCACTGATATGGTAATGTTTACGGTAGTACTCTGCCTGATTGATAAGTAATACGGCATTTGAAACCGAAACACCGATGGACATAATCATCCCCATATATGACTGGAGGTTGAGCGTACTGCCGGTAATGAAAATCAAAACAAGACTTCCCACGATCACGGAAGGAATCACGGAAAGAACAACAAAAGGTACTTTAAATGACTGATAATAAGCAGAAAGCATTAGGAATATCGCTAGTACTGCCGCCAAAAGTCCCATTGCAAGACTGTCGAGTGTATCATCCAGTAGCTGCAGTGTGCCTTCTGTCCAGACAGAAACACTTTTTGGAGGTTTTCCGGTCTCACTGATGGCATTTTTTACCGCTTTGGAAGCAGAGCCCAGGTCTTTTCCGTACACATTTCCGATAATTGTTACATATCTCATAGGTCCCTTTCGGTTGACCTGTGCAGGTGCGGTCGTTTTTTTAACTGTAGCGATATCTTCAAGAACGGGTCTCGGGCTGTCTTTTTTCAGTGGAAGTGATTTCAGGATCTCTTCAGAGTTCATTATACTTTCTGGAATCTGGACCTGTGTCTGAAAGACAAGTCCTGATTTTGGGTCGACCCAGAGGTTCTTGTCGGTGTAGCGGGTTGAAGAGGTAGCGGTCACAAGACTGCGTGTCACATCCTGCATCGTCAGTCCGAACTGCGCAGCGAGATTTCGGTCTACGTTGGTCTGTAACGTCGGATATTGAAGTGGCTCTGCAATGCGGACGTCTCGCAGGAAATCGTTGCTTTTCAGCTTTTCCTCTATTTTTTTTGCGTGAGATGCCGCCAGTTTCAGATTCGGAGATCCTACCTTGATTTCTATCGGGGTCATCGATCCCTGTCCAATAATTTTTTCGGTAAGTTCCATCGGTTCAAAATTGATTTGTGCTTCAGGATGCTTTTCAGCAATCTTCTTGCGGATCTTTTCTTTCAGATCTTCCATAGACCCTGAAAAGATCTCCTTATTTACAGAAACCTGCAAAACAGACTGGTGTGTTCCGTTGGTGAAAAGAAATATGGGATTGATCGGCGTTGCTGCCGGATGTAAACCGACATAGGCCGAACTGATGCTGACCGCATTTTCCGGCAAAATACCTTCAATATCTTTGAGAATATCCTTCACCAGCTTTTCAGTTTTCTCCAGACGGCTTCCCTGTGGCGCATCAATTCTCATCTGAAAATCACCGCTGTTGGAAAGAGGCATAATATCGGTTCCCAATGAGCGCATCATTAAAAATATTAAAAGGCCCGAGAAAATGATATAGGCCGAAAACAATACCAAAGTCCTTCCCGACCATTTTCTCATTTTGTGACTGTAGCCCGTTCTGAATCGATAGAAAAAACTCCTGTTTTTAACATAATGCTTCTCAATATGCTTATTCTTCATCATCCAGTTAGCCAGGATCGGAACGAAGGTCTGGGATGCCAGAAAGGAAGCTATCATTGCGAATGCAACTGCAAAAGAAAGCGGAAGAAACATATCTTTTGGAATGCCCGTCATAATGAAGGCAGGCGTAAGAACGGCCAGAATACATAATAATATCAGCACCTTCGGAATGGAAATTTCAAGTACTGCATCAAGAATGGCTTTGGGTTTGGTTTTCCTCATTTCCATATGCTGGTGGATATTCTCGATCGTGACCGTAGCTTCATCTACCAAAATTCCGATGGATAGGGCTAACCCACTCAAGGTCATTATATTAATAGTATATCCTGCAAAATAGAGCACACAGACGGCTGTTAATATTGCTATGGGAATTGTAAAGACCACGATCAGTGCACCTCGAAGGTCACCAAGGAAAAGAATAATGACCAGTCCTGTAAAAAGTGCACCCAAAAGTCCTTCATGAATTAGATTTGAAAGGGAACGTTCAATATATTTTGACTGGTCAAATTCATAACTCACCTTCACATCATCCGGAAGCTGATCTCTCAGTTTTGGCATTGCTTTTTTTAGATTTTCAACTGCTGTCAGTGTTGAAGCATCTGATTTTTTGATCACCGGGAGATACACAGAGCGTTTCCCATTGACCAATGCATATCCAGATGTCTGGTCAGCTCCATCCTGAACATTGGCTACATCACCCACGTAAAGAGTTCTACCGTCTTGGGTCTTTATCGGGATTTTAAGAAACTCCGCAGGATCTTTGGCTATGGAATTGATCGGTGCCATATAATTCGTTTCGCCCATTCTGATATTTCCTGCTGGCGAAGGATGGCTGCTTTTTGTGATCGCCAAAGTAATTTCTTCCGGACTTAGTCCGTTACTCTGCATTGCAGCCGGGTCAATATTTACAACGATCGAACGGATGTTACCCCCAAAAGGTGCCGGAGCCGTAATACCGGGAATCTCAACAAACATCGGCCGGATTTTGGTTAGGACCATTGTCTGAAGCTCTGTTACAGAGTGATTGTCACTTTCAAAGACAAGTTGACCGACCGGGAGTGAATTACCGTCAAACCGCACAACCATAGGCGGTACTGCACCGGGTGGTAAAAATCCCATTGCCCGTGAAACCTGCGTGGAAACCTCACCTGCAGCCTGCGCCATATCGGTGCCTGGATAAAAGGTCAGTTTCATTAAGGTCAGTCCCTGAACACTTTTGAAATCAATATTCTTGACACCATTCACAAAGAGTAAAACTTTTTGAAATTCATTGGACATAAAACCATCCATATATTGAGGTGAAAGCCCTCCGTAAGGCATCGCAATATACATTGACGGCAACTCTACCTCCGGGAAAATATCTACTTTTATTTTTTTTATAGCTGTAAGCGAAAGCACAATGACCGACAGGAAAACGACCATGACGGCAATGGGCTTTCTGAGCGCAAAACGTATTAAATTCATTCTAAAATTTTAAAGTTGGGTAAATAAATAATCAAAATCGCCGGTGAGTTCAGCCTTTGCTATGACCTGCTCCCAGAATTCTTTTGCGGCATCGATCTGACTTTTTTCTGCATTTTCAAGAATCTGACGGATCTGTAACAGTTCAGTGAGGGTAATAAGACCACTCTTGTATCTTGCTACATACATTTCGTAGGCATCTGATGCGCCTTTCACAGAAGCACTTTCTTTCTTAAGTTGTTTTTGCTGTTCTACAATCCTGCTTTCAAGGGCTTTAATCTCAGTCTGCATTGATAGCTGATACTGGTTTTCGAGATAACCCAGACGTTCCGCTTCTTTTGACAGCATATTGGCTTTTTGCCTGTTCGTATGAAGACTGCTGATATTCCACGTCAATCCAAGTCCAACAAGAGCATTGTTGGCAGAATTGGAGAAACCATCGGTAAATTTCCCTGAGACATTGCCATATGGATCGGATCCTGAACCTCTGTAAGCATAACCTCCCAAGATCTTAAGCGACGGAAGTGATGATCTTCTCTCTGTTTCCGCTTTGGTCTGATAGTATTCGGACTCCTGATGGATGGACTTTAAAAAAGGATGTGATGGATTAACCTTCTCACTGTTAAAAGAATTTATTTCAGGGTCAAGAAAATGACTGACCTGGTAATCCTCTACTTTAAAATTATCAATGTAAAATTCCTTAAGTTTTTCTGTGGCTGCCTGCTGCTTTCCAAACCAATTATCTTGCATTGCCAATGCCTGAACGTACGATGAATAGGTAAGTACAGAATCTGCTTCCGGTTTGAGACCGGCACGCGAAAGGGCTTTGCTTGAACTGTGGATTTCTTCGAGCCTCGTCGAGTTTCTCTCTGCCCATCTGAGCTTGGCGCCATTAAAGACATAGTCAAGATAACGTTGTGATAGCAATTTTTTGAGCCTCAGCAAATAGGATTCTTTATCTGTCCTGAGCTTTTGTGTGAACTCATTTGCTGATCTTTCCTCGGATCTCTGACGCCCGAAGTTGTAGATCTCGTACTCCGCAATGGCTGAGCCGAAATTGTTTGAGGATAAAGAGGAGCCCGAATTCCTGTTTCCGGAAACATTAAAAAAACCGGACTGTGGGAAAAAACCACCACTGCTTCCCTCTAATGTTCCGTAGGTATTTTGATATTGAAGCTTTACCTGTGGTAATGCCTTGGATTTTACTGTCTCTTCGTTATATTCTGAAGATTCTATTGCAGACTCGGCTGCACGGATCCCTGAATAGTTTTTTTGTGTTTCTGTCCATATTTTACCCAAAAGTGATTCTTGCTGGGCATAAAGGACAGACTGCTGAGTAATCAGCCCAAAAATAAGGACTGAAAGACTTTTTCTTATCATTGTATGAAAGATTAACAGTTACCGAAATGATTCCGATAAGGATTAATAAAAATTTAAAATCAATCGTTTGAGTCTCTACAAGAAGAGACCAATTAAATTTTAAATCAAATGATAAGTTTGCGGTATTGTATGAAGATGGGAACCGTAATTCCAATTTTGGAAGTACTGTAAAATGGATGTTCTCTAAGATTTATAAACAGAAATGCCCCTGCAAATAGAATGAATGTAAATGCAGCAAGCTCCTGAAATTCCGCCACTGAAAAATGGGTATCATTTTTAGCGGTAATTTCTCTTTCCTTGCAAAAGTTGCAGACAGAGGCCGTGGTTGTGTTGGTGGTAAATTTCTCCTTTGGTGCGGAGGTATGACTTTTAGCGGAAGGCTGCAGACTGAGTAGGTTTTTGATACCGTATTTTACAGCGCAGGAAGAAATTAAAATACATATAATGAAAAACATTGCAATAACGCTTTTCATTATATGATTGGTATTTAATTTCTGATAAGTCATTCCTGCAAATATAAATTTTTAATTACTAAGGTCAAAAACATTAACAGAATTTATATGAAATACATTATTGTGCAATCTTGTTTTTCACTTCCTGCTCTGTTGCAAAACCTAAATTATCCCAGACTAATTTATCGTTTTTATACAGCTTCAGGACCGGTAGTGCAGAAACATTCAGTTCTTTGCAGAGTTCTGTATTTGCATCTGCATCTATTCTTAAAATTTTCACCTTATCCGGCATTTCAGCAGCCATCTTTTTAAGGTAAGGCTCCATCTTTTTGCAGGGAGCGCACCATTCTGCATAAAAATCCACCAGAACGGGAGTATTGCTTTTCAACATTTCCTTATACTGGGCAAGACTAATTCCTGTAGCAGTTGATGCTTTGATCTCCGGAAGCTCAGCGTTCCTCCACTTCATCATTCCTCCCTGCATTTCATATACATTTTTAAAACCGATTTCCTGAAGTTTTGCAGCGGCGGCCGTACTTCTGGGTCCGCTCATACAATACACAAATACAGGTTTATCCTTATCGAGCGCTTTTGCTTTCTCTGTGAAGTCATCTGCATTCCAGTCGATGTTCATTGCACTTTTAAGATGACCGTTACGAAATTCTCCAGGTGTTCTTACATCAACCAATTGTGCATCTTTGGTCTGGTCCAATTTTTTAGAAAATTCTTTGGCAGGAAGACTGCTCTCGCTTTTGTTACTCTGAGCTTTTCCGCATCCTGTAATTGCGATGAGAAAAAATACAACGATTAGGTTTTTATACATTTTAAAGGTTTTGCTTGATTAATCTTTCCAGTTCATCCGCCTGAAAAACACCGGATTGTTTCCATTTTACTTCTCCATTTTTCAAGATCATCAAAGTAGGAACACTTCGGATTCCGAATTGCGAGGCAACCGCCTGGTTTTTGTCGATGTCAATTTTAACAATGCTTGCTACATCACCAATATTCTTTTTGAGATCCTGAAGAATAGGCGCCTGCATTTTGCATGGACCGCACCATTCTGCAAAGAAATCTACCAATACGGGTTTCTCCTGACTGATTAGTTCCTGAAATTTATTCATTTTTCAGATTTTATTTGATTTCTTCATATTCAACCTTATCCCCATTTTTTTTTGAATTTCTTGTTGGGACAGAACAGTTTCCCGCAGCACAACAGCCGATATTGAATAGTGGCATTACAACAAAAACCATTCCGACAGCCACCAAAATCCACATTCCAGATTGTGTGGCTTCTACAACAAGGAAAATTCCCATTGCCAGACGAAGCAACCTTACAAAGTTCCAGTTTTTAAATAAATTATCCATACTTTTCTTTATCTTTTTGTACCAAAAAAGCGTACAACCGAAGCTTTTCCTTTGTGATAAGCGCCTTCACTCAGTATGGTTTCGGAAATATATGCTTCCTGAAAATCGAAATCGGAAAAATCAGTTTTCAGTTCTTCTAAATCATAAAGCATTTCCCAATGTTTTGGTCCGCCTGCATTTGGATTTTCGTCTTGAAATTTAGAATGCTCTTTACTGAAACCTTCCAGAATAATTCCCCCACCTTTCTTCACAAGCGATGAAAACCATCTGTGCAAATCCCGCCTCAATATTTCAGGAAAATGGGCAAAAACCATTACTAAAAGGTCAAAACTTTCTTTTTTATAACCTATTGTATCTGCCGAAACCGTTGTGTAATTTATTTTCACCGAGTTTATTTCAGCAAGCTGCATCGCTTTCTTTTTGCCTTCTTCACTTTGGTCAAAAGCCTCAACTTCAAAACCCTGAATTGCCGCATAAACAGCATTCCTACCCTCTCCTTCAGCAGGAAAAAGAGCTTTTCCGGGAGTGAGTTCAGCCAATTTTTCGGCAAAATAGATATTTGGTTGATCTCCGTACACAAAATCTGACTGGCGGTATCTTTCGTCCCAAAAATCTTTCATTATTGTTCCGTTAGTTTTATCATATTCTGTACACTGCCACCGTTGAGAACATTCGTGATTCCGTTTCGTTCCAATGTTCCTTTTGCCATTGCGCTACGGTTTCCACTTCTACAGAAAACAATGATGTTTTTCTTATTCCTGAACTTGGAAATCTGGTCTTTGACGACATCCAAAGGTATATTAACAGCCCCTTCAGCACTTCCCGAAGCAAATTCTACGGGCGTTCTTACATCTACCAAAAAAGCACCTTCTCCCAACGCAGTTTCCAGCGCAGCATTGTCTTTTTTTCCGAATAACATTGATAATAAATCCATCTTAATTTTTTACAGGGTTTGCTTTTTCTGTCCATTCTTTCATTCCGCCAGAGAAATTTTTGACGTTCTCAAAACCGTTTTTCTTCAGTAGAGAATAGGCAATTGCTGCTCTGTCGCCACTTTGACAATGAATTACAATTGGTTTTTCATGGGAAATTTTATCCAGATTATCCTCCAAAGTTCCCACAAAGACATTCTCAGCATTCTCAATACGTCCTGCGTCATATTCGGTTTTATTTCTTACATCAACCACCTGAATATTATCTCTGTTCAGATAAGATTTGAATTCCTCAATATCAATAATATCGGCAGTCTGTAATTCTAAGTCTAAATTTTTCACGTCATCAATATAGCCCATCATTTGATCCATCCCGATTCTCATCAGTTTTCTGGTAAGATCTTCCATTTGTTCTTCCTGAGCAACCAAAATAAACGGCTCGGAATAATTGACAATCCATCCCATCCACGTGGAAAATGAATTATTACCCTGAATATTGATGCTGTTTGGTATAAAACCTTGGGCAAAATCTACTTTATTTCTCGTGTCTATAATTTTAACTCCATTTTGATAAGCTTTCAAAAATTCTTCTTTGGAAAGTTTCGGATGTTTTGGAACTTCTTTTAATAAAGGTCTTTCCACTTTGTTGAGTTTTTTCATCATTGCAAAATATTTTGGAGGTTCCGGCTGTCCTTCCAGCAGATATTCTACAAAACCTTCCTCATCTTCTTCATATTGAAAAGCCCAGTTTCTGATTTTTTCATAACCTACCGTTGAACTCGGAACTGCACCCAAAGCTTTTCCGCAAGCCGAACCTGCACCGTGTCCCGGCCAAACTTGGATAAACTCCCGCAATCTGCTAAAATCCTGAACAGAATGAAACATTTCTTTCGCTCCTTTTTCCTGAGTTCCTGTAATTCCGGCCGCCTTCTCCAATAAATCTGGTCTTCCTATATCTCCCACAAAAACAAAATCTCCTGTAAAAATCATCACCGGTTCGTCCGTTGCAGGATGATCGGTCAATAAAAAGCTGATGCTTTCCGGCGTATGTCCCGGCGTGTGAATGACTTTTAAAGTTAAATTTCCAACTTTAATGATATCTCCATTCGTTAATCCGGTATGTGGAAACTGATATTGCCAATCTTCACCACCTTCATCCGAAAGATACATTTTTGCACCCGTCACTTCCACAAGTTCTCTAGAACCCGACAAAAAATCGGCGTGAATATGAGTTTCTGTAATATGTGTAATCGTGAGATTATTTTCTTTGGCAATCTGAAGATAGGTATCGATATCTCTTTTGGCATCGATAACAATGGCTTCACCTTTTGCCTGACATCCTATTAAATAGCTAGCCTGCGCAAGGCTCTTATCATAAATATGCTGAAAAAACATAATGTAATTTTTTAGGGTTATACTTTTTTAATATTATAGTACAAATTTCGGGGTTTACAAAGTGTTATACCGCTACTTTTGTTACATAAGTTAAATTTTTCAAAACCAATAATTCGTAATTAAATTTAACTGATTATAATTGGTCTTTTGATAGACTGCAATTGGGTTTGAGCTTTGCAGATTTCTTTTAAAAATGTAAAGCAAATCAACTTCCAGTTTATGACTGACTTTGTAAGCGACAAAGCTATTCCATTGCAAAAAATCATCTGTATTGTACTTATTATTTTTAAAATCATTTTCGGAAACTCCGTTGCTGATGCTAAAATCTGAGTGAGCCGACCATTTTCCATGATGAAATAAGACCGAAACTTTTATAATATCAACATTTCCAAAACCTTCCAATCTGCTTCTCGGAAGCGATGTGAAAAACTGATCTCTTCCCAATTCTTTCGGAAATAAAAATCTGCCGGTATCAAATGCTTTAGAATAAGCAAACTCCAAAGCGAAATTTTTGATCTTATATCGAAACAAAAAACTTGCAACCTGACCGTTTTCATCTGGCTGGACATATCTTTCGTAATATTTTAATCGACTTTGGTAAGAATCCGGAATCTGATAACTGTAAATCAACCCAAAATCCCATTTAGGAAAATTTAAACCCAGCTGAAACCAAGATGTATTGAGTGTTTTATCTAAATGTATGTTGTAAAAATTAATATCTGCAATTCGAAATTTTCTTCCGTAGTGAAAGATGGCAACACCTGTGCTGTTATTTTCACTGAGATAATCTGCTTTTGAGCTGTCTGGTTGAAATCCGTTATCCAATACTCCGATTGCGTCTTTCATTTTTGACCATTCTGAATTTGAACGCATTGAAACAGAATTCAGCAATGCTACATCAACCTGTGATTTACCGGAAGTAAAATTCCAGCTCAATCCGCCATATTCTATAGGTAACATTCTGCCGTCACTTGGATTGATAAGCGGAGAATATTTAATCGGAATTTTTCCTATCGTAAATTTTGATTTCCCTTTCTCGTATTGTAAATACAACTGATTAAGCCTTGAAACGGCATAAAGATTCTGAGGAGAAGATAAGTCAAAAAGTTCCCGTTCCCACTTGGAAGATTTTCCGGATTTCAAATCCTTTTCTTCCAAATCTGATGATGCAACTTTAGAAAGATACGAAGCAGAAACTCCAATGGAAATACGTTTTACGGGTTTGTATTCAACCTTTAAATTTCCTGCTAAAGCATCTGCCCAATAATCGGTACCTGTAAGATTGTCTGTTGACATCAAAAAGTTTCGTAGATTTCCTGAGATGATGACTTTATCACGATTATCTAAATTAACAGATTGCGTTTTAACCATTGAAAAAGCAAACACCAAAATTATTGACGTAACTTTTTTGGTATACATTTCAAACTTCTTTTCCTTTCAGCATTTTGTTCCAATAGAGATACGGGAGAATATATTTCTTGAGAATCCAAAGTCTCCAATGCTCTTTTGAACTGTCTGAAATGAGCATCTTTTTGAGATTCGGGTCTGGTGTGAACTCATTTTTATAGTTAAATTCTGCCAAAACCATTTTTCCGTAACCTGTTACAAGCGGGCACGAAGAATATCCATTATAAGATTTGTTATCTGGTTTTGCACCTAAAATCATATTGATGAGATTAGAAACCACTACAGGAACTTGTTTTCGAATTGCAGCACCAGTTTTTGCAGTTGGAAGTCCGGCTACATCTCCTACTCCGAAAATATTTTGAAATTTATTGTGCTGAAGACTGTTAATATCAACATCAAGCCAGCCTGCCTCATTAGCTAAAACTGAATTTTTAATAAAACGTGGAGCTTCCTGTGGCGGCGCAAGATGAAGAAAATTAAACGGAATCTCAACAATACGATCTTCGTTTTTGAAATAGGCAATTTTATTCACCGGGTCAATCTTAAAAAGTCCGTGCAGTGTTTTTAAATCGATATGGTAACGGTAAATGACTTTCATCAACGTTTCAGCGACTTCTTTTACGCCAAAAATAACACCACCGGGAAGCGCAAAAGTAATTTTTACCTTATCTGAAATACCTTTTCTCCTAAAATAATCTGCGGCAAGATACATTATCTTTTGCGGCGCGCCTCCACATTTGATGGGCGTTGTAGGCAAAGTGAACAGCGCATTTCCTCCTTTAAAGCTCTGAAGAGATTTCCACGTAAACTCGGGATCTATATAGTTACTGCAAACAATACCCGTTTTCACCGCCTCTTCTAAACCTTCTACCAGAGAAAGATTATTCACCAGCCCAGGTGCAACCACGAGATATTCGTAAGAATAACTCGTGCCATTATCTGCAGAAATCTTGTTTTGTTCGGGATGAATTTCTGTAACCTTGTTTTTAAGCCAGGTTACACCATTGGGAATTAAATCTTTTGTCTGTCTTGCTGTGTCTTTAAAATCGTAAGTTCCAGCTCCTACGAGAGTCCACGCTGGTTGGTAATAATGTTTCTCGGAAGGGTCTATGATGAGAACATTGAGGGATTCATTGGTATTTATGAGAGAAGCAGCAGTCATAATTCCTCCTGTTCCTGCTCCGATAATGATGATTTGAAAATGATTTTCCATAGCCAGACTTTTTGATGATTTGTAAAGCTAAATAATCTGATAAAAACAGTAAGTAACATTTGTTACATAAGCTAAAAACTAAGCATAAAATATAAAATAATTTAAAAATAAACTCAAAATACCTCAATATTAACAACAGTCATCAAATAATATTGTAAAAAAGAGACTGATTCAAAATTGAATCAGTCTCTTACGATTAGATTTTTACTGAAAATATATTAGTGGGGCAATTTATCCCTCAAATATCCATAGACCCAAGTTCCAAAAATGGCACTCAGCAAAGTAACTCCAACAGCCAATGCACCTGTTCCAATCTGTGCGAAAAGAGGTCCCGGACAGGCACCCGTCATTGCCCAGCCAAATCCAAAAATCAGCCCGCCATAGATTTGTCCTTTGTTAAATTTCTTCGGTGTAATTGAAATCCTTTCCCCGTAAATTGTTTTGATGTTGAATTTCTTAATAATAAACACTGAAATCATTCCTGTAAGAACTGCACTACCGATTACGCCGTACATAAAAAACGACTGCAAACGGAACATCTCCTGAATCCTGAACCAGCTGATGATTTCTGCTTTTACAAATACAATCCCAAATACAATTCCTACCAAAAGGTATTTAAGATTGTAATACCATTTGTGAGTAAGATGACTTTCGTTGGTGCAAACGCTGTCCTGATGACGTATATCTTTTTCTGTTGCCATATTTTTTTAAATTAAAGTGAAAGAATTATCGGCAAAATCACGTTCGCCATTAGAAAACCTCCTGCCATAAAGCATATTGTGGCAATAAGTGATGGTAACTGCAAATTTGCCAATCCCATAATGGCGTGTCCACTGGTACAACCACCTGCATAACGGGTTCCGAAACCTACCAAAAATCCACCGACAACCATAGTAATGAAACCTTTTATCGTTAAAAGACTCGCAAAATTCATCAATTGAGCAGGAACGAGATTGCTGTAATCGGTAATTCCGTAGGTTGCAAGTTCGGCTTTCAGATTCGGATTAATCGATAATTCTCCAGGATTCATAAGGAATTGAGATGCGACAACTCCACCGAGCAAAATCCCAAAAACGAAAAACAAATTCCAGAGTTCTTTTTTCCAGTCGTATTTGAAAAAAATAATGTTGGCTGGAATACACGCTGCGCAAATATGCCTTAAAGATGAACTGATTCCAAAAGATTTGTTACCCAGTATCAGCAAAGCCGGAACTGTAAGCCCTATTAACGGACCCGCAATATACCACGGCCAGGGTTGTTTTATAACTTCTATCATTTTAATTAATTTATTTCAAAAATATATGTTTAAGATTACATATACGGTTACTTTTGTTACAGAGCAGTTTATTTCTCTTTTCTAAAATACAAAATAGATTTTTCGAATAAAAATAACTGAATTCTTTTATTGAGAATCAGCGAACCTGGATGCAATAATTTTCCGACAAACTCACGCTGCAAAAGATGCTCAAAAGCTACATTAAAAGCTCTCTTACAATAATGTAAATTCCCATTATTAAGATGAACCAGCCGAAAGCAGGTTTGAGTTTTCTACCGTCTATTTTTTTTGACAATTGTGCTCCTATAATAATCCCCACTATGGAAATGGATGAGACCGTTGCAAGTAGTTTCCAGTTGATCGGGACGTTGTGCATTGAAGTGAAAAATCCGATAAGGGAATTCAGGGAAATGATGACAAGCGAGGTACCGATGGCTACCTTCATTGGTGTCTTGAGCAAATTGACGAGTGCAGGAATAATCATAAAGCCACCACCCGCACCGACCAAACCAGTAAGCACCCCGACAACCGACCCTTGCCCTGCTGCCAAAAGATTGTTATTTTTATTAAAATGAATCGATTCTATCTGCGGCGCTACTCTACTTTGAATCATTTTGTACGATGCGAGAATCATTAATAATGCAAAAATCAGAAGTAATAAGATATCTTTGGTAACCACTAAAGTACTGATTGTAAGAACTTCATCAGGAATCAGTGGCAAAATAAAATTTCTGGTCAAAAAAATAGATATTATTGACGGGACACCAAAAACCAAAGCTGTTTTTATATTAACCAGCCCTTTCTTAAAGTAGGAAAATGAACCTACCACACTGCTGATTCCAACTATGAAAAGTGAATATTCTGTGGCTACGAAGGCATCTATACCAAAGAGATATACTAAGACAGGCACAGTAAGAATACTTCCCCCTCCTCCTATCAGCCCTAAGGAAATACCAATAAATATTGCGGCAATGTATCCGAAAATTTCCATCTCTTTAATTTTATATGACAAAAATGGATATTTCTATTTTACTGCACCGCTACTTTTGTTACATAAGAAAATTTTAGTTCAGATCTGAAAAAATAATTTTGTTTCTTCCCAATTTCACTTTTCCAGAATCTTCCAATTGCTTTAGAAGTCGGGAAACAACAACTCTTACTGTTCCAAGTTCATTCGCAAGCTGCTCGTGAGTAACGACTATAGTATTTGAATTTGCTATTTCTGCTTTTTTAGTAAGAAGATTTAGTAGTCGCTCATCTACCTTTTTAAAAGCTATAGCATTAATAATATCCAGTAATTCTTCAAAGCGTTTGTGATATAGTCTGAAAATATAGTCCAGCCATTCCGGATATTCTTTGATAAAGAGCGAAACCTTTTCTACAGGTAAGAAAAGTATCTCGGAATCTTCTTCAACTTCTGCCTTTACAATACTCTTTTCATTATGCATTCCACCAAGAAAAGACATAATGCAGCTTTCACCTGCTTTAATATAGTATAATAATATTTCTCTTCCATCTTCTTCCGTTCGTATTACTTTCAACAATCCCTTCATTACAATTGGTATAGATCGGATCGAAGCATTTTCATCTAAAATGATTTCACCTTCCCGGTAGGTTTTTATATTACCATTTTGGTAAAGCTTATCAAGTAATTCCTGTGAAGAAATGACATCGGAAGAAAATTCAGTATGTTCCATTGCAAAAATATTTCTTCTAATATAATATATTTCTTCTGAATATAAACCGTCAATATGTAACCTAGAACATTTTATTTTGTTGCAAATTGCTAATAGATAAAAAATCTATTTCAAACTTAATTTGTAAATTTGGTATTGTTAGCTATTGTAGGCATAAGATAAATTTTGAATAAGATATGAATAAAGATAAACCAAATCATACCAGTGAACATTTGGCAAATGAAAGAACATTTCTTGCGTGGATGCGAACATCGATAGCATTGATGGGTTTCGGATTCATACTAGTTAAATTTTCCCTATTTCTTAAGCAGATACCTTTAGTTGCAGAAGCTAAAAACACAGTGCACGCTCAAAATGGACATTCCAGTCTTGTAGGGATTGTAATTGTCATTGTTGGAGCTATAGTTTTATTATTTTCATATATTAATTACTACAATAACAAAAAACGTATTAATAATAATACATTTTACGAGAACAACATTTTCTTGCTCATAGTCACCACTGTTTTATTTTTGCTGAGCATTTTTTTAATACATTACTTATTAAATAACATATAAATGATACTCACAGATTTCAATTAATTAGCTATTATAAATCAATAAAAATCGAAAGAGTGTTTCACATAGATGATGGGAAAACGCAGTCCGATTTCCTTGAAATTAAGGTTTTTTCCAGAGTTCAGTAGATAATCTTTATTATTACAATTATCAAGAATCCTTCAGCAAAAATGAGTTACCTAAAAAATTACAACAATTTCCTTATTAGTAAATTTTTGCTTCAATTCCATCATATCCTCACTGACTTTTTTATCAAGTATTTTCGCATAATGCTGTGTTGTCTTAATGCTCTTGTGACCTAGCATTTTACTAACACTTTCAATGGAAACCCCATTAGATAAAGTTATCGTTGTTGCAAAGGTATGTCGTGCAATATGATAGGTCAATTCTTTGTTAATTCCGCACAGGTCGGCAATCTCCTTAAGATATGCATTCATCTTTTGATTACTCAGAATAGGCAGCAACTTTCCATTATTAAGACATACTGGATGATTTTTGTATTTTTCAATAATTTTCTCTGTTTGAGAAAGTAAGGGAATATTAGAAGTAGTTTTAGTTTTCTGACGTTTTGTATAAATCCATTGAGAGCCATCAAGTCCCAAATTGATATTTTGATATGTTAGTTTTTGAGTATCAATGTACGCTAGTCCGGTGAAACAGCTGAACAGAAAAATATCTCTTACCAAAGACAATCTCTCATTTTTAAAATCTTTGGCAAAAAGTACTTCTATCTCCTTTTCATTAAGGAACATTCTTGTCACTTCATTAAACTTAGAATGATAGTTCATAAAAGGATCTCTTTCCATCCATCCATTTGCAAGACAGATACGTATAATCTTACCAAAATTCTTGATATATTTTACTGCAGAATTATTATTACAGGATCTTTCAGTCCTTAAAAAAAATTCAAAATCGTTTAGAAAAGCATAATCGATCTTTTTTATTTCAATGTCGGTAATACTATATTTCCATTTCAAAAAATCTTTGGTATGTTTCAGACAGGTCTTATAACGGGTTAACGTTCCTTGGGCAAATTCTTTGTCTATAAGTTTCTCCATTCGATCATTATGATCCTGAAAAACGGGAATGAGTGTTCGGGTTATTCTACCTCTACCTACTAACTTATTCTTAATAGCCTCAGAAGTTACGGCTTCCTTATCTCTGATTAATTCGTGATAGGTATCGTAAACTTTTTGCTCAAATGTTTTCAAATAATAATTAAGGGATCTGCATTCTTCCGAAGAGCCACTAACCTTCTGCATTGCAGAATTCCATTTCGTCGGCTTTACTGTACGCTTTGTGCTTATTTCGGTTATTTTGCCGTCGATGGTAATCCGCAAATAAATAGGAGACTCTCCTACAGAATTGATTTTCGATTTCTTCACATAGAAAAGTAAATTGAATGTCTTGTTCATATCGTTTAGCTTTTGAGATTTAAAATTAACCTTAGTAAAAACTTAACACAAGATGTTCAGTTGCTGAACCAGCTGCTGAAAAGGGTTTGTCTGAATTTCCAGTGACCTTTTTAACCTATTTCAACAGGTCACTGAATAGGTCACTTTCAGATTATGCTTTTTTAGTTCTCTTTGAACAGACATAAAACAAAAAAAGCTTTAAAACATACGTTTTAAAGCTTTTTGTACTACTTTGATATTGTAGTTGCGATCCGGACGGGACTCGAACCCGCGACCTCCGCCGTGACAGGGCGGCATTCTAACCAGCTGAACTACCGGATCTTTTTACAATTTCAGAATTATCTTCCGTTATTGTGGTTGCAAAAATACAACTTTTTAGTCATTATGCAAATCTTTAAAAACAAAAAATGCTTCCCAAAACAGAAAGCATTCATTATCAAAGTGATTTTTTATAAGTGTGCGCTTAATTTTTCAGCGATTACCTCTTTTGGAGCTACACCAACCAATTTATCTACTACCTCACCGTTCTTGAAAATAAGAACTGTAGGGATATTTCTGATCCCGTATTGCATAGAAATCTCCTGATTGTTGTCTACATCTACTTTTCCTACTACAGCTTTTCCGTCAAAATCTGCTGCAACTTCTTCGATGATTGGTCCTAAAGTTCTGCACGGTCCGCACCATACTGCCCAAAAGTCTACCAATACCGGTTTGTCTGATTTTAAAACCGTTTCCTGGAACGAACTGTCTGTAATTTCTAAAGCCATTTTTTTATCTTTTAATTAATTGTTAATATTCTTATTTAATTTCTTATTCAAAATTACCACTTTAAAATGAAAAGCCTATCTATGCTCAACATTTGTATTTTCTATAACGAAGTCTTTAGAAATTTCTTTTAAGGCATCCACCAATGCATCAATATCTTTTTCAGTGGTCATATGACTGAAAGAGACTCTCAACGGAGTGCAATGATCCATTTCATCTTCCGACAAAATCATCATCATAACCATGGAAGGTTTTGAAGCTCCCGACGAACAGGCACTTCCCTGCGAAACTGCAATTCCTTTCATATCCAGCTGCAATCCGATTAATGGATTTTTATAAGGTAGCAAGAGGCTTACCACGGTATATAAGCTGTTGTCAGCTTCCGAACTTCTTCCATTGAATTTCACTCCAGGAATTTCTTCTGCAATTCTGTTGATCGTATATTGTTTGATATTTTGCATATGTTGCGTATAAGCTTCCATATTATTTAATGAAAGCTCTAAAGCTTTACCCAAACCAGAAATTCCTGCAACGTTTTCGGTTCCTGCTCTCAGACTTCTTTCCTGAGGTCCGCCGGTAATAATTCCTTTTAAACCGGTCGCTTTTCTGATGAAAGCAAAACCAATTCCTTTAGGACCGTGGAATTTATGTGCACTGCATGATGCAAAATCTACAGGAATATCAGAAAAATCCAGATTCATATGAGCCATTGTCTGAACTGTATCAGAATGGAAAAGTGCATTATTCTCTTTGCAGATTTGTGCAATTTTTTTAATATCAACAATATTTCCGATCTCGTTATTGGCATGCATTAAGCTTACCAATGTTTTTTTATCTGAATTTTTAAGTAATTCATCTAATTTAGCTAAATCAATATCCCCTTTTTCGTTAGGACGAATGTAATTAACTTCAACACCTTTTCTGTTTTTCATATCAAGAATACTCTCCGAAACACATTTATGCTCCATCGGTGAACTGATGATTCTTTCTACTCCAAGATGTTCAACACATGATTTGATAATCATATTGTTGGATTCCGTACCGCAAGAAGTGAAGATAATTTCTGCAGGAGTTACATGTAGATAATCTGCGATCTGCCTTCTTACATTTTCTATCAGGATTTTGGCTTCCTGTCCGAAGCTGTGTGTTGAAGAAGGGTTACCGAAATTCACTTTCATGGTTTCAACCATTGCATCGATTACTTCTTCCGAAAGCGGAGTAGTTGCAGCGTTATCTAAATATATTTTGTTCATTTCTTATTTTGTAGGTTTTAGTTGTACTGATGTGAATTTGTAGCCAGACGGAACTGTAAAAATAAACCACGGATTTGAAAGCACCTGAATTTCCATACCACCAGACTCGTACATAGGAACTTCCACATACAATACATTATCTTGCACGGATAGACTTTTAATTTCTCTTATGGTATGATCTCCAGAGTTGAATCTGCCCAAATTATATAAAACAACTTTTTTATCATTTGGAAAAGATGGAATCACCATAAGAGGTTCCATACCTGCAGCAGCAAAATTTTGAGTGATTTCTTTTTTAAGTTCTTCCTGATTTTTTATGAGCTTAAACCCCACTTTCTCTGTTCCTCCATTCGATTCGGAAGCAAGAATTTCACTTTTACTCTGCATATTTCCAGATTTTTGTGCGGTTGTGCCAGTGCAGCTCATCATGATTGCAAAACACAAGATTAGCAGTTTGTTCATTTTACTTTTATTGATCTTTCAAAATTAATGAAAAAATTGGTAATGACCTTCATTCGCCCACTTAAGCATTGGCTTATCACCCGAAGTATCTCCGAATGCTATGATTTTATCGTATTTATTGTCGGAAATTTCCTTTTTTATGCGCTCTAATTTTTCTTTTCCGTTGCAATTTTTACCGATAAAATTTCCCGTAAAAACACCATCAGTGAACTCGGCTCTAGTAGAAACGAGCTGCATTTGAAGTTTTTCGGCAAAAGGTTTTGTCCAAATATCCAAAGAAGCCGTTACCATAAGACTTTTGGTATTTTCACGATCCATATTAGAAATAAAATCCAGCGCATTTTCACGTACGATCTTCGGATAGTTTTCTTCAAAAAACTGTTGTGCTTTTTCTTCTATTTTAGTTTTTGGCTGCCCTTTCAGAATTGATCCTATGAAGCTTTTCTTTACCTTTTCCGTTTCTGCGAGCTTTAATTTCAAAAGAATAAACAGCGGAATATGCTTCAAAAACTGCACCCGGAATTTTGAGGGATTGTAAAATTTAAGATACATAAACATCGTATCTTTATAGGTAATAGTTCCGTCAAAATCAAAACAATACAATTTTTTCATTCTATTTTTTCCGTTTTTAATATTTTAACGCAAAGGTCGTAAAGATATTTGAATATTATTTTTAAAGCTTCAATTTTTTAAATATAAATTCAGGAATATTTCTGATAATCAACATAATAATCCACCAAATCGGCAAAACATAAGCCACATTTTTTTGTTTTTTGAATGCTTTATAAATACATTCTGCCGCCTGTTTCGGAGTTGCTGTCAACTTCGGATTTAATGGTAATCCTTCGGTCATTTTCGTTGCCATGAAACCTGGTTTTACCGTTAAAACATGAACCTTCTTTTCAAAAAGATAATTTCTAAGTCCGCTTAAATAGGCTGTAAATGCAGCTTTTGCACTTCCGTAAATAAAATTACTCTGTCTACCACGATCACCTGCAACAGATGAAAGCCCAATAATGGTTCCTGATCTTTTACTTTCAAATTTTTTTGCAAAATAATTGATCACAGGAACTAATTTAGAGTAATTAATATCAATAATTCTTTCTGTATTTTTAGTATCATACAAACCTTCTTCCGTACCTTCTCCCAAATAACCTGTTGCACAAAACAACAAATTCGAATTGATATTTTCGAATTCAAAATAATTAATCTCTTTGGTAAGATCGAGTTCTATAATTTCAGAAAGCTGCAGAAATTTCACATCGATATGCTTTGCAAAACGTTCCGTTGCTTCTTTGTTTGATGTAAAAAGATAAATTCTTTCAAATTTTTCGCCTTCCTGCAAAGCTTTTTCTACAAAAGCCTGTGCCACTTCAGATGTACTTCCGAGAACTATCATTTTACTTGTTATTTAAGATTCTTTTGTGCTGTAAAGAGACAAATTTTGAACTTTCTACATTTTTCAGGTAGTCTGTCAGTGAAGATTTGCTCATGCTGTCTTTAGTCAGATAAATTTTTCCGCCGTATTCTTCAACAATTGCATCAAGTTTTTCTACCAATTTTTTAAGTTTTGAATTAACCTTAAAATCCAGAGCTAAAGAATACCCTTCAAACGGAAAAGAATTGTAAGCCTGTGGATTTTCTTTGCCATATAATTTTAAAACCGCTAAAAAAGAAGCATTTCCATTATCGGCAATGGTTTCAAGGATTTTTTTCATTCCTTCTCTTCCGGTCGCTTTAGGAATCATCATCTGATACTGGATAAATCCTGCTTTACCATAAATTTTATTCCAGTCGTTTACAAAATCTAATGGATAAAAGAAAGTATCGTAGTCTACAAAATTTTTAACCTCTTTTTGAGTTTGTTTTTTATAATAGAGCCAGTTGAAAATCTTTACCGTCAGTTTATTCAACGCAAAGTTGGGAAAGTAAAACGGAACCGTTGGCGAGAATTTCTTTTTCAGCCTTAAAGGATTTTCCGAAAATTTCTTGGGAAGTTCATGGGCAAAGGCGTGTTCACCTTTCATCAGAATACTTCTTCCTATATTTTTACCTTTTTGAAGGCAATCGATCCAGGCAACGGTATACGTCCAGCTTTCACTTTCTTCGAAAAGCCTGAATATTTCGTCAAGATTTTCAGCTTTTGTGCTTTCCTGACGAATGTACGCAGTTTCAATATTTTTTAGTTTAAACCTTGAAGAAAGAATAATTCCGGTCAACCCCATTCCGCCAATAGTAGACCAGAATTTCTCTGAATTCTCTTCACGCGAACAATTGATGATGTCCCCGTTTTCTATCATTAATTTAAAATCAATAACATATTCCGAAAAACAACCTTCTGCATGATGGTTTTTCCCATGAACATCGGAAGCAATAGCACCACCAACCGAAATAAATTTGGTTCCGGGAGTTACATATAAAAAATACCCTTGTGGAACAGAAACTTCCAGAACGTCTGATAGAAGAACGCCTGATTCGCATTCGATAATTCCGTTTAACCTATCGAAACTGATGAATTTATTTAATTTTTTGGTCGAAAAAATACTTTCAGCTAAAGAAGAATCACCATAACATCTTCCGTTTCCTCTTGCAATAACTTCGTTGTGATTGAGTACAAATTCTTTGATCCTCCGATAGCTGTCTTCCGACTTCATTTCTTTTTCCACAATGGGAAAATTACCCCAATTTGTTACTTTCTGTGTAAAATTCGGCTTCATGATTTACAGTAAATTAAATTGGTGAATACTCTCTTTAAAGTAAATAAGAATTAAAAACGATATTACCCACAATACCAAAGTAACCTGAATATAACGGTCTCTGTAGAGAATTTTTGTTGGAGATTCGGTACGGTTATATACTAAAGTCTGCTGCAAGTATCTTAGAAATGCAAAAACTACGAAGATTACCGTATAAAAAATGCTTGAATGTGATTTTAGCTGAACTTCCGGAGACAGTGTAAACATTAAGTAACAAACAATCGCCAAGGTAACCGAAATCGACAATGCTATATCGGCAAACTGTACATTGTACCCATCTAAAGCTTTTCTTGTTTTCCCAGAAACCTGAGCATTGATGAGTTCTCCTCTTCTCTTCCCGATTGCTAAAACCAATGCTAAAACAAAAGTTAACAATATTGCCCATTGTGAAATGAAAATTCCGGTAATATAACCTCCTGCCTGAACCCGTAGAACGAAGCCTATGGCAATGATAAAAATATCGATGATCGGAACATGCTTTAATTTAAAAGTATAAGCAAGATTCATCAGGAAATAAAATATAATGATGCACGCAAATTTCCAGATAGAAGTCTGAAGGTAAAAATGAGCAAATAATGTCAGCAAAATATTTACAATCACTAATCCAATCAAAATGCTGATGGCCGTAGATTTTGAAACAGCTCCACTGGCAAGCGGACGTCTTCTTTTTTCGGGATGTTTACGATCGGCCTCAATATCGTTGTAATCATTCAGAATATACACAACACCTGCAGCAAGGGAGAATATGATGAATGCAAAAATACTTTTAGTAAGTAAATCTAAATTTTTGACATTACCTGAGAAAAATAGCGGGACAAAAACAAAAAGGTTTTTCACCCATTGTTCTACACGAAGTAGTTTTAAATATTTTTTCATTTATCTGGTTTCGATTGCAAAAATAATGATTTTCAAAAAATAAATCAGCTATAAAAATACAAAAAAAACCGCTGGAGCGGTTTTTTTTGTATTTTTATATATTAAATGATTACTGACCTTGCTGTGCGTCGTTAATCATTTTCTCATTTGCCGTAATGGCAAACTCTACTCTTCTGTTTTTAGCTCTGCCTGCTTCTGTATCATTTGTTGCAACCGGCATAGATTCTCCTTCACCTAAAGCGAACAATCTGCTGGAAGCAATTCCTTTGGAAACCAAATAAGATTTTACAGAATTAGCTCTTCTTTCTGATAATTTTTGATTATAATCATCCGCACCTTTGCTGTCTGTGTGACCATATACATTGATGTTTGTATCCGGATTATCAACTAAAACCTGAGCCAGTTTATCTAAATTAGCTTTTGCCACTGACGTAAGATCTGATGAATCAAAAGCAAAAGTTACGATACTTTCGTTCATCGTGATTTTAATACCGTCACCTACTCTTTCAACCTCTGCTCCAGGCAAAGTTTCTTTGATGTCTTTAGCCTGCTTATCCATTTTATTACCGATCACGTTACCTGCAACACCACCGATAATACCTCCTAAAACTGCTCCTAATGCAGCATTTTTACCTTTTCCTACATTATTTCCAAGTACACCACCAATTACAGCTCCTGAAGCAACACCTACTGCTGTACCTCTTTGCTGATGGTTTGAATTTTGTACCGCTTCACAGCTTGTTAATAATAAAGCTGATGATAAGAATAATGCGCTGATATATGTTTTATTAAATTTCATTTTCAAATATTTTTTTTAATTATCTTGTGTAATCCATTCCTGTTCTTTCGAAATTGTAAACCACTCTGATTGTGTTTCCATCAAAAGGAACATTTTGCTCTAAAGAAAATTGATCCGTAGAATTATTGATAACCCTTAAAGTGTAACCAGCCGTATTTTGTTTTGCTTTTGTGCCTTCAGCAATTTTTTTGAAGGTAAAAGTATCTCCTTTGATATCAGCTTTGATTGCCTGTATAATGTTTGGACAAGAACCTCCGCCGTTCAGTGTATAAGATCCTGAATAATTATTTGGAATAAATCTCCAGTGACTTCCTACGAAACATTGTGCATCTGCACCTTCATCAAAAGGTTTGATTTTGTATTGCTTATCGTAATCAATACTTACAATCTGCCAGTCACCTTTCATTTTAAGGAATTCTGATCTGACATTCTGCGCATCTTTAGCCTTCTGAACTGTGGAACAAGACACCGCAAAAAGTGAGGTTCCCACTATACCTGCAAGTAGTAGCTTTTTCATATTGTAGTTTTATTATTTTAACATTAAAGATACCACAAAAAATCATGCCAAATATTAATTATTTGTAAAATAAAAAATCCTGACAAAATCAGGATTTTTTATTTATAGGCTCAATCTATCTGATTATTATCTCTTTACAGATTTCTTAGCCGGTCTTGCTTTTTTAACAGTTTTTGTTTTTGAAGAATTAGATTTTCCGTCATAAAAATTAGCGTAAGCATATTCTGCTGCCTTTTTCACATCGATAACACCTCCAGCCTGAGATTTTTCACCAAACTCATTGGCTGTACTCAGATTGCTCGTTTTTACTAGAGACTCAATGATCTGGGCAGGCTTAAGATTTGGCATGTATGCTAACAAAACTGCTGCTGCTCCCGCCGCAACCGGTGAAGCCATTGATGTTCCCTGAAGATATTCATATCCGCTTTTTGTAACAGTAGAATAAATTTCTTCTCCCGGAGCAAAAACATTCACCATTTTTTTGTTATAGTTAGAGAAGTCAGCTCTCAATGCATCGTTTTTATTGGTACTTGCTCCTACAACCATTACGTTATTTACAAACGGCGCAGCATCTGTTATATTTTTAAAATTGGTAGGATATGCTAAATGTTCTGCGACATCTTCATTTTCATTTCCGGCAGCCTTTACCAAAAGAACACCTTTATCTTCAGCATATTTGAAGGCATCCCAAACTACATTTTTTCCAGGGGAAACAGGTTTTCCGAAGCTCATATTTAAAACTCTTGCTCCGTTATCTACAGCGTATCTGATCGCATTCGCAACATCTTTATCTCTTTCATCACCGTTTGGAACCGTTCTTACCGTCATGATTTTTGCAACTTCCGAAGCCACACCATACTGAATCTCTTTTCCTTGCGGAGATCCTGCAATAATACCTGCAACGTGAGTTCCGTGGGTTGCATCTGGACCTTCATAATGATTATTTCCGTAATTTTTTTCAGAATAATCATCATAGTTATCGCCAACAATTTCTGCTCTCGGATCGTAATTTAAATCATATTGTTTTGCCATCGGACCAAAATGATCCAAAGCTTCTTTCATTTCTTTTTGTAGAAAAGCTTCAACTTCAGCCGGAGTTTTACCTGCCAATTCAGGAGAGAGAGCCAAATTATTTAAAACCGTTAGTCCCATTGCTGAAGTTTGATCTGTCGGTTTTAAATTGGCCAAATTTTCTTTAGTAAGTGTTTTTCCATTTAGCAATTTAACGATAGCCGGAATAGCATCATTAAGCATACTGTATCTTTGAAAACTCTGTCTTGCATCAATACTTTTCTTTGTAAAAAGCTCTTTAGATTTCATATACATCGCAAACTCTTCCGGCATTTTTGCCTGATTTGCTTTGTTTTGGGTAGAGTTATCTCCTTCAAAAATCGGTTTATATTTAGCAACAACTCTTGTCACCTCCATATTATCAATATCAATATCGCCATTTTTACCTCCTATGAAATTCCATCCGTGAACATCATCGATGTAACCATTTCCGTCATCATCTTTTCCGTTGCCAGGAACTTCATTAGGGTTTGACCACATATTTTTAACCAATCCGGGATGATCAACCTGAACACCACTGTCTAAAACACCTACAACAACTGTTTTCGGTTTTAAACCTTTCGATTCTAAAAACTTGTAGGCATTTTCTGTATTTACGCCATATACTTTGGTAGTAGCAAAGTCTTTATGATACCACGTCATTAAATCTTTATCTTCACTTTTATCTACAGCCTGAGCCGAAGAGTATATGAAACCTGCTAAAAAAACTGCTGCTAATAATACCTTTTTCATGTATAATTATTTAATATTTTTAATATAAGTAAGTGATTCCGGACCTTTGTTACAGATAAGATCTAAAATCGATAAATCAGCTAAAAATCCCATTTTGTCTGAAAAGGTCTGATAATACTCTGTCATTTCGTATTCTGTAAGGGTTTTTGCTGAAAATCGCTCTCTAAAATTGATCTGTTCCGGATTTTTGATGTATTCTTCATTCAAAGAGTATGCCTTTTCTGTTTTCAGAATATCCAAAATGATTTTGATGCTTTTTATATTAAAATCTAGAAGAGATTTTTCCTTTGTTTCGAATATTTTTTTAAGCTTATCTTCATAAAACTCAAAATACGGAGAACTTTGATAGGCTGTTTTAATCGACTTCCAGTGCAGGTTTTGCCAGTTTTCTCTGTAAGAAATCTCTATATCTTTATAAACACGGTTTCCGTTATGGTTGATCGGGATAATAAGTGAAAGCTTACCATTTGCTCCGTAAATATTGGCACGGTTTCTATAGGTCTGTTTAGGAAAATTTTCAAATTGCTCAAAAGTCACTTCATTTTCAGCATTTAAAAATTCTGAAAACCATGAAATGGATGGTAAATAAAATACCGGTAATAATATATTCTGCATAGTCCTTTATAGAAAAATGAAGTACTTTTTCAAATACTTCATCTTATTTATTTTTTAGTTGAATTAAATTTCTTCTTCTTTATTCTTCCCTTTGAATAATTTCATGAAATATTCCCAGCCAAAGAAAAGAATTAAAATCATAGCGGCGATCCACCAATATGAAGTTTTGTTGGCTTCACCAGTGTTGGTTGCTTTGAACATTCTGTCCCAACGGATTTTGAATGGAGCCTGATAAGTAGAACTCTGATCTTTAAACGCACCCTGCAAACTCATCCAAGTAAACATAGGCTTTCCAACGATATTTTCTTCAGGAACAAAACCAAAGAACCTTGCATCCAAAGAAGCATCTCTGTTGTCTCCCACCATCATATAATAATCCTGCTGAATGGTATATTGATTGGTTTCTTTTCCGTTGATGAAAATTTTTCCGTTTTTATTTTCCAGCTTATTATGTTCGTACTGAGAAATGATCCACTGATATTCAGGTAAAGTTTTCTCATTTAATGCTACAACATCTCCTTTTTTAGGAATTTTAAGCGGGCCATACTGATCCTGATTCCATCCGCTGTTAATCGGGAAAATAGATTGTGTCGTATCAATTTTTGTTCTTGCCTCATCTCTGTAAGAAACTGCAGACTCTCCTTTAGGCTGAACGTCTTCCTTCATATCAATAACTTGCGGAAGTTTTTTGATTTCAGCAGCCGTTTTATCCGTTAAACCCTGGAATGCATAGATAAATCCGTTTCCGTTTGGAATTTCCTGTACCGGTAAAAAACCGAAAGTATTGTATAAAGACGGAATATCAAGCTGACTTCCTGTATTGACAATGTATCTGTGCTGAACTTCCTGATCTCCTAAAACAGTTTCCGGTTTTCCGTTCACGAAAAGTTTACCGTTTCTCATCTCAAAAGTGTCTCCTGCAACAGCCACCAATCTTTTTACATATGGGTCTTTTCTATCAATCGCCGTGTGTACAGAATCCTTAGGATAATTGAAAACAACGATTTCGTTTTTCTGAGGCTTACTAAACTGGAAAATTCTTTCGTAAGGCAATTTGATTCCTTCAACATAAGATTTAGGATCATCTTTTGGATTTCCGGGCTTTCCTGTATCCATAATTGTTCCCTGCAAGAAAGGAATTGCGACAGGACGCATCGGCAATCTGTAACCGTAGCTCCATTTATTTACAAAAAGGAAATCTCCCACCAATAAAGTTCTTTCCATTGATCCGGTAGGAATTCCGAAAGGCTGCGTTACAAAAACGTGGATGATGGTTGCGAAAACTACTGCAAAAGTAATCGATCCCATAAAGGTATCTTTCTTTTTTGCGTTTTTTTCTTCTTCAGTGAGATACAAATCATTTTCGTCATCAATCTCGGTATCTTTAGAATAATTTACCGTTGCCATATAGATAAACGGCAAAATCACAGTCAACAACTGATCTTTGAAAAGATTTTTTCCGAATTTTTTCATTAAATACAGATGAAAAACACTCAACATAATAGGACCAACGATCGGTAAATATGATAAAAGTGCCCACCACTTCGGGTGCTTCGTTTCTTTAAGTATAATGAAATAATTATAGAAAGGGATAAACGCAAATAGCGGACTGTACCCTAATTTCTTGAACAGCTTCCAGGTGGAAATCCCCATCAATACTGATAAAATGAGAACATAAACTGTGTACGTTAAAAAATAATTCATAAATTTTCGTTCCTAAATCTATAATATTAGTAATGAGTAATCAGTAATGAGTAATTTTTACTGCTGATTATCTACTTAATTAGTTTGCAATGTAGGGATTTTGTTACAATTTCAGAGTCCTAAAACGTCTTTCATGGTAAAGTTCCCTTTTTTATCTTTAATCCATTCTGCAGCAACTACCGCTCCCAATGCAAAACCATTTCTGTTATGTGCAGTATGTTTAATTTCAATCTCGTCTACTTCACTTCTGTAATATACAGAGTGAGTTCCCGGAACTTCATCTTCACGAATGGAAAAAATACCAAGCTGCTTTTCCTGAGTATCTTCCAATTTCCAAGCTTCAAATTTCGGGTTATTTTTAATAATTCCTTCGGCAAGAGAAATTGCTGTTCCGCTTGGAGCATCCAGCTTGTGAATGTGGTGTATCTCTTCCAGCTGACAAGAATATGCATCTACATTTTTCATTAAATCTGCTAACTTTTCGTTTAAAGCAAAAAACAAATTAACGCCTAAACTGAAGTTGGAACCATATAAAAATGCAGTTTCGTTCTGAACTGCAATATTTTCGATTTCCGGTTTTCTTTCCAGCCAGCCTGTTGTACCGCTAATTACGGGAATTCCGTTCTCAAGACAAGCTTTAATATTATCAAAAGCTACTTCTGGAAGTGAAAATTCGATGACAACATCAGGATTATTAAGATTTTCAGCAGTCGGAGTTTGTTTTAACCGGGCAACCACTTCATGGCCTCTTTTTAGAGCAATCTCATCAATGATCTTCCCCATTCTCCCGTATCCAACCAATGCTATTTTCATATGTAGATTTTATTGTTTTTTATTTGTCATATGGAATCCTTTAATTCTGATCGATTTTAAGTCTAAGAATCAAGAAGGATTTCATATATGAATCGTTATTTTTTCTTATTATTAATTTTAAAATCTGAAGCTTAAAGCAAGTCCTGTTTTTGGTGGATTGATATTGTAATCATCATAAATTACAGCCGGTGCAAAAGTAAGATCCGGATCTTTACGACCCTCATACAAATGAGCATCAACAACGGCATCTACGATATTTAAAATATAAATTAAACCTGTGATCGCAATCGCATAATCTCTCTGTCTTTTCGATCGGTCCTGTGCATTTCCCAATGCTGTTGCATCCAGATTCGGATATTGTGAAAGGAATTCGTTGGGTGTACCGTTCAGTTTTGCAATGTAATATTCACGATATTCTTTGTAACGATTCTGGTTCCAGATTGCAATTCCCACACCTGTTCCTACCGCTCCCCAAACGATGGGCACTTTCCAGTATTTTTTATTGTAAACCTGACCCAATCCGGGGAAAACAGCAGAATAAAGCCCTGCTTTTGTAGGATTAAGTTTTTTCACCTTTAATACGGAAGCGGGAGCATTGGCTTTTTCAATTTTTTGTATTACTTCAGCAGGAGCCTGCGGTTTTGCAGCAGGAATACTGTCTGTAGCGTAATGCTCTAACCTGATGGTATCTCTCGGATTGATCTGTGAAAAAATCAACCCTGAAAAAAGAAGAAAAAAAGTAAAAAGTAAGTTTTTCATTTATTTAATATGAGAAAGAATATATTCCAGCTCATCTTCATTTTTAAAGTCTAATACAATTTTACCTTTTTTACCGGTTCCTGTTGTTTTTATCTCAACTTTTACATCAAGAATATCTGCAATCGTTTTCTGTGCTCTTTTGTAGTTGTTAGAAAGCTCCGCTTTTGCTCTTTTTGCAGCAGGAGTTTTCGGGTTTTTAATGGCAGCCGCAGCTTGCTCAGACTGACGAACGTTCAGTTTTTCTTTGATTATTAAATCGAATAAAGTCTGCTGATGTTCTTCGTTTTCGAGACTGATGATTGCTCTTCCGTGACCTGCAGAAATCTCTCCGCTACGGATTGCATTCTGAATATCCGGACTTAGTCTCAAAAGCCTGATCGAATTCGTAATGGTACTTCTGTCTTTTCCAACTCTCTGGCTCAGGTTTTCCTGAGTAAGACCGATTTCTTCCAAAAGTCGGTGATACGTCAATGCGATCTCTATAGCATCAAGATCTTCACGCTGAATATTTTCTACAAGAGCCATTTCTAAAAGCTCCTGATCGTTTACCAGACGGATATATGCCGGAACAGTCGTAAGACCTGCAATTTTACTTGCTCGGTAACGTCTTTCTCCGGAAATAATTTCAAACTTTTCACCGTCTTTTCTCAAAGTAATAGGCTGAATTACACCTAAATTTTTGATGGACTGCGCTAGTTCATTTAATGCTTTTTCGTCAAAATAAGTTCTTGGCTGAGTCGGGTTCGGATAAATATCTTCAATAGAAACCTCCATAATGTTTCCTACAAAGTTTTCTGCTCCTGCATCAGTTGCCGTATTGACCGTGGCTTTGGATTCTGCACTCAGAATTGCCCCCAAACCACGTCCCATCGCTCTTTTTTTGTCTTTCATATTGCAAATGGCAATCGGCGTATAGCTTCTTGCTTTAATGTGTTATAAATTTAGCAATCGATCAAAAGCCAATTGCTATAAGCTATTTTTAATTTTTTACTAAATTTTCGTTTTTCAATAAAACCTCTTCTGCAAGCTGAATGTACTGAATTGCGCCTTTACTTTCCGCGTCATAATTCAGGATACTTTCACCGAAACTCGGGGCTTCACTTAATCTTACATTTCTACTGATGATGGTTTCAAAAACCATTTCCGGGAAGTGGGCATTTACTTCTTCCACAACCTGATTAGAAAGTCTCAGACGGCTGTCATACATAGTTAATAACAATCCTTCGATGTCCAGATCTTTATTGTGGATTTTCTGAACGTTTTTAATCGTGTTTAAAAGTTTACCAAGACCTTCCAGAGCAAAATATTCACACTGAATCGGGATAATTACAGAATCCGCTGCTGTAAGAGCATTTACTGTAATCAAACCCAAACTTGGTGCGCAATCGATGATAATATAGTCATAATCAGCTCTCACTTCTTTCAATGCTTCTTTCAACATATACTCACGATTTTCTTTGTCTACCAATTCGATTTCGGCAGCAACCAAATCGATATGCGAAGGAACAATATCCAAATTTGGAGTCGTTGTTTTCTGAATACAGTTTCTGGTTTCAACACTGTGTTCCAAAAGATTATAGGTAGAATACTGCACTTCTTCCACACCAAGACCTGAAGTCGCATTTGCCTGCGGATCTGCATCAATGATCAGGATTTTCTTTTCTAAAACTCCCAATGCTGCAGCTAAATTTACGGCAGTGGTAGTCTTTCCTACCCCACCTTTCTGATTAGCGATACCTATAATTTTTGCCATTATTTGAACTTTAAGCTTCAAAAATACACTTTTTTCTCAGCTCTTGGGGAATGACTAAAACGAAAATTGAGTTAAAATATTGTTAATAAGGGTTTTAGATATAAAAAAAAATTATCCACAAAAAAAATTCTTTGTGGATAACTATCAAGATTCGTTTTCAGGGTAATTAATTATCAAACTTCATTGAAATCGGGAAGCTGAAATAACTTCTTACGGATTCATTTTTTTTATTTTTTCCAGGTACCCACTTTCCTTTCACAGCTTTAATCGTTCTGATGGCTTCAGCATTGAATGAAGCATCTTTTCCGTTTGCTTTGATATTCGAAATAGTACCATCTGTTTCTACAACAAAGGTAATTTTTGTGCTGATAACTCCCTCTTCTTCAAAAGCAGAAACATCAAATTTATTCATTACTTTATTTCGGAAAGCATCAATTCCTCCTTCGAAATCTGCGCTTTTGCTTAATTCACTTCCTTCAGCGATTTTATTTGGATCTTCAACTTTTTCAACTGGTTTTTGAACCGGCTCAGTAATTTTTCCTGTTCCGATAATTGGTGTCGGCGGAATATGCGTATCTGGTTTCACCGGATCTCCTTTTAAATTATCAATTAATCCCGCAACAGCATCTTTAGGCTTATCCATTTTAATCGGTTCAATTGCTTCTTTAGTCGGCGTAGGAACCTGACTGTTAAATTGCTTAGTATTAGGCGGAGTAACAGGTTGTACAGGTTTTACAGTTTCAACAGGCTTAGGCTTTTCCGGAGTATCCGGGATGATATTTTTTGGACGATAAACCGGCTCAAAAGTTGTAACAACTTCTTTAGTTTTAAAAGCCGAAATTGCAGCTGGAATAATTGAAACTGCAGCCAATAAACCAACCCCAACAAAAAATGCCTTGGTTAAAATTCTGTCTGATTCTGTTCTTAATGCATAAGCTCCATACGCTTTGTTACGGTGCTCGAAAAGGATTTCGTTCAACCTGAAATCCTGATTGTGTTCTAGGTGTTTCATCACTATAAAATTAAAATTGTTAACGCATATTGATTATCAGTTTTCAACATGATTTTAAATAATCTTTGAAACAATATCAAAATATTTGCCAAATTTTTATAAAAACAAAACACTTCCAGTGAAAACTATGTTAAAGTGTAAATTTTAACTATTCATTGGATAAGGATTTGGCTGGATGATAGAAGGTGGGTGTTAGATGTTTTAAATGTTTGAAAACATTTTGTTTTGAGAGCTGGATTTACAATGTGTTAAATAAATCTGAACATGTTTTATCTTTCAGTAATTTAAATCGAAGAGATTTTCCTAGCCCCGATGTTCTATGTTAATCTGCAAATTGTTTATGTTAAAATTTTACAGTTTTTCAGATAGTCTTGTTGATAAGCTATTTTGTTTTTTACCACACCAAAACAAATTCTTAAAAGCTTGTTACAAACAGCTATCAATGC
>NZ_MAUH01000010.1:0-109481 GCF_001693475.1 Chryseobacterium sp. CBo1
TGGATTCAAAACAAGAATACTAAGTAAAATAATGACACTCACATTTATCCAATTCATAAATGTTTTTGTTTATAAAAGAAAAATGAATAATATTAAAATAGCTATTGTGTGATAATGCACTACGGGTTAATATATTAATATTTTATCTTTCAACAAAAAAGCTAATGATCACAGATCAGTAGCTTTTTTATATTTGATGTTATTTCTTTTTATTTATTAACAAGCTTCTTCAGGTATTCACCGTAACCGCTTTTTCCGTATTTCACGGCAGTCTCCAAAAGCTTTTCTTCATTAATGAAGCCGTTTCTGAAAGCGATTTCTTCAATGCATCCGATCTTAAAGCCCTGTCTTTTTTCAATAACGCTTACGAATTCTGAAGCATCATTTAAAGAATCGAAAGTTCCCGTATCCAGCCAGGCTGTTCCCCTGTCTAGAACACCGACTTCCAGTTTCCCTTTATTTAAATAGACATTGTTTACATCGGTAATTTCCAGCTCACCTCTTGGCGAAGGCTGAATGTTTTTAGCGATTTCTACAACTTCGTTATCATAAAAATACAATCCCGGAACTGCATAATTTGATTTTGGCTTCAAGGGTTTTTCTTCAATAGAAACTGCTTTAAAATTATCATCAAATTCTACAACACCATATCTCTCGGGATCTGAAACGTGATATGCAAAAACAACCCCGCCATCAGGATTGGTCTTATTTTTCAATAAAGTTCCCATTTCAGAACCATAGAAAATATTATCTCCTAAAACGAGTGCTGCTGCGTCGTTTCCGATAAACTGTTCACCCAGGATGAAAGCCTGTGCTAATCCGTCCGGACTTGGCTGTACCACGTACTCAATATTACAACCGATCTGCGAACCGTCACCTAAAAGTTTGATGAATCCGGCTTGGTCATGAGGCGTTGTGATAATCAGGATATCCTTAATTCCTGCTAAAAGCAATGTGGAAAGCGGATAATAGATCATCGGTTTGTCATAAACAGGCATTAATTGCTTGCTTACAGCGATGGTAAGAGGATAAAGTCTTGTTCCGGAACCTCCGGCTAAAATAATACCTTTCATCTTTTGTGTTATTAGTTGTATTGTTTTTCGTAGTATTTCTGATAATCGCCGCTGGTTACATTCTCCAGCCATTCTTTGTTTTCTAAGAACCAATCTATTGTTTTAGCGAGACCCTGTTCGAAAGTAACAGAAGGTTTCCAACCCAACTCAGAATTCAATTTTGTTGCATCAATTGCATAACGTTTGTCATGACCCGGTCTGTCTTTTACATACGTAATTAGCTTTTCAGAATGACCTGCAGGATTTCCGAGCTTTTCATCCATCTGTTTGATCAATTCTTTTACCAGATCAATATTCTGCCATTCATTAAACCCTCCGATATTATAAGTTTCTCCCGTTTTAGCTTCGTTAAAAATCTGATGAATCGCTTTTGCGTGATCAATGACGAATAGCCAGTCTCTTGTATATTTTCCGTCACCATAAATAGGCAGTGGCTTTTCATTAATAATATTAAAGATACAAAGAGGAATCAGCTTTTCAGGAAAGTGATTCGGACCGTAATTGTTTGAGCAATTAGATACAATAAAAGGCATCCCATAAGTGTTTCCATATGCTCTTACCAAGTGGTCTGAAGCTGCTTTTGAGGCTGAATACGGAGATTGAGGATCATAAGAAGTGGTTTCTAAAAAGAATCCTGTTTCGCCTAAGCTTCCATACACTTCGTCTGTAGAAACGTGGTAGAAAAGATTTGTTCTTTTTTCATTAGGGAATCTTCCATGCGTGTGATCCGGGTTTAACGTCCAGAATTCTTTGCATAGATTTAAAAGATTTGCCGTTCCGTTAACATTGGTATTGATAAATGCCATCGGATCAGTAATGCTTCTGTCAACATGACTTTCCGCAGCCAAATGAATGACAGCATCCGGATTATATTTTTCGAAGATTTTTCTTAACTCTTCAGGTTTTGTAATATCTGCTTTTTCGAAAACATAATTCGGCTCATTTTCGATGTCCTTTAAGTTTTCAAGATTTCCGGCATAGGTCAGAGCATCAAGGTTAATGATGGTAGATTCCGGATTATTCTTTACGAACTCTCTTACAACATGGGAACCGATAAATCCGGCTCCGCCGGTAATGATAATGTTTTTCATATTTTTATGCTAGTGGCCGCTGGCTTCTGGCTTTTGGCATTTATTTAATTACTTTATAAACTGAACCTTTTACTTGGATCTTTTTACTTTTATCTTGTCTCTTCCCCAACAGTTTTCCTTCCTATCGATTTATAGAAAAATCCTTTCTGCTGCGGAACTTCAAGCGGGAACATGTTTCTTCCGTCAAAAATAGCTTTATTGTTCATCTTTTTAGCCATCAGATCAAAATTAGGATTTTTAAATTCTGGCCATTCTGTAGCAATAAATAAGGCGTCAGATCCCTCCAATGCATCATACATGGTGTTGGCATAAGATATTTTGTCACCTAACAATTTTTTTACATTTTCTTCGGCGATAAGATCATAAGCGACAATCTCAGCTCCTTTTTCTAAAAGAAGAGCAATATTATCAAGAGAAGATGCTTCTCTGATGTCATCTGTATTGGCTTTAAAAGCTAATCCCCATATCGCAATTTTCTTCCCTTTAATGTTGCCTCCGAAATATTTTTCAATCTCCGAAACCAGAATTACTTTTTGTGAAATGTTTACTTTTTCTGTAGCCTGAAGAATCTGAAAGTTAAAATCATCATCTTTTCCGGATTTAATAAGAGCTTTCACGTCTTTAGGAAAACAGCTTCCACCATATCCGATTCCCGGGAATAAAAATCGATGGCCAATTCTGTCGTCACTGCCCATTCCTAATCTTACTTTATCTACATCAGCACCAACTTTTTCGCAATAATTGGCAATTTCATTCATGAAAGTAATTTTTACCGCTAAGAATGAATTAGAAGCATATTTTGTAAGCTCAGACGATTTTTCATCCATAAAGATAATAGGAATTCCTGTATTCGTAAATGGCTGATAAATTTTTGCCATAATATCTTTTGCTTTATCAGAGCTGGATCCTACAACCACTCTTGCAGGATTCATAGAGTCTTCTACGGCAAAACCTTCTCTCAAAAATTCAGGATTAGAAACTACATCGAAATCGATAGTTGTTTTTGAGGAAATTGTTTCTCTTACTCTGTCGGCTGTTCCTACGGGAACTGTACTTTTGTTGACAACCACTTTATAATCTGTCATCATTTCACCAATATCATTGGCTACTTTCAGTACATAAGAAAGATCTGCCGAGCCATCTTCTCCGGGTGGAGTAGGAAGAGCAAGATATACAACCTCACTTTTATCTAAAGCTTCTTTTAAATTGGTAGTGAAAAATAACCTTTCGGATTGGATATTTCTCAGGAACATTTCTTCAAGGTTCGGCTCGTAAATAGGTACGATGCCGTTTTTCATTCCTTCTACTTTTTTTTCATCGATGTCAACACAATAAACCGAATTGCCAAGCTCTGCAAGGGTAGTTCCTGTTACCAAACCCACATAGCCTGTTCCTACTATTGTTATATTCAAAATATATGTTTTTATAAAATTCGAGACAAAAATACTAAAAATTGTTTCATTGTATTTTTAAATCAATAATAACTTGCAAAAGGTAAGCTTAAAAATTTTGATTTTTCTGAACATTAATTTATTATGGAAGCGTAAATCTTATTAAGAAACTTATTTTATTGATTATGAACCAGGTTTGTGTATTTTATAAAATTGTAGTATATTTGCATAAGATTTACGGAAAAAAATGAGAAGGCTTCGAAGAGAAAGCCTTTTTTCGTACTGGTAGATCATGATAGAATATGGAGTTTAGAAAAAATATTGAAACATTATTAAATGATTTCCTGGAAACAAGAAAAGATTTGTTTCTTATTGATTTAAAGATTTCTGCAGGAGATGACATCACCGTGATTCTTGATGGAGACAACGGTGTTTCTGTGCAGGATTGTCTTGATGCGAGCCGTGCCATTGAGTTTAATATGGATCGTGAAGAGCACGATTTCAGCCTTCAGGTAATGTCTGCAGGATTAAGCGAGCCGCTTTCGATTCCGAGACAGTTTCAGAAAAATATCGGAAGAGAAATTGAGGTTTTGCTTAATGATTCAACAAAAATCGAAGGCGAACTGGCGAAAGTAGACGACGAAAAAGTCACTCTTGTACTGCGTTACCGAAAACCGAAAGAAGTAGGTAAAGGTAAAGTAGATGTGGAGGAGGAAAAAGAAATTCCTTACTCTGAAATAAAGAAAGCATTGGTAGTACTTAAATTTTAAAAAGAAAAAAAGATACATGGATAATATAGCGTTGATTGAATCCTTTGGTGATTTTAAAGACGAAAAAGGGATCAGTAAAATTGATCTTATGGCGATCATTGAAGATTCTCTAAAAACTTTGCTAAGAAAAAGATTTGATTCTGATGATCACTTTGATGTGATTGTAAATCCTGATAAAGGAGATTTTCAGATATTTTTAAATAAAACCATCGTGGAAGACGAAATGTCTGAAGATGATGATCTTGAAATTGAAATTACAGAAGCCAAAAAAATTGATCCGACTTTTGAAGTTGGTGAAGATTTTACCATGGAAATTCCGGTTGCTCAGTTAGGAAGAAGAAATATTTTGACGCTGAAACAGATTTTAGCAACAAAATTGCAGGAGCATAACAACGCAATGTTGTACGATCAGTTCAGAGATCGAATCGGAGAGATCGTAATTGGTGAAATTCACCACATCCGTCACAAACATGTGATCTTATTGGATGATGAAGGAAACGAATTTATCTTGCCTAAAGAAAATCAGATCCCTTCAGATTTCTTCAAAAAAGGAGAAAACATCAGAGCGATTGTTGAAACAGTAGATTTTAAAGGTTCAAAACCACAGATCATTATTTCAAGAACAGCTCCGAAATTCTTGGAGAAATTATTGGAATTAGAAATTCCTGAAATCCAGGACGGAACAATTATGCTTAAAAAAGCAGTGAGAATTCCTGGTGAAAAAGCAAAAATAGCTGTGGATGCTTATGACGACAGAATCGATCCGGTAGGAGCTTGTGTCGGAGTAAAAGGTTCTAGAATTCACGGTGTTGTAAGAGAATTAAGAAACGAAAATATAGATGTGATCCAGTGGTCTAAAAACCCTGAGATTATGGTGAAGAGAGCTTTAGGTAATGTTACCATCAATAAAATTGACATCAACGAGGAAACCAACTATGCTTTGGTGTATACTCCGGTTGAAGAGATTTCTAAAGTTATCGGTAAGCAAGGACAAAACATCAGACTGGCTTCATGGTTGTCTGGGTACGAAATTGATGTATACAGAGAAGCAAGTGAAGATGATGACGTAGACTTGAGAGAGTTTAATGATGATATCGAACAATGGATTTTGGATGAGTTCAAGAAAGTTGGTCTTACCACTGCAAAATCGGTGTTGGATAAAGATACAGAAAGTCTTCTGAATATGGTAGACCTTGAAGAGGAAACCATAGAAGACGTGAAACGTATATTGAGAGAGGAATTTGAAGATTAATATTTAGAAATAAATTTTAATAAACAGTAAAAGAATACTTTAATTTTAAGAATTAAAAAAAACAGTAAATAATATAGATGCCAAAAATTAGATTAAATAAAGCGGTTAAGGAATTCAACATTTCGATGTCCAGACTGGTAGAATTTTTACAGTCTAAAGACTTCGTGGTTGAAAACAATCCTAACGCTCAATTAGAAGAAGCGGCATATTCTGCATTGGAAGCTGAGTTTGCCAAAGATGGTGAGCAGCGTAAAGCTTCCCATGAGGTGGTGATTTCTAAAGTTCCGGAAGAAAAACTGGAAATGGAAGAGAAAAAAGCCCCTGAAGTAATAAGAGCTAAAGCTAATACAAAACCAGAAACCAGAATTTTAGGTAAAATAGATCTTGAGCCTAAAAAATCTGAACCTGTTGCAGAAGAACCAACTCCTGCACCTGCTCCGGTAGAAGAAAAGAAAGAAGAAGTGAAGGAGGTAAAAGAAGAGGTGAAGAAAGAAGAGGTTGCACCGGTTTCTGAAGTAAAAGCAACTCCTGAAAAACAGGAATTTAAGGTTCTGGATAAAATTGATCTTTCTCAGATAGAAGGAAACAGAAACAGACCTGCAAAAAAAGATAAACCAAAAACAGAAGAGGTAAAAGCTGAGGTAAAACCAGCTGAACCGGTGAAAGAAACTCCGAAACCGGTTGAAAAACCTGCAGAAAAAGTACAGGAAGCTAAACCTGAAACTGCACCTGAAGAATCTCAGGAACCTCAGAAAATAGAAACTGTTTACCAAAAGCTAGACGGGCCTAAAATTGTCGGTGAAAAAATTGATTTAACTCAGTTTGCACCAAAACCAGGTCCGGGAGCGAAAAAGAAAAGAAAGAGAATTGAGAAACCGGGCGGTCCGAACCAGAATACTGGGAACAACCAACAAGGTGGAAACAATCAGCAAGGTGGTCAAGGAAACCGTCCTCAAGGACAAGGTGGTCAGGGTAACCGTCCACCAGGTCAGGGAGGCCAAGGTGGAAATCGTCCAGGCGGTCAGGGTGGACAAGGCGGTGGAAACCGTTTTGGAAACAACAGCCAAGGCAACCGTCCACCGGGACAAGGTGGTCAGGGTGGAAACAGACCCGGCTTCAACAGAGGCGGCCAAGGTGGTAACAGACCTGGTCAAAGAACAATGCCTGTTGAATTAACTGACGAGCAAGTTAAAAATCAGATCAAGGAAACTTTAGAGAAGCTTACCAATAAAGGAGGTAAATCTAAATCTTCTAAACACAGAAAAGATAAGAGAACTTTCCGTAGAGAGCAGGATGAGCGTCAGCAGGAAATGGATGCTGCAGACAGAACATTGAAAGTAACCGAATTCATCACTGTTGGTGAATTGGCAAGTTTAATGAACGTTTCTCCTACAGAAGTTATCTCTGCTTGTTTCTCCTTAGGAGTAATGGTTACGATGAACCAGAGATTGGAAGCAGATACTTTATTATTGGTAACAGATGAATTTGGTTATAAGATCGAATTCTCTGATGCTGATCTTGAAGATACAGACTCTGAAGATGAAGTAGATACTGAAGAAAGCTTATTGCCGAGAGCACCGATTGTTACCGTAATGGGACACGTTGATCACGGTAAAACCTCATTGCTGGATTACATCAGAAAAACCAACGTTATCGCTGGTGAATCTGGAGGAATTACTCAGCACATCGGAGCTTACAATGTGAAGCTGGAAAATGGTCAGAGAATTACATTCTTAGATACACCGGGTCACGAAGCCTTTACCGCAATGAGAGCGAGAGGTGCACAGGTTACCGATATTGCAATTATTGTGATTGCTGCCGATGATGATGTGATGCCTCAGACGAAAGAAGCAATTTCTCACGCTCAGGCTGCAGGTGTACCGATGATTATTGCAATCAACAAAGTAGATAAACCGAATGCAAATCCTGACAACATCCGTCAGCAACTTTCCGGAATGAATATTTTGGTGGAAGAATGGGGTGGAAATGTTCAGGCTCAGGAAATTTCAGCGAAAATGGGTAATAATATGGATCTTTTATTAGAGAAAGTATTACTTCAGGCTGAAATGTTAGAACTGAAAGCTAATCCTGAACGTACAGCAAACGGAGTTGTTATTGAAGCATCTTTAGATAAAGGAAGAGGGTATGTAGCGACAATGTTGGTGCAAACCGGAACTTTAAAAGTTGGTGATTATGTAGTAGCAGGTAAAAACCACGGTAAAGTAAAAGCTTTACTGGATGAAAGAGGGAAAAACCTTGAAGAAGCGGGTCCTTCAATTCCGGCAACGATCTTAGGATTGGACGGAGCGCCTACAGCAGGTGATAAATTCCGTGTTTATGCTGACGAAAGTGAAGGTAAAGCAATCGCTAATAAGAGAGAGCAGTTACAGAGAGAATTATCAATCAGAACCAAGAAACATACGACACTTGAAGAATTGGGTAGACGTATTGCTTTAGGTGAATTCAAAGAATTGAACATTATCCTTAAAGGTGACGTGGATGGTTCTGTGGAAGCACTTTCTGATCAGTTACAGAGATTATCAACAGAAGAGATCAGCGTGAAAATCCTTCACTCAGGTGTAGGGCAGATCACTGAATCTGATATCAACTTAGCGGCAGCATCTGATGCGATTATCATTGGATTCAACGTAAGAGCCGGTGCGAATGCCAAAGATCTTGCAGACCGTGAAGAAATTGAGATCAGAACGTATTCTGTAATCTATAAAGCAATCGATGAAGTAAAAGAAGCGATGGAGGGAATGCTTTCTCCGGAAATTCAGGAGCAGGTAATCGGTAACGTTGAGATCCGTGAAGTATTCAAGATTTCTAAAGTCGGAACGATTGCAGGTTGTATGGTTCTTACCGGAAAAGTAACAAGACAGTCTAAAGTAAGATTACTGAGAGACGGAATCGTGAAATTCGACGGTGAGCTTGAAAGCTTGAAGCGTTTCAAAGACGACGTAAAAGAAGTGACCAAAGGCTACGAATGTGGTCTAAACCTTAAAGGTTATAATGATATTGAACAAGGCGACATTCTTGAAGTATATGAAGAAGTTGCTGTGAAGAAGAAATTGAAGTAAATTAATTTTGTAATATATTATAAAACCCCGCCCGCATCGAAGATGCGGGCGGGGTTGTTTTAAAATTGATCTGTTTTTGTTAAAAGAAACTGATCAATTAATTTTTATTCAAAAACTGAACTAATTTTTTTAAGTCTTCTTCCTTATCAAATTTTATTTTATTTTCTTTAAGGAAAGTGTTCAGAGCATCTTTTTTGTCAGGAAATTGAGCAATTATTTCTTTTTGGTTTTTAGGTTTTTTAATAAATCCATTTTCTGTTTTAATGTAATAAACAGGATCTAACTGCTTAAAAGAAGCAGGTGTTTCGCTAGAGGCATACGGATTATTTGAGGCTACAGCGTCTACAAATTTAGTTTTCACTTTTTTATAGAGCATATTTTTACCGTCAACCAATTCAAAGAAATATCCTGATAAATCGTCATTAGTATTCAGGTTAATTAAAACTTCCTTCGGATTTTCAAATACAACTTTTGCAAATGCATCATTTTTTGGCAATACAAATACCTTGTCGTCCTTACTGAATTCTACCTGATCACTATAGCTGTTATATCTCGCTGGTGCAGTTTCTGTTGTCCCAGAAAATTTTGCCACAGAATATCCTTTGCTGTGATAAGGAGTTCCTTTAATATCATCATATGTTAAACTCTTGCCCGAATTAGAATTTACTTTATTTAGCAACCAATTGTCCATAGGTAAAAATGCACCATTGTTGGTTGGTAAATTGAATGATTGTTGTGACATTACTGATATGGATGTTATCATTAATGCACTAAGAATTATTTTTTTCATTGTTCGATATATTTTAATATTATTTTAAGTAAATGTACAAAATTTAAAACAAGTTGGGTTAGATTTTGGATTTCCACTAATATTCATTCTATTAGATAGTTATGGTAGTGATTTGTTAAAACTTATCCATATGTTTTTGAGTTTTACTATATTTTTTTCAAAGAAGAGGGATATTTATTTCTTCAAAAGATTTTCTATCAGCTTGGTTTGGGTTTCTACCAGGCGTGCAATATCCTGCTGGTTTTTGATAATACTTTCTAATAATTCTTCTGATGTATTATTATTGATGGTAACTTCACCTTCAATGTAGCCAATAGACTTATCATTATTTGTTTGAACAATAGATTTTTCATCCAACAGATCATACACATCGGTTTCAAAAAAATCTGCAATCTTCATCAGATTTTCCATCGCCGGTTTTGCTTTGTCGCTCTCCCATTTGTTGTAAGCATTTTGCGAGATGTGCAGCTTTTCTGCAATCTGCACCTGAGTAAGATGACGCCCTGTTCTTAGCTTGTTGAGTTTGGTTCCCAAAGTCATACTGTGTAATTTTATGCTAATGTAAAGAAAAATTCAAAAAAACAACTAAGATTCAGGTGTTTTACAACCAAAGTTGTAGAAAATTTATTCATTGTTTTAAGATATTTGTTGCAGGATTATTTTTATATTTAACCTTTTAAAAACCAAATGATTTATGAAGAAAAATCTATTTCTCAGGCTTTGCCTGATTCTTGTGGTCGGTTTCTCGGCGTTCTCCTGCCGTACAGACCAATTCCCCGAAGCCGAAACTTTTAATAACGGCGCCAAATTTCAGCTCACTTCCAAAAGAATTTCGCTTGATGAATCTAAGCACAAAGCAAAGCTTCTTCCCGAACTGGAAAAAGCAGAGGCTAAGTTTAAGGCTTTTTCTAACACCAATGCTCAGGGAAAAATCGTTAATTACGGAAACGGAGTTTCGATCGACACTGAAAGTGTGATCTATATTGAAAACGGCCCTAATTACCACACTTACACTTTTCATATTACCAAAGCGAATGATCCTGCAGATGCTCCGGTAGAAAACCTGGTTCTTACCCCGCTTCCTGATGGTACTTATAAAGAACTTTTGGTAACCTACAATCTGACTCCCGCAGAAAAACTACAGGCTGAAAACGGAGTAGCCATCAATACCCACGGTAAAGTACAGATCACTGAACTAGAAAAAGGTACTTATAACAACGGTAATCTGCAGGGTAAAGAAATTACAGGAATTACCTGCGGATGGACTGAAGAAGCACAGTTTACCACCTGTAGTGATAATGTGCATTCTAATGGTGAATTGCCAACTGAGATGGGCGGTACATGCCATGCAGCGATTACTTCTCAATATTATACTGTAGCGGTGTACAAATGCGATTGGATCTACGGGGAAGGCAATCCCTTTAATGCTGCAGGACCGGGAGAGTCTATCGATAATCCGGTAGGAACTCCGGGAGGCGGCGGTGGTTCTACATCCGGGTCGTGTTCTGAAAATGGTGTATTTACAGCACCAATAGATCCTACCACAAATATTAATATGGAGTGTGGAAATGGTGTGGTGACGCAAATAACTGTTCCTGTAAAACCAAATATCACAACACCATGTGCCAGAGTAAAAAAAACTATAAATGATACAGATTACAAAGCCAATTTATTAGACTTACAGGGAAAAACCAATTTAGATTATGAAGTAGCTTATACCGTGAGTGATCCGCCTGCAAATTCTAATGAACCCAGAAATAAATATTTTACAGGGTCTGTAAACGCCAGAAGTGTAGAAATACATATTACACAATATTTGCGCTCGGCAATGCATACCCACTATAAAAATCTGCATCCTGTATTTTCTCCGAAAGATATAAGCAACTTCAGCGAATGGCTAAAAGCCATCAAAGATTACAACGCTCACCCTGCTCTGGCACCGGCAGAAAAAATTGACCTGAAAACACTCACTGCAACCGTGGTAACACCCATCGGAAATTATTTGATTATCTTTGACGGAACCGATTTTGTTCCTCTGCCTACATATACTGAAGAGGAATTAAAAAAATTAGCAAATGATTACAATGAAAAATTAGATGCGACTCTCACAAGCGTAGTTCCTCAGAAAGTCTATAATGTAGAAAAATTTGAGACAGAGTTTTTGAAGTTTCTGAGGGACAAAATGCCATTAAATGGCTTGAAGCTCTATAAAGTGGAAAGCACAGGAAATACAGAAATTTATCTTGAAAACGACACAAAAAAACCAAACCCTTGTCCTACTATATAAAATACAATTATGAAAAATATTATAATATTATTATTTATCTGCTTATCAAGTTTAATATCTTGTCAAATTTATCCTCTGGGAACAAGCCCAGGAGATGTTCCTGATGGTGCATATATTAAAGATGTTAACAACGAACTTGATAAATATGTCGGTGTATGGAAAGGAAACTGGAACGGGAAAATCATTTTTTTAGATTTAAGAAAACACAAAGCATATTCTCCTGGCGTTCGCTCTTACTACATTGATAGAATTGTTGGTGGGAGAAAAATCATCAATTCCAATGGAGTTATAGAAATTGACAAAATTTCCAATTTTAATTATAATTCTTCTGAATTTTACGGTATTTTTAAAAGTTTAGTAAATGGTAATTGGAAAAGGCTGAGGTTTTATCCAGATAATATGTGCGGTGTTCATGCAACCTTAGATATTACAAGTTTCGAGACAGTACCTGTTGCAAAAATGACTTTGCATATGGAATACGAGCCCAATTATTTAGACTCAAATTGTCAGCATTATAATTATGTAAAAGAACATGACGACTGGCCGGTTAACTTTCCTAAGGATATCGTACTGACCAAGCAATAAATTTAAAAGCCTCTGCGAAGAGGTTTTTGTCATTATTTTAAATATTTTATATAATGTAGAAAAATTTGAGACAGAGTTTTTAAAATTTCTGAGAGATAAAATGCCATTAGAGGGCTTGAAACTTTACAAAGTGGAAAGCACCGGAAATACAGAAATTTATCTTGAAAACGATATAAAGAAACCAAACCCTTGTCCTACTATATAAAATACAATTATGAAAAATATAATAACAATACTTTTAGCTTTTATAGCTTTATCTTGTAAATCTCAAACAGTATCTTTGGAAGAAGCAGCCCAGTGTCGTGACAATCCAAATTGTCCGAGAAACTTTATATATGTAAAAGACATTAATAATACATTAGATAAATATGTAGGAATATGGAAAGGTTCTTATAATGGGAGAACTTATGAAATTAAATTCAATAAATATTTATATGAAGATTTTACAGGATTTAAAAGAGATAGAATAAAAGGAAGACTAAGAATAATAACAACAGGAAATCTGCCTCTAACTATTTTTGATAATTTTAATGAGCTGGATGATAATAAAATCCTTTTTTCAGGATTAGGGCTTACAACAAATTTACAATCTTACGAAATGCATTTTTCAGGTCCTTATACAAAAGGCTGTATGAATTCAGGTTCTATTTTTCTGAAAATAAATCCAAGTACTCCCAATCAAATGACGATTATATACTGGTCGGATAAAGATATTGTAGTAGGCGATTGCCCAAGTACTTTCACAACAACTTTTCCTCAACAACAGGAGATCTTACTAACGAGACAATAAGAATAAAGAAGGCTGTCTAACTTTTGAGACAGCCTCTTTTTGGAGTTGCTAACTTTGTTAGGACACAATTCTTATACTCTTTATCTTTAAGAGTATGAAAAAGATCAGAAAAAATTACAGTTTAGAGTTTAAGATACAAGCAGTATCATTAAGTAAGCAGCGAGGCAATGTATCCCTAGTGGCTCAAGAATTGGGGATTTGCAAAGAAAGTTTAGTCAATTGGAGAAAGCTTCACAAAGAAGGTAAGCTTACAAAGGAAAAGCAAATTTCCTCCGATCCTATAAGAAGAGCTACTGAGGCTTCGAAGGGAACTTGAAGAAACAAAGCTAGAACGTGACATCTTAAAAAAGGCGGTAGGCATCTTCTCCAAGAGAGACGGGTAAGATATAAATTTATCAAAGAACACGCTAATGTGTTTCCTGTCGGGAAGATGTGTGAGGTATTAAAGGTAAACAGGAGCAGTTTCTATCATTGGAAGAAAAGAAAACCTACTATGCGATCAGAAAGAAGAACTGTTTTATCTGCGGAGATCTTCAGTATCTATCATTGGAGCCGTGGCAGGGGAGCCCCAGGATTGTCAGGGAACTGGAAGCAAAGGGAATAATGAGAGGCTCACGTCCTTTTGTAGCAAAGCTGATGAGGGAAAGAGGTTTGAGATGTATTGTAAAGCAAAAATTTAAGAAGACTACCAACTCATCTCATCGATACCCTGTTGTTGAAAATTATCTGAATCAGAATTTTCAGGTTAAAAGCAGTAAAGAGGTCTGGGTCTCTGATATTACCTATATCCGGACAGGTCAGGGCTGGTTGTATCTCACGACGGTCATTGATTTATATGACAGAAAAGTTATAGGCTGGTCATTGAGTGAGACGATGAAGGCTCAGGATACAAGTATTGCTGCCTTGAAAATGGCACGGCTTCACCGTCCTTTACAAGATAAAGACAATTTAATTTTCCATTCAGACACAGGGATACAGTATGCGTGTACAGAATTTACATCAATAGTCGGAAAAAATATTACTCGAAGCATGAGTGGAAAAGGAAATTGTTATGATAATGCTGTAGCGGAGAGCTTTTTCAAAACTCTGAAAACCGAGCTTGTCTATCAAAAGAAATATGAAACTAGAGACCACGCCAAAAACTCTGTGTTTGAATATATAGAAACATTTTACAACACCCAGAGAAGGCATTCAGCTTTAGGAAATTTAACCATAAGAGAGTATCAAAATTTAATGTCTAATCAATCTAAAAATGTAGCATAAGGAGTATATAAATTTTGTCTCAAAAATAGTTGCAAGTTCAGATTAAACTGTATAAAATTATTTCGGAAATCATTATTACTATATGCTATGAAATTAAGATATAATTAATAATAAATATTAGTAAGGTTCTCTAAACTTATATTTTATTAATTAGCTAATAGTTTATTGTAATTATTATTGTGTAATTAATTTTTTTTTATGAATTTTGCTAATCTTATATGTATTAATAAAATAATCAGCATTTTAATAAAAAAGAAATGAAAAAAACATATCTACTACTTATACTTCTGTCAAGTTTTTATTATGGACAAACGACTGAAGAAAGAAAAAAAATAGCTCAACAATCGGATCAAAATGCAAATAATTCGTTGATGCAAGAGCTTAAATATGAAGCTCATCAGAGAAACATAAGAATTGCAAACTATTTAAATCATAATCCTAATACGAATAGAATTATAAGATTTGGTGATACGGGTTTGAAAGAGCTAATTGATATTTTACCAAATGGTGAACCTCTTTATGTGAAAACTTATAATGAAGGGGCTGCAGTAACCGCCAGAGCTAATAGATTATATAGTGGAGGTACTTTGGGTCTAAATATTCAAGGGCAAAATATGAGAGCAGGAGTTTGGGATGGTGGAAGCGTAAGAAGTACTCATCAAGAGTTTATGGTAAGTAGTGTGTCAAAAGTGATTTCTTTTGATGGTGCGGCTATTTCCAACCATGGAACACACGTAGGTGGGACTATTGCTGCACAAGGTATTAATCCGGCCGTAAGAGGTTTAGCATTTAATGCATCTATTTCTTCATATGATTGGAATGGTGATTTAGATGAAATGCTCGGGGAAGCAGCTGGGGGACTTCTTGTTTCTAATCATTCCTATGGACCGGATCTTAACAGTAATAACCAACTTTGGATTTTAGGTGCTTATTCTTCTGATGCAAAATTGACAGATGCATTGTGCTTCAATAACCAATATTATTTACCTGTTTTTGCTGCGGGAAATAGTCGAAATGATACTTCTGTGCCCTATGTAACTCAACTATCAGCAAAATTTGGATATGATATGATTGGTGGTAAGGCAACTGCTAAAAATGTTTTGACGGTTGCTGCTGTTGGTAATGTTGAAAATTATACAGGGCCTAATAGTGTTGTTATGTCTAGCTTTAGTAGCTATGGCCCAACAGACGATGGAAGAATTAAGCCTGAGATTTCTATGAAAGGGGTAAATGTTTTTTCTACAACGTCTGGGTCGGATACCAGTACCGGATTTATGTCTGGGACTTCCATGGCAGCTCCAGGTGTAACAGGGGTAGTGTTGCTTCTACAACAGTATTATAACCAGCTTTATTCAAGTTTTATGAAAGCAGCGACGGTAAAGGGTTTAATAATGCACACGGCAGATGAAGCTGGTGTTTATGATGGTCCTGACTATGAGTTTGGATGGGGATTAATTAATGCAGAAAACGCTGCAAAAACCATTAGAGATAAAAATTTAAGTGCAAATAGAACCATAATGGAAGAAAGAACTCTTACAAATGGTGCGACTTTTACAAAACCTATATCATCTAATGGGACAACACCTTTAAAAGTTTCAATTTCTTGGACAGATCCCGAATATCAAGTGCAGAATTCTGGAACGGTAGATCCCACTACTAAATATCTTGTAAATGATCTGGATGTAAAGGTGACCTCTGCTTCTGGTACCGTTTATTATCCTTGGAAAATGCAAGGGATGACTCAGGTTTTGGATGGTCCTACCAATAATTCTACTAATAATGTAGATAATTTTGAGAGAGTTGATATTCCTTTACCTTCGGGGAACTATACAATATCTGTTACCCACAAAGGAAGTCTGGTTGGTGGCACTCAGAATTATACATTAATTGCAACTGGTGGAAATATTGCTACATTGGCAACCAATGAAAATACTCTGAAAGAGAATAAAATTGAAATCTATCCTAATCCAGCACAAGATTGGTTGAATTTTACTAATAGCAACAATGTAGAAGCTACAGTAGTTGTTTTGGATTTATCTGGTAAAATTGTTAAAAAAGAAATAATAAAAAATGGAAAGATTTCTGTGCAAGATTTACTCAAAGGTAGTTATATGATTATATATAAAGATCAACAAGCTAGGGAGCAAAGCTTTAAATTTATAAAAGATTAAGTTTAATAATCTAAATAATAAAAAAGACACTTACTATAAGTATTTACTTATAGTAAGTGTCTTTTTTTGATATTTGCATATTTTACATTACATAAGATAATTGATAATAATTTGAACATAATTTAATTTTAGATAATATTTATTATGGTGTTTAAGCTATTATTGCTTTAAAATGTTAAAAAAAGAAATAAAATTTGTATATGTTAAAAATAATTAACATATTTGCTCATTAAAAATATTAAAATTTGTTAATATGAATGTTAAATTACGTGTACTTACGGCAGGTGTGCTGTTCTTTACTGGACAAACAGTTTTGGCCCAAGAAAATGACTCAATTCCCAAAAAAGAAACAAACATTGAGGAAGTAGTTGTTCTTGGATATAGTAAAACACAAGCTAAACCAAAGAGTACTGCGGCGACGGTAACAGTCGATGGCGAGCGATTGGAGAATAGACCAAACGTTTCATTTTTGCAGTCATTACAAGGTGAGGTAGCTGGTTTGAGTGTGAGCTCAACATCAGGTTCTCCAGGTTCTGCAAAAATTGATATTATTATCAGAGGGGTTAGTTCTTTATCTTCTCAGTCAGATCCTTTGTATGTAATAGATGGGATGATTTCTAATGCAACTCAGTTCCGTAACTTGAACCCAAATGATATTGAAAGTTCATCGGTTTTAAAAGATGCTGCTGCAACAGCAATTTATGGAAATAGAGGAGCGAATGGCGTTATTGTAATCAATACGAAAAGAGGGAAGTATGGATCTAGATTTGATATTACTTATAATACTAGTATAGGTACAAGTTTCTTGCCGGAAACTAAGTATGATATGTCGAGTGCTAAAGAGATTCTTACTATTCAAAAGCGAGCAAATCTTGGTGCGGGTGCTTCGATGACTGATGCTCAAATTGCAGCGTTCAATACAGATACCAATTGGAGAAAAGAATTCTTCAGAACTGGTATCACTCAAAGTCATGATATTCAGTTAGCTGCTGGTGGACAAAATATCAATAACTATACATCATTTGGCTACATGCAACAAGAAGGTGTGGTGCCAACAACTGATTTCCAAAGATTCACTTTTAGAAATAATTTTAATGGTAAATCAAAGGATAATAAGTTCAATTTTGGAGCAAATATTGGTTTAGCGTACTCTAAAAGAAATCAGTTAGAAGAAGAAACAAGAGATGATATTGTATCTAACGTTATACAGAATCCTTTGCTTGGTTCTATTGTAGGTCTTCCAAATTTACCAGCTAATAGCTTCAATAATGGTTATGATTTATTTCAGCAAATTGGTTCTAACTTTGGTGATGGTAAAAATATCTATGTCTTAGAGGATATTTTGAAAGGGAATTTGCCAAATAGGTTGAGTGAAACCAGCATTACGGGGAATGCATTTGGGTCTTATAAGATTACAGACGATTTAACAGTTTCAAACAGAGTAGGAATTGATTATAAGTACAGCCAAAGAATTTTTGCAAGAGCTCCATATTCCTTCTTGGCTGTTGTAGTTGCTGCAGGCGACGGATCAGAGTTTGGAGGTGTTGAAGACAATGCTAAAAATGTGGATTTAACTTTTACTAATGTTTCTAATGTTAGTTATAGAAAGTCTTTTGGAGAGCATACCATAGATTTTGGAGCATACTTAGAATATATGAAGGTGCATTATGAAGGGACTTCTCAGCGTCAAATTGGTCTAAACCCTTTAAATTGGGTATTCGGAGCTGGTACTGGTTGGGTTGCATTTAATCCTGCAACACCTAACCTTTATAGACCTTCAAACCTTACACAAAAAGTTACAGCTGGTTCATTAGCGTATTTTGGCACTTTAGAATATGACTATGCAGATAAATATGGTGTTTCCGGAGTTATCAGACGGGATGCGAGCTACAGATTTGTTGGGGACAATAAATGGGCGACTTTCTGGTCTGTTTCAGGTCGATGGAATATTGACAGAGAAAGCTTCATGGAAGGTTCAAAAATTGATATGTTGAAGCTTAGAGCTTCTTACGGTACGAACGGTAATGCGAACGTTATATCAGCTACTCCTGGTACAAATCCAATGTTAGTAGGAACTAACTTGGTAAGGGATACAAATACTGTAGGATTAGGTTATAACAATAATAATTCATCCTATTATACGGGAATTATTGCTAATCCGAACATTCAATGGGAAGAAGTAAGCCAATTCAATGTTGGTTTAGATTTCATGTTTATGAATAGAAAGTTAGAAGGTAGCTTAGACTTTTATAGAAAATCAACAGATAAACTATTTAACCCAATTAATGTTTCTGCAATCACTTCTCTTTATTCGATTAACGGTAATAATGGGGGATTACAAAACCAAGGTGTGGAAGCTAGCTTAAAATATACCTTTGTTAGAAATGAAAACTTTGAATTTAGCGTATATGCAAACACTGCTTACAATAAAAGTAAGTTAACATCATTAACACAAGATCAAGTTACAGGAAGTATAAGAAATGTGGTTGGTGGACAATTGTCAGAATGGTATATGGTACCTTATGTTGGTGTGAATCAGAGCAACGGTAATCTTCTGTTTTTAGATATTAATGGAAATGTAACTGAAACACCAGATATTAACAGAGATGCCAGAGCAACAGGAAAGAATTACTTACCTAAATGGAATGGTGGTTTTGGTTTAAATTCATCATATAAAGGATTTAGTTTGAATGTGCATTTTTCTTATCAACAGGGAGCTTACAAGTATGACAATCAGTTAGACTATGTTTATGATGCTACGACTGTGAACGGGTATAATGTTACTAGAGATCTATTAAATGCTTGGACTCCTAATAATACGAATACAAATGTACCGTCTTTAACTGCTTCTAATTTTGCATTTAATGGTAGCTCAGACAGATTCTTGAAAGATGCTTCATTTATCAGACTAAAAAATGTTGTCTTAGGATACAAAGTTCCGGCAGATGTGTTTAATAATACAGGAATTAGAGGTCTTAGAGTATTTGTACAAGCAGAGAATATGCTTACATTCACGAAATGGAAAGGATTTGATCCGGAACCTACGTTCGCCACTTCAACATCAGTATATCCAAATATGAAAACCGTTTCACTTGGTGCTAATATTGATTTTTAATAACAGTAAATTTTAATTACAATGAAAAAAATATTTTATAGAATATTACCAATATGTTTCGCTTTTACAGTTTTTGTGTCTTGTAGTGATGCTATCGAAATTGTACAAGATGGAGAACTTAATGATGAGGCAGTATTTAGATCCACTGGTGATTTAGAAAAATATCTATTAGGATCCGTTTATACAAGTGTTGATGTTTCCAACCAAATTAAATTTTCTTCTGTTTTTACAGACGAATTGAAGATTGGTCCTTCTAATACAGGTCAGGATCAAGGTCTATTTAGATTTGTATCTACAACTGACAATGGATATGCTAGTGCTATTTGGCAACAAAATTACACTACGATAAATCGTGTAAATAGATTGATCAAAGCAGCTTCTACAATTACTCCGTCCAGTAGTGAACAAGCTTTGTACAACAATGCGCTTGCTGAAGCAAGAGCTTTACGTGCATTTGCTTATTTAAACCTGGAGTCATATTTCTCACCAAATATGGCTGATAATAATGCCTTAGGAGTAATTTTAACTACCGAGGTTCCTGGTATTCAGGATCAATTGCCTAGAAGTAACAATGGTGCAATATGGGCTTTGGTAGAGTCTGATCTTGCATTTGCTGAGAATAATCTTACACCACCCGCAACTCATGCAGCTCCTTATTTTATTAATAAGAATGTAATTAATGCAATGCGTGCAAGAATGTATGTATATAGAAAAAATTACACATTAGCTAAGCAATATGCTCAAGATGTAATCAATAATTCTGGTGTTACTTTAGCTCCTGCAACTCCAATTCCGGCTGGAACACCTGGGTCTGCAACTTGGAATACTCAATTTTATTCTTTGGCACCAACAAATCCTTATAGAAGAATTTGGGCTGATGTTGTAGTTCCTAACTCAGAAGTTATCTTCTCTTTAAGTAGACCAGTTGGTGGAACAGGCGGTAACATTGCTGCTATTTACACTACTAATAATACAAGTTTAACGGGTTCTCCTTTATGGACAGCGGGTATCAATCTATTCAACAGATTAAATGCAGCAGGAGATATTAGAAGATATGCTTTTATAGATCCTTCATCGACTGCAAATGTTTATGTGATTGATAAATATCCGGGTAAAACAAATGCACCATTACGAAATGATGTTAAGGTTTTCAGAATTTCAGAAATGATCTTAATTCTTGCTGAATGTGAAGCGCAGACTCCAGCAGGGTATTCAGCTGCTGCAGCTTTAGTTAAAAGTGTAAGAGATGCTAGAAACTATCTTGCTCCTGTTGCTTTACCAGTTTATGCATCTAAGGCTGCTGCTTTACAGGATATATTGGCAGAAAGAAGAGCTGAATTTAGTTTTGAAGGACATCGTTACTTGGATTTGAAAAGATTAGGTACAGAAGCTGGTGTTAGTATTGACAGAAATGCTATTGATGATACAAACGCTTCTACTCCTTTAACACTTCCAGTAACTGATTACAGATTTACATTACCTATTCCATCTGCGGAACTTAATGGTAATCCTACTATTCAACAGAATCCTGGTTATTAATTAACTAAAAATTAAAAAATGAAAAAATTATTAAGTATATTCACAATTATCACGTTACTTTCTGTTTTCAATTCATGTAAAGATGAAGAACAGATATACTTTGACGGTGATTCTTTATTGCATTTTGAAAAAGGAGCGCTGACTGCACCAGATGGTGATTATATGCTGCCTTATGGTGTAACGAAAGCTGTAGGAGGTGATCATAATGTTACATTAGTGTTTGATCAGGCTAAGTCGACTGCTGTATTAGGGACTGATTTTACAATTGTACAAGGTGCAGATATTTTAAAAGATGGAACTGCTAGAAGTTATTTCAAGCTTAATGTAACGAAAGCCGCTGCGGTTGCAAAAAAGAATGCTGTTTTTACAATGAATAACACAACATTACCTAGAGCAGCATTTAATCAAGAAGTTAAAGTTAATTTTGCTTGTACTTCCGCTTTAGCAGGTACTTATCAATATTCAACGGTTAATGCATTTGCTCCAGGATTAGCTCCTGTACCGGGTCCTGTAACTGGTAATGTTACCCTTACTGCTAATGCAACGGGTAATGAATATACGATTTCTGATTCTAGCTTTGGGGCTTATTCAGTATGGTCAGGTTATGCACCAGTTTCAACTGGAATTAGACTTGTAGATCAATGTAATACGCTTTCTTTTACCGGAGCTAATCTACAATATGGTGATACTTGGGCTATTTCTGATGTTGTTGTAAATGGTAATAAATTAACATTTAAGTGGACAACTTCATACGGAGAATATGCTACAACTACTTTGACTAAATCAAATGGTAATTGGCCTCCTCTCAACTAATAAGTAAATTTTATTATTAATATAACCCCGTCCAACGACGGGGTTTTTTATTTCCTTTTATTTCTTATTTTTGCCTTACAATAAAAATAAATGAAATATTCCTTTCTCATCATATTTTTTCTTACCTCTTTTGTTAAGGCTCAGGTTATTGTCAACAAGACTGACTCCAATATGTTGGAGAAGAAAATGAAAGATACACTGATCATTGATTCCGGAACAAAAGATTCTTTAAAGATTTTTAAACCAACTATTAATGATTATCAGTATCAGACACAGTTTTCTGAAAAAAAAGTTTTTGATACGGCGATGACGTTTAATAAAACGTATATTTTTTCGCAGTACAACAACAGAGATAATTTCGGAAAGGTACAGTTTGCGAATATTGGTTCGGGATTTAATCCTTTGTCTTATGAAGTGAATGCTGAACAGAATCTGGCATTACTTCCTACAAACAAGTCGTACGGAATTTTAGGAATTAACGATGTAAAATATTATGATGTAAAAACACCTACCGCTGCTTTCATCTATCATACGGCAATGAGAAATGGTGCTGCTTTGCAGTCTACATACACCCAAAATATTGGTAAAAGATTCAATTTTTCGCTTGATTATATGGGATTGCGTTCGCAGGGATTTTACAGAAATTCTCTAGCCTCAAATAACAACACTTTATTTTCCGGTCATTATACCTCAAAAAGCGGAAACTACGAATTGTTTGCGCACTACCTTCATCAAAACGTAAACAATCAGGAAAATGGAGGAATCATCAACGATGATCTCTTTCAGTCGGGTAACAGGCAATTCAGGAACAGGCAGAATGCGCAAGTTAATTTAGCATCTTCAAGTTCGCAATTTTCATACAGAAGATATTATTTAAGTCATCAGTTTACACCTTTCAATTCTGAAAAATTTCCTTTTAGAATAAGACATACCCTTTTTAATCAGGGGAACAAATATTATTATGGTCAGGATGCGCCTGAAGAATATTGGTATTCAACATCTGCAGAATTAGTAAACGGATTCCCACTTCAAACTAAAAAATACTCAAACAATTTTAGTAACACATTAAATTTGGTTTTCGATAATGAAAAATTCAAATTAGATGCAGGAATTAGATATCAGATGTTAAAATTCGGAGTTACCGATATTACTTTGCCGGTTCTAGAAATTCCAAATGAGATTAAAGAAAACAGATTAGGAGCGGTAGGAAATCTTCAGATTAAACTATTTGATAAGTTCCAGGTAAATTCATTTTTAGAAATATCTAAAGGAAGTCAGTTCGGAGATTATCTCAAATCGACAAACAACGTGAAATTTGAACCCGTAAAAGATTATTTTGTCAATGCAAAACTGAATTTTCAAAGTGCATATCCGTCATTTAATTATCTTGCAAATACTTCTGTTTACAATAATTATAACTACTTTCTTTCTGACGCAAAAAACCAGTCGGTTATGGAAGTGGGAGGAAGCTTAAATCTGAAATGGTTCAAAACCGAATTGTTTGCCAATTATTTTAGAATTGAGAACTATACGTATTTTGATATGGCTGCAATGCCAAGACAAAGCGCAAGTTCTTTAAATATTTCTCAGATCGGTGGTGATGCTACATTCAGCTATGGCAAGTTTCATTTAAATACAAGATTACAGTTTCAAAATGCTTTAACCAATAAAGATTTGCTTCCAATGCCTTCTATAATTGGAAGAGCCAATTTGTTTTTCCAGTCTAAAGCTTTCAAAAATGCTGCGGAAATTCAGGCAGGTGTAAAAGTGTATTACTTTTCAGAATTTGCAACGAGAGAATATTTTCCGATTCTTAACGAATATATCTTGCCAAGCGCAGACTCATTCTCGATCGGTGGACAGCCGATTGCAGATCTTTACTTTAATATGAAAGTGAAGAAAATGTTTTTCTTCATCGAAGGACAACAAATGGGAACACTTATTTCTCATAATAAAGCTTATGCATTTCCACATTATCCGGTCTACGATTTCAGACTGAATATAGGAATTGTTTGGTATCTGTTCAACTAAAATAAAATCAGGTTGAAAACAATAAATAAAATAGCATTTAACGAGATTGAAAGCATACCGCAACTGGTAAAAGATTTTCTGAATCATCAGATAAAAGGTTTCGAAAACTATACTTTTTCGTTAGAAAATTTTGCAAGACAAATTCATTCAAAACAAAATTCTTTCTCATCAGAGAAAAGAGAAATTCTCGTTGAGACCCTTAAATCTCAGCTTTCTGATTTTACGATTTCAAAAAAACAATCAGAAAATTTAGAGAATTTAAAACAAAAAAATACATTTACGATAACAACTGGGCATCAGCTGAATCTTTTTTCAGGACCTGTGTTTTTCGTATATAAGATTCTCCAGACAATAAAAACCTGCTCATATTTACAGCAGAATTTCCCGGACTTTAATTTTATTCCGGTATATTGGATGGCTTCTGAAGACCATGATTTTGCTGAGATTAATCATTTTAAAACAGAGAATAATTACTACGAGATCAACGAGAAATCCGGAAGTGCTGTAGGAAGAATTCAAATCAATGATACCTTTTTCATTTCAGAATTTGAAAAAGAATTCAAAGATTCTATTTTCGGAACTGAACTGATTTTAATGCTGAAAGAAGCGTATAAAACCGGAAATACTTTAACGGAAGCAATTCAGACGCTTGTAAACCGATTGTTTAGTGACTTTGGTCTGTTAATTTTAGACGGCGACTCAAAAGCTTTAAAAAATCAGATGAAAGATGTTTTTAAAGACGAGCTTCAAAATTTTAGCCTACACCAAAATTCAAAAGCGAAAGTAGATTTTCTGACTGAGAAATACGGTAAAGTTCAAGTAAACCCTCGTGAAATAAACCTTTTTTATCTTTCTGAAACCAGAGACCGGATAGATTTTGACGGTGAAAAATATTTTGTGGTCGATAAAAATATTCAGTTTACCGAAGAAGAAATTCTGACTGAGCTTGAAAACTTTCCGGAAAAATTCAGCCCGAATGCACTTATGCGTCCTGTTTATCAGGAAATGGTTTTGCCAAACCTTGCTTATATCGGAGGAAATGCTGAGATCATGTATTGGCTGGAACTGAAAGATTATTTTTCTGAAATAAATTTACCTTTTCCTATTTTAATTCCCAGAAACTCAATGTTGTTTTTAAAAGAAAAAATATTAGGTAAAATGGCTAAGCTGGATTTAAAAATGGAAGATTTTTTCCAGAATTTCACTAAAATTACCAACAATAAGATTTTAGATAACAATGAAATTCTTAATTTGCTTAATGAAAAAGAAAATCTTCTCACAAGACAGTTTTCAGAATTGAAAAATGTAGCTGAAACGACAGAGCAATCTTTTGGAAATCTGGTAAAAGCTGAAGAAGTAAGACAGCTAAAGTCTTTCGAAAGAATGAAAAAGAGGCTTCTTAGAGCTGAGAAAATCAAGCAAAGCGAATTATTGGAGCGTCTTGAAAATTTATTTTTAGACGTCCATCCTTCTAAAACATGGCAGGAAAGAATTTTTAATTTCTCTGTGTTTTTTGCAGACTTAGGCTATTCGTGGATAGAATTTTGTCTGGAAGAAATGGTTGTGGAAGATTCAAAATTAATAATTGTTGCCATTTAATTTTAAAGAAGTATTTTTGTAACTTATAATATCGAAAATGATTAAGAGGTTTTTTGTACTATCTGGTTTATGTATGTTTTTGAGCTTGTCTGCTCAGAAAACACACACGGTTATAAAAGGGGATACTCCATACAATATTTCTAAGAAATACGGAATTTCTGTAGATGAGCTATTCAAGTTAAATCCTAAAGTTAAAGAAGGAAAACTTGCCATTGGTGATGTTGTTAATGTAAAAGGGGGTAGTAATTCCACTACAAAAACACCTGTTACACCTACTTCTGCACAAACAGGTAAAATTATTCTTCAGCCAAAACAAACTATTTACGGTATTACAAAACAATACAGAATTTCTGAAACGGATCTAAGAAAATTAAATCCTGATCTGGATTCTCATACCAAGATCGGTGACGAAATCACGTTGCCTCTTGAAAGCATAAAAAAATATGGCGGAAATCAAACTGTAGCTACAACAAAACCTGTTGAAACAACGCCTGTGGAACCTGCTTCTGCATCAAATACTAAAACTAAAATTGATTCAGGAAACGAAAGATCTTCAGCTTCAAATTCCCACTCAGGTCAGGATGAATATGCTACTTACACTGTAGAATCAGGAGATACTGTTTTTTCAATCGTCAATAAATTTGGGGTTACCATTGATGAACTGATTGCATTAAATCCCGATTTAGCAAAAGGTTTAAAAGCCGGAATGGTTTTAAAGATCAGAAAACTTGACGCAGCATACATTAAAAAGAATGGTGATGCTTTAAGTGTGGTTCTAATGTTACCTTTCGGTTACAATACAGGGCAAACACAATATCGTGCTATGGCAACTGATTTTCTTACAGGTGCTAAACTAGCGATTGAAAGGAATGCTGCCGGAGGACAAAAATTAGATATAAAAATTGTTGATTCGGGAAATGAAGATTCATTCAAGAGTTCTTTGTCTCAAATCAATCCAAATAATACCGATTTAATTATCGGGCCATTTTTCAAGTCAAATGTCATTGATCTCTTAGATTTTACAAAAACTCAGAAAATTCCTGTGGTCGCTCCTTTTGCAAACTCTCCGGAATTATACAACTACAGCAACCTGATTATCGTTGAAACGAACGACCAGACTTATGCCGATAAAATTGCGGAAGAAGTAAAATCGGTTTATTCTGATCAGAAAATATATATTCTTGCAGATTCGAAAAAAGATAATGCGAATTATCTGAAGTCTAGTCTTGAAAAAAATGTTAAAAATGCACATGTAAGTATTGTATCTTCTGCATCTGATATTCAGTTGGATCAAAATATGATGACAGGTCAGTCTGCTCCCGTTATTGCAATTTTAGCAAGCGATAATGATACAGTAGGGGAAGCTTTTTCTAGTAAAGTTATTGCTTTGTCTAAAGAAGTTCAGGGGGTGAAAGCCTTCAGTATGTATGCTGTTCCGAGCTTCGAGAAAAAAGTTGACGAACTAAGTCAGGCAAGTCTTGTTTATCTGATGGACAGAAAGATTAACACGGATGGCAATTTTGAAAAAGAAATTTTAGCGGCTTACAAAGCAAAATATTGTAAAGTTCCTGGCAAATATGCTGTAATTGGTTTCGACGTTGTTAACGATATGTTGACAAGAGAAAACAAAAAAGGCGAAATCTTTAAACAGATCAATAAAGTTCAGACCCAGCTTGCTACCAAGTTTGAATTTGTAAAATCTAAATCAAACGGAGCTTATGTAAACACTGGTTTCCGTGTGATCAGATTGGTTCCTTAATTTTCAGGAACGGTATATTAAACTAAATATTTGTATTAATTTTTAAATAAATAAATGAAAGCACTTGTATTTCCTGGGCAGGGATCACAGTTTGTAGGTATGGGAAAAGAGCTGTACGATTCCCGTAAAGACATCAAAGATCTGATGGAATCTGCCAATGAAATTTTAGGTTTCGATATTCTTTCCCTTATGTTTAGCGGGACAGATGAAGATCTTAAAAAAACTGAAGTTACACAACCTTCAATCTTTATACATTCTGTTGCTGCGCTGAAAGCTGTAAATGGTCTTGGTGCAGAAATGGTTGCTGGACACTCTTTAGGAGAATTTTCTGCATTAGTGGCAAATGGAGTTTTATCTTTCGATGACGGTTTGAAACTGGTTTCTGAAAGAGCAAAAGCAATGCAGGCTGCTTGTGATGCCAATCCGAGCTCGATGGCTGCAATTTTAGGATTGGATGATGCTAAAGTAGAAGAAATCTGTGCATCAATCAGTGGAGTTGTTGTTCCTGCAAATTATAACTGTCCCGGGCAATTGGTGATTTCCGGAGAAACGGCTGCAGTAGAAGAAGCTTGCGCAAAATTAAAAGAAGCAGGCGCAAAAAGAGCATTGCTTTTACCGGTAAACGGAGCTTTCCATTCACCATTAATGCAACCTGCACAGGAAAGATTGGCAACTGCTATTGAGAACACAAAATTCAGAAACGCAACAATTCCTGTTTATCAGAATATCACGACAACTGCTGTTACAGATCCTGATCAGATTAAAGCGAATCTTATCGCTCAGTTGACAGGTCCTGTGAAATGGACACAGTCTGTTCAGAATATGATCAAAGACGGAGCAACTAATTTCGTAGAAGTAGGTCCCGGAAAAACACTTCAGGGATTAATCAAGAAAATTGATAGCGAAGTAGCTTCTGCTTCTGCAATCTAAATTACAATACAATGGGCGAAATTTATTCACCGGGAAAGCTGATGCTTACTTCAGAATATTTCGCTGTAGACGGAGCTCTTGTCCTTGCTGTACCCACAAAGCTAGGACAGGAGTTTTTTTTTGAAGAAAAGCATGACGGAAAATCAATCGTTTTCTGGGAAGCTTATCATCAAAACAAATTATGGTTAAAAGCTGTCATTGATTACAAAAACTGGCAGATTTTAGAGACCAATATTACTTCAAGCGCAGAGTTTATTCTGAAAACTCTCCAAAATGTTCAGAATCTTTCTGAAACTAAATTTAAAAATACAACGACCTATCTTTTAAAAACAAACCTTCAGTTTCCTCCAGATTACGGTTTGGGAAGCAGCTCTACTTTAATGAATAATTTGGCAGAGTGGGCGCAAATTGACCCTTTTCATTTGAATTCAATAAGTTTAGGTGGGAGCGGGTACGATATTGCTGTTGCACATGCGAAATCTGCGGTATTATTTCAGAATAAACCTGAAATACATTTTGAGAAAGTAGATTTCAACCCAAGTTTTAAAAATGAACTGATTTTTATTCATCTTAATCAAAAGCAGGATAGCCGTGAAGCAATCAATCTTTACAAGTCAAAATTAAAGTCTCAAAATCTGATTGATGAATTTTCTGATCTCACAAGAAATATTTTAATGTGTAATGAATTAGATAAATTTTCTGAACTAATAATGTTACATGAACAGAATATTTCCGATTTTATTAAAATTCCTACAGTTAAATCACTTTTTTTTGCAGATTGTGCAAAATTTGTCAAAAGTTTAGGCGCTTGGGGCGGAGATTTTGTAATGAGTGCAAAATTTGAAGGCTTTGAAGACTATTTTTGGGGAAAAGGTTTTACAACAATTTTCGAATGGGATGGTTTAATTGATTGTTAGTCAATTGATTAATTAAATCATTTTTTATTTGCCATTTTCGCTTATATGTTTATATTTATCGAAGTTTAACAAATAGTTAATATTAATTATGTTAAACCGACAAAAAGCAAAAAGAAAATATAAGTAAAATGAAAAACGCCAGAATCATCCAGGATTTACAAAAATTAGGGATTAAAGGAGATTACGAATTAATTTATAATCCTTCATACGAAGAATTATATCAAGCGGAAGTTTCGCCTGAAAATCAGGGTTTTGAAAAAGCTGAACTTACAGAATCGGGTGCAGTTTCTGTAAAAACAGGAATTTTCACAGGTCGCTCGCCTAAAGACAGGTATATTGTACAGGATGATGTAACGAAAGATACTATTTTCTGGGATGGTAAAGTAAATTTACCAACAACTCCCGAAGTTTTCGAATCTTGTAAAGATTTAGTATTAAATCAACTTTCTGATGCCAAAAAAATCTATGTTGTCGATACATTTTGCGGTACAAACGAAGATACAAGACTTAAAGTAAGATTTATCGTGGAAGTTGCGTGGCAGGCGCATTTCGTTACAAATATGTTCATCAGACCTTCTCATTACGATTTAGAAAATTACGGTGAGCCGGATTTCACAGTGATCAATGGTTCAAAAACAACCAATCCAAACTGGGAAGAGCAGGAATTAAATTCTGAAAATTTTGTGATGTTCAACCTTACTCAAAAACTTCAGATTATCGGAGGAACTTGGTATGGTGGAGAAATGAAGAAAGGAATGTTTGCAATGATGAATTATTACCTTCCATTAAAAGGTATGGCTTCAATGCACTGCTCTGCAAACGTAGGAGAGGAGGGAGATGTTGCTCTTTTCTTCGGACTTTCAGGGACGGGAAAAACAACTTTGTCTGCAGATCCTAAAAGATATTTAATTGGAGACGATGAGCACGGTTGGGATAACAACGGAGTTTTCAACTATGAAGGTGGATGTTATGCTAAAGTAATTGATTTGTCAGCAGAAAAAGAACCGGATATTTTTAGAGCCATCAAGAGAGATGCGCTTCTTGAAAATGTTGTTGTAAATAACGGTATTGCCGATTATACTGATGGTTCTATCACAGAAAATACGAGAGTTTCTTACCCGATCTACCATATCAACAAAATCGTTTTGCCTTCAAAAGCTGGTCATGCGAGCAAGATTGTTTATCTTTCTGCTGATGCTTTCGGAGTGTTGCCTCCGGTTTCAATTTTAGATGAAGATCAGGCTCAATACCACTTCCTTTGCGGATATACTTCAAAATTAGCAGGTACAGAGAGAGGAATTACAGAACCTGAACCATCATTCTCTCCGGCTTTTGGTGAAGCATTCCTTACATTACACCCAACAATGTATTCTAAAACATTAATCGGGAAAATGAAAGAGCATGGTGCAAAAGCGTATTTGGTAAATACTGGTTGGAACGGTACCGGAAAGAGAATTTCATTAAAAGATACAAGAGCAATTATTGATGCGATCATCGACGGATCAATCGAAAATGCTGAGAAAACTACTCTTCCAATTATGAATCTTGAGATTCCGAAGACATTGCCAAATGTTTCTGAAGGTATTCTTGATCCAAGAGAAACCTACAGTGATGTTGCAGAATGGGAAGAAAAAGCAAAAGATCTTGCTGCAAAATATATCAAAAACTTCGAGCAGTACTGCGGTAATGACGAAGCCAAAAAGCTGATTGCTTCTGGTCCTCAATTGCAGGAACAGACCATTTAGAAATAGTGAAGAAAGGCTCATCAATTTGATGAGCCTTTTTTTATTTTATCATGAAGTAATCTGCGTAATCCCTAAAATCTGCAAGAGAAAGTTTTACGCAATCATCTGTTTAAATCCGTGATATCTGTGGGAATTACTTCAAACTCAAAATAGCCAATCGATATCCCTCCATTCCAAAACCTGATAATACTGCATCAGTATTTGTTGCTGTCACAGATTTCTGCCGAAACTCTTCTCTTTTATAAATATTGCTGATGTGAACTTCCACTTTCGGCTTCTGAATGTTTTTTAAACAATCTGCAATCGCATAAGAATAATGCGTAAAAGCTCCCGGATTAACAACCAACGCATCAAAATCATCCTGCTGGAGTCTGTTAATCAATTCTCCTTCAATATTTGACTGATAATATTGAATTTCATGGGAAGAAAATTCAGATTTTAAATTTTCCAGATAATCTTCCATTGAAGTTGTTCCGTAAATTTCTGGTTCTCTTGTACCTAACAAGTTCAGATTCGGGCCGTTTACAATTAAAACTTTCATGCTATAAAATTAAAAGTTTTTGAATCAGTTCGAGTATTTTTCGAAATGAAATTTAGAAAATGTATCGAGAACTTGTAGAAACATATTAAGTTATTTCAATATTCTTTTAAATGATAATCTAAATTACATTTAAATCTCAATTTTATCATTACATTATTTTTAATGATATTTCTCATATTTGAAAATTTAACATTTTTATAACTGTCTATAATTGACGTTTTTAAAATAAAATTACGTTAATTTTTATAAAATTTATATTCAAAATTTTAAAGTCTACTTGTTTTGTAGACTTTTTGTTTTTAGATTTGCAACGGCTTATAAAGAAAGATGGAGGGAACTGACCCAAAGAAATCTTAACAACCTGCACTGTGCAAGGTGTTACATTCAGCCTTGAAAAAGGAAAGATGAGCAAAGTGTTAATCATGATTATTGATGCTGTTTGCTGTCTTTTTTATAAAAGGCTAAATTTTAATTAGCAGTAAATAAAATGGATTATGATTAGCAAAAATTTAATTAATTCTAAAATTTGGATTCCACCCGTTGCCGCATTTTTCTTCGGGATTGCGAATGTGAACGGACAGGAAACTAAAAAAGACACTCTTCGGGAAAAAGAGATTGATGAAGTGGTAGTAGTGGCTTACGGAAAAGCTAAGAAAACAAGTTATACAGGTTCTGTAGCAACAATTTCGAGCGAAAAAATCAACAACAGACCCGTTACCAATATCACAAAAGCTTTGGAAGGGCAGGTGCCCGGTCTTCAGGCGGTAAGTTCTTCGGGGCAGCCGGGTTCTACAGCTTCCATCAGAATCCGTGGAATCGGTTCTGTAAGTGCATCAAGCAACCCATTATTCGTGGTTGACGGAATGCCCTTTGACGGAAATATCAACTCTATAAGCCCAAATGATATTGAGTCAATCAGCGTTTTGAAAGATGCCACAGCGAGTTCATTGTACGGCTCCAGAGGAGCAAATGGTGTCATTATTGTTACCACAAAATCCGGTAAAAATGGCGAAGCAAGAGTAAACTTTAATATAAGCCAGGGTTTCTCGAGTAGAGCAGTAAAAGATTATGAACAGGTAAATACAGACCAGTATTTCCAGTTGTATTGGGAAGCTTTGAGGAATGGCTATAAATCGAGTCAGGTTTCTTCTCAGCAGGCTGCGCAGATGGCGACTGATAATCTGGTTAATGCTTTAGGCATCAATCCTTACGGTTCAAAATTTGAAAAACCTGTGGGTACAGATGGCAAACTTTTGTCTGGCGCAACTCCTTTGTGGAACGATGACTGGAGAGATATTTTACAGCGAGTTGCTTCACGTAGTCAAGTGGATTTGGATTTCAGCGGTGGAAACGAAAAGAGCAATTATTTTTTCTCTTTGGGATATCTCGATGATAAAGGAATTGCGATTGGCTCAGGTTTCAGAAAATACAGCTCAAGATTAAAAATCAATTCTGAAGTGAAAAAGTGGTTGAATGTCGGAGCAAATTTAGCCTATACCAACAGTCTTCAGGAAGCACCGCCTTCATCAGATTCCAGAACGGACAATATCATCAATGCGGCGAGAGTGATTCCGTCATTTTATCCTTATTATGAAAGAAATGCGGATGGAAGCTACAAATTGGATGCAGGTGGAAATTACATCTATGACTTCGGAAAATACCGACCGACAAGTGCTTTACAGAATCAAAATGCAGCAGCGACCTTACCTTTAGACAAGAACGAAAACCGTGAAGATAACTTTTCAGGAAAGGGTTTTGCAGAATTTACTTTCTTACCGGAATTAAAATTCAGAACTAATTTTTCTGTTGATTTACTGAATTATAACGGTCATTATTATACCAATCCACTATTAGGCGAAGGCTCTGAAATCGGAGGTTCTGTCACCAAAACCAATTCGAGAACGCTTTCTTATACAACGAGTAATATTTTAACCTACGATAAAAAATTCGGTCAGCATCACATCAATGTTTTGGGTGGTCAGGAATTTTATCATTACGAATACCAGACGATTTCCGGAAACAGAAGTCAGTTTTCACTGCCATATTATTATGAGCCGGATGCTGCAGCTTTGTTAGGAAGTTTCAGTGGGAACAGTGATAAATTAGGTTTGCTGAGTTATTTAGGAAAAGCGGAATATGATTATCAGAATAAATATTTCGTTTCCGGATCGGTGAGAGCGGATGGTTCTTCCAGATTTTCTCCGGAGAATCGATGGGGAACATTCTGGTCAGTTGGCGGTTCCTGGAAAGCTTCCAATGAAGATTTCATCAGAAAACTGAATTTCTTTAATCAATTAACGCTTCGTGCAAGTTACGGAGGTCAGGGAAATGACAAGCTGAGTACCTATTATGCATACCAAAGTTTGTATGCTTTTTATAACAATTTAGGTGAAGGCGGAACGGTTGCAAGTAAATTACCAACGCCCGATTTGAAATGGGAAACAAATTTAAACCTAAATGTAGGATTGGAATTTGCAATTTTAAATAACCGAATTAAAGGTAACGTCGAATATTTCCAAAGAAAAAGCAAGGATCTTCTATTTGATATGCCTTTAGCTCCGTCGTTGGGCTTTAGTGGATTTCAGGCGAATATTGGAGAGCTGAAAAATACAGGTTTTGAGTTTTCATTATTCACAACACCCATTAAAACGAAAGATTTTGAATGGAATATTGACCTTAATTTAAGCACTTTAAATAACAAAATAACCAAACTTCCAAAAGGTTCCATCGTAAGTGGAACGAAATTGTTGCAAGTCGGAGGATCCATCTATGATTTCTTCATTCCTGAGTGGGCAGGAGTAGATCCAAGCAATGGAAACCCGCTTTGGAAAACAATCACAACAGATGCCAACGGAAATACGGTAGAAGGAACAACCTCAGAATACGCAAAAGCTACAAAAACATTGCAAGGTTCATCACTTCCGAAAGTAATGGGAGGTCTAACGACCAGTTTAGCGTATAAAAACTTCGATTTTTCAACATTGGTGACTTTTAGTATCGGTGGTAAAATTTTAGATACCGACTATACGATGATTATGCATAACGGAAGTGCTGCAGGAAGAGCTTGGAGTTCAGAGATGCTGAACCGATGGACACCCGAAAATCCTTACACAGACGTCCCTGCTTTGAGCACAACAACCAACAACTGGACTTCAGCATCGTCAAGATTTTTATATTCCGGAACGTATGCAAGAGTGAAAAATATGAGCTTAGGTTACACGCTTCCGACTGAATATTTTGAAAGATGGGGCGTGAAGAAATTCAGATTGTATGTACAGGGAGAAAATCTTTTAACCTTCTACAAGCACAAAGGAATGGATCCGGAACAGACCCTGGACGGAACAACGTATTACCGTTATCCTGCGATGAGAACAATCACTTTCGGTTTACAGGCAACGCTTTAACATTTAAATAAAAACAATGAAAAAATTAAAATATTTATCTTTTGCTTTAATTACATCATTCACTTTAGTGAGTTGTGAAAACGATTTGGAAACGGCTCCGACCAACCAGGCGAGTGAAGAAGAGGTTTTCAAAACGGCTGAAAGCGCGGAAACGGTAATCAACGGAACCTGGGCGAAATTTAATGATGACGGAACAACATATGCCAACATTGGTTACTCAACGGTATTGAGAACGAGTGACGCTATGGGAAGTGATGTGGCGGTTTTAACCAACAAATACGGGTTTCCGGCAGCTTATTCTTTCACAGATTTGGTGAATAATGCAGGGAGTAGACCCCTTTTTATCTGGAGTTTATTGTATTCCACGATTAATAATATGAACAATGTTATTGCGAGAATCGATGCTGCAGAAGGAAGTCAGGAAAAGAAAAATCAGGTAAAAGGTCAGGCAAAAGCGTTGAGAGCTTTTTGTTATTTAAATCTGGCGAGCTTTTATCAGTTCAGTTATTTGAAAGATAAAAATGCTTTAACGGCTCCGATTTATACTGAACCTACCACGACCAATTCAGTAGGAAAGAAAAGAGCAAGTCTGGAAGAAATTTATACTTTAATAAAAAGTGATTTGACGGATGCAGACCAATTGCTTCAGAATTATTCAAGAAACAATAAAGATAAAATCGACAGGTCAGTCGTGAACGGCTTGTTGGCCAGAGTTTATTTAAATACTGGTGACTGGGCAAATGCGGCAGCATCTGCAAAAATCGCAAGAAACGGTTACGCTTTAATGGCACCTGAAAAATATAAAGAAGGTTTCAACGACATCAGCAACGGAGAATGGATTTGGGGTCACGGACAAACGCAGGAGCAGTCAGGTGAGAGTTATGCATTCCATTTTTTAGACGTTTCTTCGTCGGGAAGTTATTATTACAGCTTCATGGCAGACCCTTATTTCAAAGATTTGTTTGATACCAATGATGTTCGCTATTCTCTGTTTTCATGGGACGGGCTTCCGGGAAGAGAAGGTTTGTTGAGATATGCTAAGTTTAAATTTAAAGCCAATTTAATTGCCGATATCGTTTACATGAGAGCTGCCGAAATGTATTTAATTGAAGCGGAAGCGGAAGCCAGAAACGGAAATGTTTCGAATGCGGTTACGGTTTTAAATCAATTGAAATCTGCCAGAAATGCAAATATTTACAGCGGTTCTTTAGCACAAAATGATGTCATTAAAGAAGTTTTAATTGAAAGAAGAAAAGAATTATTCGGGGAAGGATTTTCTCTGTCAGATATCATCAGAACGCAGGGAACTGTCGTAAGAAAGCCTTACACCGATTCAAACGGACAGGCGATCCAGGTGCAGGTTACCATTCCCGATGGAACAGTAAAAACAGTAAACGGCAGAGGTCACACCATCTTTGCTTTTCCTGACCAGTCGGCTTTTGCTCCGAACAGCAGATATTATTTATTCTCGATTCCGCAGAAGGAGATTGAGAATAATCCGAATTTATAGTTTAGTTTTAATTTTTCTATCTTTAAATTAACCACAAAAAATGTACAAAAGATTATTTAGATAAGTAAAATCCTTAAAAGAGAAAAGTGAGAGATTTAAAAAAAGCTATTGTGATCTTCTTTTTCTTATTATTTATTAACTTTAAATAAAGCATTTGAAACTTTTGCCTCTTTTGTGGTTAAATAAAAAGTTTAAAGAAGCTTGCGGTAAATCAGAGAGAAAACATTTAAAAAAGCTAAATTTGAGATAGAACATTCAAAAATTTTCCTGATGAAAACAGACATCGAAAACAAACTCATCGACAAAAACACCAAACCCACAAGCATGAGGATTTTAGTATACGACTTCTTAAGTTCTCAGGAAGCGGCTCTTTCTTTGTCTGAAATTGAAAATCATTTTGAAAATGCCGATAGAACGACAATCTACCGAACCTTGAAAACCTTTGAAGAAAAAGGAATTGTGCACAGTATTCAGGAAAATACAACGACGAAATATAAACTTTGCCACGATGGTTGCGACGAAAATACTCACAAAGACTGGCATCTTCATTTCTATTGCAAAATCTGTAAACAGACGACCTGTAAAGAAGATATTTCCTTTCCAGAAAATATTCAGACTAATTTCAGAATTGATGAAATACGGCTTTTCGCAAAAGAAATCTGTGAAAGCTGTCTTGAAAGTTTGCAATAGCATTGCATTCGGGTTTGGCTTAATTTTGACTAAAATTAAAGTTATGGAAGAATGTTGCAGTACAAAATCTAAAAAGAGCATAATCATCATCACGAAGGCCACGACCATGAGCATTCTCATGATGTGGAAAATCAGTCTGTTTTCCGGCTGTTTCTTCCTGCAATCATTTCTTTTGCCTTATTATTGATTGGAATTTGCTTCGATAATTTTATAGAAAACACTTGGTTTAACGGCTGGGTTCGTCTAGTATGGTATTTAATCGCTTATCTTCCGGTTGGGTTGCCTGTTTTAAAAGAAGCTTTTGAAAGCATTAAAAATGGCGATGTCTTTTCTGAGTTTTTCCTGATGGGAATCGCAACGGTAGGAGCTTTTGCCATCGGCGAATATCCGGAAGGAGTTGCGGTAATGCTTTTTTATTCGGTGGGTGAAGTTTTTCAGGCAATGGCAGTAACGAAAGCAAAGACAAGCATTAAATTACTTTTAGACCAGCGTCCCGATGAAGTAACAGTTTTGGAAAACGGACAACCAAAAGTGGCAAAAGCAAAATTGGTGAATATCGGAGAAATTATTCAGTTGAAATCTGGTGAAAAATTAGGATTGGATGGCGAATTATTATCCGAAAAAGCTTCATTCAATACATCAGCATTGACTGGAGAAAGCAAACCCGATACAAAAGTAAAAGGCGAAACCGTTTTAGCCGGAATGATTAATCTGAATTCAGTGAGTCAGGTAAAAGTAACGGCGGCGTATAAAGACAGTAAGCTGAGTAAAATACTAGAACTCGTTCAGAACGCAACATCTCAAAAAGCGCCTACAGAATTATTCATCAGGAAATTTGCGAAAATTTATACGCCAATCGTTGTATTTCTTGCTATCGGAATTACTTTCTTACCGTATTTTTTCGTTGAAGATTATCAGTTTAAAAGTTGGTTGTACCGGGCCTTGGTGTTCCTGGTGATTTCCTGTCCGTGTGCATTGGTTATTTCTATCCCGCTTGGTTATTTTGGGGGAATCGGAGCGGGAAGCCGAAATGGAATTTTAATTAAAGGAAGCAATTTTTTAGACATTCTCGCCAACATACAAAATGTGGTGATGGATAAAACCGGAACGATGACTGAAGGTGTTTTTAAAGTTCAGGAAGTTCATTTTAATGATGATTTTGATAAAGATGAAATTTTAAAATGGGTCAATGCTCTGGAAAGTAAAACTACGCATCCGATTGCAACAGCCATTCATGATTTTGCAGGCGAAATCGACCATTCTATTGAGCTGAAAAATGTGGAAGAAATTGCAGGACAAGGTCTGAAAGCCGAAATTAACGGAAAAGAATTGCTGGTTGGAAACCTGAAATTGATGAAGAAGTTTAATATTTCCTATGATGTAAATTCCGAAAATATCGTCTACACCTTAATAGCAATTGCTTACGATAAAAAGTTTGTCGGTTATCTCACGATTGCAGATTCGATAAAGGAAGATGCAAAACAAACCATTAATAAGCTTAAATCTCTGAATGTAAAAACAACAATGTTAAGCGGCGACAAAACTTCCGTCGTAGACTTTGTTGCTAAAACATTAGGAATCGAAAATGCATATGGCGATTTGCTTCCCGAAGATAAAGTCAATAAAGTAAAAGAATTAAAAGCAAAAAATCAGTCGGTAGCTTTTGTTGGGGACGGAATCAATGACGCTCCCGTTGTTGCTTTAAGCGATGTCGGAATTGCAATGGGCGGATTAGGAAGTGATGCCACCATTGAAACTGCGGATATCGTTATTCAGGATGATAAACCGATGAAAATTCCAATGGCAATCAATATCGGAAAACAAACCCGGAAAATTGTCTGGCAGAATATTATCTTGGCATTTGCTGTAAAAGGTATTGTTCTCGCTCTTGGAGCGGGAGGTTTGGCAACGATGTGGGAAGCCGTTTTTGCGGATGTTGGTGTAGCTTTACTGGCAATTTTAAATGCGGTAAGAATTCAGAGAATGAAGTTTTGAGAAGCGGGAAGTTAGAAGCTGGATATGGAAGTTTACAAACAGGCTACAAACATTATCCAGCTTCTTTTATTCAATAGAGACGGACTTCAACCCATCTTCAATGAAATCCTTCGATTTTTAGGCAAACTTATCTCTCGCAAATCTTGCAGATTACACCGATTAAAAAAATAATCAACGCAAGCATCTGTGTAAATCCGTGCAATCTGTGGGAAATAAAACTCCCATCTTCTAACTCCCCGCTTCCAACTTCCTCATCTTTCCTGACTTTCATCATAAATTACCGCTCAACTCAATTTTCTACACTATATTTGTGCTAAAGATTTGATACTTGAAATTTTTTATATCCTTTTTCATCATTTTTACCATCGCCATTCGTCCTGTTTTGCCGATGTTAAACTATGTGATTAACTATGATTACATCGTAAAAAATCTTTGTGAAAACAGAAATGTCGTAGATTCTAATTGTAAGGGGAAATGTTATGTCGGAAAAGAATTGGCGAAAACAGAAAAGCAATCCAGCAATTCTCAGAATGTGAAAATTGCAGGCCTGGATGTATTTTTGTCTCATGAAATTCTCTCTTTCTCAGAATTTTCTCAATCAAATATTCAATTAAAAAATCCCAATTCGGATTATATTGATTCTCATACTTCAGAATATTTCTCCCGAATATTCCATCCCCCTTTAGCTTAAAATGTATTTAAATTAAATGTTTAGTTTATCTAATATTGAAATAACTTAGCTATCATTTGCTGAGTATAACGCCTTTGCGAACGAATAAACATCAAGTCTACAAAAAACTTTGCGAACCTAGCGTTAAAATAATTTCAACATTAAATTTAGTTTAAAAAGCACTTATTTAATTCAACGCAATTATTAATTTCAATTTAAAATAAAATGAAATCAAAGATTTTATTAACAGCATTTTTATCTGTTTCATTATTAGCCTGTGCTCAGGAAACCCCGAAAGTAAAGCATAAAAAGAAAAATACTCCTACAAAAACAACTACCCCAAAAGTGAAGTTTGCGAATGCGGTAGACCCGATTTGTAATATGCCAACGGAAGCCGATATGAAAGATACGGCAGTTTATAAAGGAAAAACGTACGGTTTTTGCAGTTCAATGTGCAGAGACGAATTCAAAAAAAATCCTGAGAAGTATGCCCAAAAATAAAAAGCAGAACAATACGAAAAGCAAAATCATTATTCCGATTGTGGTAATTGCTTTGCTGTTTGTGGGAATTGGGATTGGGATGAGCTATTTTAAAAACAATCTTTATACGGTGATGAAGGTTCCTGATTTTGAACTGACGGATCAGAATAACAAAAAAATTACCAATAAAGATATGTTGGGAAAAGTATATTTAGTTGAATTTTTCTTCAGCAAGTGTCCGACGATTTGTCCGGTAATGAATACCAATATGAGATTTATTGAAGATGAGATCAACAGTCCGGATTTCGGTATCATCTCCATCAGCATCGACCCGGAAAATGATACTCCCGAACTTTTGAAGCAACATGCAAAAAAGATTGGAGCAAAATCTCCGAACTGGCATTTTTTGACAGGAAATCGGGATTATATCGGTAATCTTGCCGACCAGTTTGATATTTATGTCGGAGACAAAGAAGACGAAAGTGAAAATCTCAACCACAGCGGAATGATCGCACTTGTCGATCAGGAAGGAAATATACGTTGCCGCTACAACAAAGAAAATATGCCGATTCTATATTATTCAGGATTGAATTATGAAGACAAAGAAGGAACATTGCCCAAATTAAACGGCAAATATCATCCCGACCGAGAAATCTTAATTGAGGATATTAAAAAATTATTGAAAGATTAATAAGAGGGAAGAGGGGAGCGGGAAGTTATGGTGTACGGCTGTAAACTTCCATCCTCCATTATCCCACTTCCAGCAACAAAAAAATAAATGTTCAACCATATAAACAAAAAGTTATGAAGATTTTTAAAATCGCTGCACTAAGTGCGGTTTTCGCGGCGCAGTTTGCGTTTGCACAGTTCAAGCAAACGCCTTTGCCGTATGCTTACAATGCGTTGGAGGGAAATGTAGATGCCCAAACAATGGAAATTCACTATTCAAAACATGCAGCAGCTTATGTTGCCAATTTGAATAAAGCAATTGCAGGAACTCCGCAGGAAAAACAGACGTTGTTTCAGATTCTTTCAAAAGCAGGAACTTTACCAATGGCGGTAAGAAATAACGCAGGCGGTCATTACAATCACGAATTATTCTGGACTGTTTTAACCCCACAAAAAGACACAAAACCTTCTGCAAACTTGGCAAAAGCCATCAACGATACTTTCGGAAGTATGGATGCTTTCAAAGAAAAAATGGCAAAAGCGGGAGCAGACCGTTTCGGTTCGGGATGGGCTTGGCTTTCTGTGGATAAAAACGGGAAATTGTTCGTTTCTTCAACGCCAAATCAGGATAATCCTTTGATGGATGTTGTGGAAGAAAAAGGTACGCCAATCTTCGGAATCGACGTTTGGGAGCACGCTTATTACCTGAAATATCAGAACAAAAGAGCAGATTATCTTACTGCGATCTGGAATGTAACCAACTGGAAAGAGATCAGCAGAAGATACGACGAAGCTTTAAGCAAAAAATAATCTTTTCAACCTAATTTACAGCATATTTCTCACCTTTTCATGGTATTCAGACCTCTGATTCCGTTTGTGGAGTATGCTGTAAATTATCAATACATCAGCGAAGAATTGTGCGTCAACAGAAAAAATGTGACGCCCCACTTTACGAAACGGCGTATTTTTTCTGTTTGAAACCTATATTCAAACCACCGGTTTTTAAGTTATTTTTTAAAAACTTCTTTAAATTAAAGAAGTTTGCATTTGGTTTAAAATTATCGTGTAATTGCCATTCCGTAGGAATCTCAACAAATATTTTCACGTTATGATTTATAAAAACTCCGCTAAGATTCCTACGGAATGACAAAGCGGGTACTTCGTAACGTTGAAACTTTTGTGGTTAAGATGGTTCCATTCAGCAGACTTTCTATTAAAATTTCAACTTAAAAAATTTACAATGAAAATTTAATAGAATTTTAGGATAAGCTGATTCAAACGCATATTTTACACCTAAAATTCTAATTTATTTTAAGAAATTTTTATTTTTTATTTCCTTTTATATTTGGTAAAAATGCAGTAATAATACCCATTAACGGCAAGAATGCACAGATTTTAAATACATATTCAATACTCGTATCGTCTGCAACTGCTCCTAAAATGGCAGATCCAATTCCGCCCATTCCAAACATAAACCCAAAGAATAATCCGGCAACCAAACCTATTTTATTAGGCATCAAATCTGTGGCATAAACTAATATTGCTGAAAATGCTGAAGCGATGATTAATCCTATTAAAACAGCAAAAATAATTGTCCAGAATAGTGGAAGGTAGGGAAGACACATGGTAAATGGTGCAGCTCCCAGAATAGAAATCCAGATGATTTTTTTTCTTCCATATTTGTCGCCTAATTTTCCGCCTAAAATGGTTCCGACTGCAACTGCGGCCAAAAAAATAAACAAATAAAGCTGAGAATCCTGTACAGATACATGGAATTTGTCAATCAGGAAAAATGTAAAATAATTCGTCATTGATGCCAGATAAATGTATTTCGAAAATACCAAAGCCAATAAAACGCTGATAGAAAACAAAACTTTTTTTCTTGATAATTGTATTTCAATAATATCACTCGGATGTTTTGATGATTTTCTTGATGATAATCTTTCTGAGTACCAATTCCCGATCCTCCATAAGATGATGATTCCAATAAATGCCGCGATAGCAAATAACCCTACATAACCTTGTCCCAAAGGAAGAATAATTAAGGCCACCAATAATGGTCCGATAGCACTTCCCGAATTTCCACCAACCTGAAAAATGGACTGCGCCAAACCTTTTTGTCCGCCCGATGCCATTTGCGCCACTCTTGAAGCTTCAGGATGAAATATAGATGAACCCATTCCGATTAATGCAACCGAAATTAAAATCACATAATATTCATGAGCAGCCGCTAATAAAAGTAGACCTGCCATAGATAATCCCATTCCTATGGCCAAAGATCTCGGATTTGGTTTTTTATCGGTATAAATTCCTACAAAAGGCTGTAGAATAGATGCTGTAAGTTGGAAAACCAATGTGATAATTCCGATCTGCGCGAATGATAATCTGAATTCTCCTTTTAGAATAGGATACAATGACGGAATTGTAGATTGAATTAAGTCATTTAAAAAATGAGAAAAACTGATCATAAACAAAATCGGATAAACGATTTTGGTCGTGTCAATGGTTTTGTTACTTATATTTTCCATAATATTAAATCATATTCATCATATCATCTGATGAATTTTATTAAAAATTTTTAGTAGGTTTGATCAACAATTTTTTGTGCAATAATAAACGCTTTATCTGAATCCTGATCTGAAATACACTGATAAAGCTCTGTATGTATTTTTTGAGAAATTTTAAATGATTCGGTATTGTTATCATGCTTCGTCTGAAACGAACTCATAATATGTTTCGTAGCGATCTTGTAAATCTCTTTTAAAAGTTTATTTCCGCAAGCTTCTGCAATAGCAAGATGAAAATTGGCATCAGCTTCATAGCATTCTGAAGCTTGATTAGCTTCTGCAAACTGAGCTCGGAGTTCTAAGTATTTTTTTATGTTTTTTAAATCTTTTTCGTTTCGGCTTATTGCTGCTTTTGCCGCAATTTTCGAATCGAGAAGAGAACGGACTTCCTGAACGTCTTTAATTTCCGCTTTATTCATTTGCGCTTCTAAAGACTCTTCAGCATTTTTGGAAATTACAAAAGTTCCTACACCTTGCTGTACATTCAGAATTCCTTTAATGGACAAAATTTTAATAGCTTCACGAATACTTGAACGACCAACACCGTAGATTTTCATCAGTTCAAGTTCTGTCGGAAGTTTTTCACCAATACCATATTCATCGTTGGAAATTCCTTCGATCAATCTCTCTGCTACTTCTTCCGCTAAAGTCTTTCTTTGAATCTGCATAATCAGAACATCATATCATCTGATGAATTGCAAAGATATAGTATTAAAGTTTTACCAAATAGGTTTAATTTATGATTTTTAACCATAATTAAAACGAAAAAGAGATTTCAAAATTTGAAATCTCTTTTGTAGCCCGTAGGGGAATCGAACCCCTCTTACCAGAATGAAAATCTGAGGTCCTAACCGATAGACGAACGGGCCATCTACCAAACTACAAATAAATCTGTAGGGTTAGTTTTTTGTTTTTATAAGTTTCAACTCTTATTTAATTATTCGGTTAGTAATAATTAAAATTTAGTAGCCCGTAGGGGAATCGAACCCCTCTTACCAGAATGAAAATCTGAGGTCCTAACCGATAGACGAACGGGCCAACTATATAATTACGCTAATTTATTAACGTGCTTAGTCAACTTACTTTTCAAGTTAGCCGCTTTGTTTTTGTGGATAATGTTTTTCTTAGCTAATTTATCCAATAAAGCGATAACTTTAGGCAATTGCTCAGATGCAGCTGCTTTGTTTTCTTCATTTCTCAAGACTTTCATTGCTGTTCTAGCAGTCTTGTGATAGTATCTGTTACGAACTTTTCTAACTTCGTTTTGTCTTATTCTCTTAAGTGCTGATTTATGATTAGCCATATCGTTTAAATGTGAGTGCAAATGTATAGACTTTTTCGTTACCCACCAAATTTATTTTTGATTATTTTAAAATATTTTTAGTTTTCTTCTGAAAGGTACTTTTTAAGCTTGTCCAGGGCTTGTTGTACTCTAATATTTTCAGTTTCGTTTTCTATTTTGTGGATGATATTTTCCAACATAATTATCGCATTATTCCATTCTCCTGTAGAGTTGGAAAAAGTAAGTCCGTCGATGGTTACTTCAAAAATACTTTTCTCTCCGCTCCTGTAGAGTTTGAAACTAATTTTATCATCCTTGCCTGTGATCCCTTCCGTACTAGTTTTTAAATCATATCCTTTCGGGTTTGAGCGAATTTTATTAAAAAGCAGTTTCGCTTCTTGAATTTTTAAATTCGGCATGATAAAAAATTTGGTAGTTCTGAGAGTATGGTAATAAGTACTCTTCAAATAATGAAATATAATTTTTACCAATTCTGATTTTAGTGACCCGCAAAAGTCATTCAAAACTTTTGCAAAAGTAATATTTTTCGAATGCTAAACAAAATCTAAATTAAAATTACTTGAAAATTCTCTTAATCACGTTTCCAATTTCCATAAAATCATCATGATTGCCTACAGATCTTTTTTCAGAACTGCTTGTGTCAAACTCGGAAAAAGGAAAAATGAGAAGGTAATTTTTATCTAGTAAATACCTGTTGAGCAATTCTGGAATACGGCGCATTTGTGGAATATAAGATTTCATTCCCCTTCTTGCCATGAAAACGATCAGTGCTTCATCTGTTTTTAGCTCTGTTGCTGTTTTTTCACCATCTTTCCAGGTATTCATGATGATGAATTCTGCTTCTATATTGGCTTTTTTTATGATTCTCTGTAAAATATTCAGAATATTTTCAGAAGCGTAGAAGGTAATGGTCGCTCCGGAATTTCGGGCAATATTCCAGACTCTTAGAAGCGCATGGAAAAATCCTGCTTCCTGATGAGCATTTTCGGGAATCATGACTGCATATTTTTTTATTGTCGATAAAGGTTGGGCAGCATGATATACGAGAACATTCACATCTTCACTCTGCAGATACCCGTTGTAAAGATTAAATGCAAAAGATGGAGAAAAGCCTTTTTCATCTTCGAGGGCAATAATGAGATCGGTAATGTTTTGTTCTTTAATAACATTGTTGACACCGTTGATCACATCGTTGTCGTATCTTTTTAATGGCTGAATTTTTACATCGGCTGCAGCACCCGTGTCAGTTGCGAGGTGAAGCAGTTTTTCCGCATTTTTTACTGAAGACTCGTTTTTATCTTCATTAATAACATTTAAGGCAAATAGATTTTCTGTATTCGAATGGGCTTTAATTAAAGTTCCCAGATTCACCATTCTTTCGACCGTTGCTTCATAGTTTAACGCTAAAAGAATGTTTTCCTGTTCATGGCTGTTTCCGGAAATGGTTTCTTCATTGTCCTGCTCTGCAATTTTCTGTGCATTAGACATCGAAATGAATGATGAAATAGTACAAGAGACGAGAATCAACAAAATACTTCCATTAAGCACATGCTCGTTAAGCAATCTGATGGGCTCTCCTGTTTCGGTTTCAGAAAGAATAATATTATATCCAACCATTACAGAAGCTAAAGTTGCTGCTGCCGAAGCCGAACTGAGCCCGAAAATAAGTCGTCCTTCTTCTTTGGAAAGTCTGAATGTTTTCTGAGTAGCAACTGCGGAAAGGTATTTTCCTCCGATGGATGCAACAAGCATGATCGCTGCAACTTCCAGTGTTTCCCAGCTTTTAAAAAATACTTTAAAATCGATCAGCATTCCCACACTGATCAGGAAAAACGGGATAAATATGGCGTTCCCGACAAATTCTACACGATTCATTAATGAAGAAGTATGCGGAATAAGTCTGTTTAAAGCCAATCCGGCAAAGAAAGCTCCGATAATTGCTTCAACGCCTGCAAATTCTGCCAGTAAAGCAGCCAGATAAATCATCACTAATACAAAAATATACTGTGATATTTTATCATCAACTTTTTTGAAAAACCATCTTCCAATGATCGGGAAAAGCAATAAAACGACTAAAGCAAAAACGATAAATGAGACTGAAAGTTTCACCCAGAATTCTGTTCCCACATCACCCTGAGACATTCCTACGATAATCGCAAGCACCAAAAGTGCCAAAACATCTGTGATCATGGTTCCGCCCACCGTAATGTTGACCGCGGAATTTTTAGCGATCCCTAATTTACTGACCAAAGGATAGGCGATCAATGTATGTGATGAAAATAAACTTGCAAAAAGTATTGAGGTTAAAATCGAAAATTCTAAAATGTAAATTCCACCTAAATAGCCCAAAACAAAAGGAACGATGAATGTATACAAACCGAAAGTGAGGCTTTTCCATTTGTTTTTCTTGAAATCTCCCATATCGATTTCCAGACCTGCCAAAAACATGATGTACAGTAAACCGGTAGTTCCCGTTACTACAATGCTGCTGTCTCTCGACAAAACATTGAAGCCGTTTGGTCCGATTACAGCTCCTGCGATAATCAGGCCTAATAAATGTGGAACTTTTATTTTATTGAGTAAAAGTGGTGCTGCCAAAATAATGATGAGCACCAAGAGAAACTTCAGTACCGGATCTTCGATGGGAAGACTTAGGTTGTGTATGCTTAGTAAAGTCATTTGTGCTTATTTTTTAGAGCGAATCAGTTCAACGGAGAATTTTGCCATACAATTGTCTACAGCAATAGTTCTTACCCCTTTCATTTTGGTGTCTGAAATATCATTCAAAAGGACATTCATATCCACTTGTTTTTTTGCGGTGGAATCTGTTTTAAAATTAAGTTTGATTTCGTTATTTTCAAATTTTCCGGAATATAACCGTACAAGATTATTGTTGTTGATGATTTTGCTAAACAGTTGGATGGAATCGCTGGCGAATTCCCAGGTATCGGTACGCTGATCTCCTACAACGTAATCGCTGCAGTTGGATTCTGTACAGATTACTTTTCCGGTCCAGACTCCTGCAATTTCATCGGGCCATTTTACAATTTTGATGGAATCCGAATGTTGCTGATTGAAAATACTGTCTCTCATTTTCAGAAGAGATTGATATTCTGCTTCCTTTTGGGCAAACAATTTTTCTTTATCCAATAATTGCTGTTCTCTCTGCATTAATTCATTGGATTTTTCTTTGTTATCGCAGTTTACAAGAAAAAATAGGAGGAAAATTAAAAGTACAGGATTTTTCATAAAAGTAAGTTGTTCTTTAAATATAAGAAAAAATTACCGATCAATCCAAGATTTCGGTTGTAAAAAGATAGTGTCGAGAAGAACTTAAACCCTATAAAAGCTGAATATTATGATGAATAATCTCTTAATAATTCTCTGTAGCTCATGAGAATTGTAGATTTTGAAATAAATCCGATGAATTGATTTTTATCATTCACTACAGGCAAATTCCACACGGCGGTATCATCAAACATTTTAAGAATTTCCAATGGCTGATTTTCCGGATGAATAATTGCCGGTGGCGTTTTCATGATCTGAATAATCGTTACCGAAACTTCATCGTTTGTAAACAGATAAGGTCGTATATCATCCAATGTTAAGATTCCTCTTAAAGTTTTTTGATTATCAACAACTGCAAAAATATTCTTGTTGCCATTTTTTACCAGTTCAAACAGTTCTGTAATTGGAGCATTCTCTGAAACCGCTTGCGAATATCGGTCGATAAAATCTTCGGTTTTTAAAGTAAATAATAAATTTTCATCATGTTTGTTGGTGAAAATTTTTCCCTGATCGGCTAATGATTTTAATTCCGGCGAAATAGGAGAGAACCATTTAGCAATTAAATATGCCATAATTGAAACAATCATTAGCGGAATAAACAGATCGTAACCAAAACTGGATTCTGCAATCAGAAAAATAGCCGTGAGAGGAGCGTACATCACACCACTCATCGTTCCTGCCATTCCGACCAGGACAAGATTGGTAACCGGAACGTTTTCAAAGCCTAATTGTTGGCAAATAATCGCAAATAAATATCCGACAGTACCGCCTGCAAAGAGGGAAGGTGCAAAATTACCACCGTTTCCGCCACTGAAAATAGTGAAAGAAGTAGCAAAAGCTTTTAATATTAAAACCAAAACCAAGAAAATGATGATCGTAAAATTTTTGATCTCAAAATATCTGAACAAACTATTTTCTATGATGGAATGCGTGTTTCCATTGGTAAAAGCTTTTACGGTATCATAACCTTCCCCGAAAAGAGGCGGAAAAAGCACACATAATAACGATAAAACTGCACCGCCAAACATTGCTTTTCTTAAACGGGATAGTTTTAACTGTTTAATAAAATGTTCAACCTTTTGGGAAATCACCACAAAATATCTTGCGTACAAACCACTGAAAATTCCTAGAATTAAATAATAAGGAACGTTGAGATAATTAAAAGCTTCTCTTGTATAAAACCTGAAAAGCACATCTTCCTGAAGTAAAATCCGGGACAGCAAACTTCCGCAGACCGCTGCAACGACCAAAGGAATGAAATCGGTAAATACAACACCGGTCAATAAAATTTCAAAAGCAAACATGATTCCTGCAATCGGCGCATTAAAAGCTGAAGCAATTCCTGCTGTTGCGCCTGCAGCAAGCAAAAGTGTTCTTTCTTTATAGCTTAAACGGTACGTCTGTGCATAATTGGAACCAATGGCTGCTCCTGTAACGGCGATCGGGCTTTCAAGACCTGCGGAACCACCAAAGCTCACTGTAATTGCGCTTTGGATAATCTGAGAGTACATTTTTACTGAAGATACAATGCTTGAGTTTTGTGCTATTTCATATAAAATTGCTCCGATGCCTTTTCTGTCCTGTCCTTTAAAGATTGTAAGAACAACCAAAGTGGTAAGAACAATTCCTAAGAACGGAAATATAATGTAGAATAAGATCTGATATTCAAAATGAACTTTGGTAGTAATAAAATAATGAATATTGTGAACCAGAGTTTTCAGGATTACTCCTGCCAAACCTGCGGTGCAGCCTACGAGAATTCCGGATAAAACCAGGAACTGATTTCGGCTGAGTCTGTTGTTTAACCAGTGAAGGATGAGCTCGTAGCTGCGTGCTTTTTCGAGTCCATACTTTTGAAAGTCTCTTTTAAACTTCAAAAAGCTCAGAAACTTTTTTTTATTATGAATATTCACCGGCTTAGATTTTAGAAGTGAGTTGAAATGAGAAGAAACGCAAATTTAAGGAATATTTTTCAGGCAGAGATATCGTGATTTCAATTCTTTATTGATTGACCCGAATACGGAATCTGATTATTTAATGTTCTGATTATTATGCAAATAATTTTAGGTAATTATTTCAACCTTCAAAAATCAGAAGAGATCTCAGTAAGAAAGAATAGATTTGTTGCATTTATTGGTCTGTTTAGAAAAATATTATGAATAAAAAGTATATCAAGTTTTTACCTCTTGTTATTGCTGTCATAGCTATTACCATGTTTTTGGTTTATACCAATCATCATTATGACAGATTTTACAGCGAAAAAGTGAATTCAAAAGTGGTAGGCAGAAGTAATTGGCAGTTGAGAACTACTGAATTTTATTTAGAAAATGGACTACAGGTTGACTCAACCGGAATTTTGCCATATAATATTAAAGTAGGAGATTCAATTTCTAAAGAAGCGAATAGCCTAAAATTTAAGGTTTACAGGAAAGACAAATTTCAGAGGTTTGAATTTTATAAAGCTTATTAAGAATGTAGTTTTAAAATATATTAAAGATAATTATAGACAAAAAGCCCTCTGAAGAGAGAGCTTTTTTGTTTTGGTAAGTAGCCTATAGGAGAATCGAACTCCTGTTGCAAGGATGAAAACCTTGAGTCCTGACCACTAGACGAATAGGCCAAATTTTGAGGTTGCAAAAGTATGAATTTACTTTCAAACTTCAAAATCATAACCTTTATTTAAAATTCTTCTGAATAACGGTGTTTTTTATTCCTTTGTCTTCCAGTTCTTTCTGAAGTTTCACGGCGTCTTCCAAAGTGAAAACTTTTCCGTAGGTATAATAGAACATACCGTTTGATTTATTTCTTTCCACATCTTTCAGAGTCTGCAGAATATAAGAATTGCTACTCAGTTTATCTTTTCCTGTATATACTTCAATGTTGTAGTATCCGATACTTAATTTCTGATTTGGCATAAATCCTACTGCATATGCATTTCGGAATCCTGCATCTTTAGCTGTTTTAAGATTAATGTCTTTTATAGAAGCCATATTGGTAACACTGTAATAATATTTGTAAAGTCCGTTTTCTTTAATGGTAAGAACATAATTCAGACCTTTTAGTTCAGGGTCGCCGTTATTGTATTTTACAGGCATGGTCATCAGTAGAATTCTGAAATCATTTTTCAATGCTACTTCTGCCGGTTTTTCAGGTTCGGGCTTTTTGGTGACAATTTGCACGCCTCCTTTTCTATCAATTGCTTTTTTATAATCGATAATCGCTTTGTAAATATTTTCTGCAGTTTCCTGTTGCCCTTTTTCTGAATTTAAAAAAGCTGCATCTTCATAATTGTTCACAAATCCGGTTTCAATAAGGATTGATGGCATCGCACTTCTTCTCAGAATGTGAAGGTTTTCCTGTTTTACACCTCTTGAAAAACGTCCTGTTTTTTCAAAATTTTCTTCAACAAAACTTCCCACAATTAGGCTGTTTTCAAGATATTTACTTTGCTGAAGTTTTAATGCAATAAGAGATTCCGGTGAAGAAGGATCGTAAGAAGCAAACGTTTCCTTATCTTTTTCATCCAGATAGATTACGTTGTTTTCCTGTTTTGCTACTTCAAGGTTTTCTCTGTTCTGTGCCGGTCCCTGTACGAAAGTCTCGGTTCCTCTTGCAGTTGCCGATCGGCTTGGTGAAGAATTTACGTGAACCGAAATGAAAAGATCTGCCTTGCTTCTGTTAGCTGTATTGGTTCTGTCAGTCAATGAAGGATATTCGTCAATTTTTCGGGTGTAAATAACTTTAAAATCTTTGTTTTTTTCAAGCATTGCCCCTAATTTCAGAACAATTGCCAAGGTAACATGTTTTTCCTGAACAAGACCAATGTCCGGATAATTTCTATTAGCTCCGTTATCACTTCCTCCGTGACCTGCATCCAAAACGACCGTGAATTTTTTTTGTGCGAAAATAAATGTAGAGGAGAATATGAGTAGAAATGCTAAAATTATTCTAAAATTTAGTTTGTACATCTTACAGTTTTAAAAATTATATTAATTTTGAGCCAAATTATACAGAATAAAATTGGACAAAACCGTCTTCAAAAATATATTACAAATTTTAATTATCCTAATTTTTAACAGTTTTTTAGCACAGAAAAATCCTGAGAAACTGAAAGAAGCTACGATAATTAATGATACTATTTCCAAAAAAGATACCATAGCTGTGCCTAAAGAATCTCTGCAGGATATTCTTTATACAAAAGCCGATGACAAGCGACGCGATGTGCAGAAAAAGATGATTTATCTGAACAAAAATGCTCAGGTGAAGTATCAGGATATGCAGATTGATGCCGATTACATCTCTATAGATGAAGAGAAAAGTCTGATTTTCGCACGCGGAAAGCAGGATTCTTTAGGAAATATTGTTGAATTGGCACAAGTGAATCAGGGTGGGAAAAAGTATGAGGTAAAAAGCTTTAATTACAATACAAAAACAAGGGAAGCAATAGCCTACGATGCAAGAACAGAAGAAAGTGAAGGTCTTATTGTTGCCGATAAAACAAAAAAATACAACGATTCTGTTTTTGTGATGCGCCATGCAGAATTTACAACCGATTCTTACTACATAGAAAAAAAAGATACAAGACCCGATTATCACCTTTTGGCATCTTATATTAAAATGCAGAAGGGTAAAAATAGCTCATCTTTGATTGTAGGGCCGTCGCAGATGTATATTGAAGACGTTCCGACTCCGCTGGTTTTACCGTTTGCAATATTGCCTTTTTCAAGCAAAAGATCTGCAGGTATTTTGATCCCGAGTTTTGGGGAAAGACAGGATGTGGGCTTTTTCCTGAACGGAATTGGATATTATCAGCCGATAGGAGAGCATTTTGACCTTAAAGTTCTTGCCGATATTTATACAAAAGGGAGCTGGAACTTAAGACCTGAAATGAATTATCTTAAAAAATACAGATATACGGGTAATTTCTCAGCAGATATCGGAAGTACCGTACGAGGAATTAAGGGTCTGGATAATTACAGTAAAACAGGAACTTACAGAATCGCATGGAGACATACTCAGGATGCAAAAGCGAACCCGTTTCTTACCTTTTCTGCTTCGGTGGATATGACGAGCCAGACATTCTACAATAATACGGTTAACAATAACTATATTATGGATCAGAGTGTTTTGAGAACCCAGCAAAACTCAACACTTACACTAACGAAAAGATTCCTGAAGCTTCCTGCAACCATTACAGGAACGGCTTCTTATTCTCAGAATTTTGCTACCGGATTGTCAGATTTGCGTCTTCCGCAAATGAACGTTGCCATCAACCAGTTTTATTTATTTAAATCTAAAACAGGCGTAAGAACAGGTCTTTTGGAAAATATCACCGTGAATACAGGTTTAAATCTATCCAACTTTGTAAGCATGGAAGAAGGAGGTTTGTTTACCAACGAAATGTGGGATAAAATGCAGACCGGCCTTAAAAATAATATTGCTTTAGGAACGAATACTACTTTTGCAAAATATTTCACCTTCAGTTTGGGAGCAACGATTGACAATGCCCTAACCACAAAAACGCTGACGAAATTTTACGACCCTATTCAGAATGTTGAAGTAGATCAAATCAATAAAAAAATAGCAGGATATAGTATTTTTTCAACAACAGCAAGTGTTCAGACCCAGCTTTACGGACAGGCCAATTTTAAAAAAGGATCAGCAATACAGGCAATAAGACATATGATGACTCCGAGCATCGGATTTACTTATTCTCCTGATTTCGGTGGGGAACAATTCGGTTATTTCAGAAATTATTACAACGCCAACGGAGCATTGACGCCGTATTCTATTTTTGATAAAGGAATTGTAGGATCACCCACAACCGGTATGGTCGGTGCTTTGAACTACAACATTGGAAACAATGTTGAAATGAAAGTAAGATCTAAAAGTGATTCTACAGGAGTGAAAAAAATGAAAATTTTTGAATCCCTGAACATCAGCGGTAATTACAACTTTGCTGCAAAAACACATCCTTGGTCAATTATTTCTGTTAACGGACAGTCTTCTTTCTTTGATAACAAATTAAGTGTCAATACAAGCTTAACAATTGATCCGTACAAAATATTGTTTGCGCCGGGAGAAGATACCGGTATCAGAACGGAGGATTTTGGTCACTTCAGTGTACAGGGATTCAATGTGCAGGTTTCATATCCTTTAAGTAACGAACTGTTTGGAGAGAAAAAAGATTATTCTAAAATCTATTCTCAAAAAGGAGAAATCAGAAACGAAAATTACTTCTTTGATGATGATAATTACGCCCATTTTGAACAGGCTTGGACTTTAAATGTGAATGCCAATTACCAATATTCAAGATCACTTTCACGAACGGCGACCAAAATGGCGTCGATCGGTTTAGATGGTAGTATTAAATTAACTCCGTATTGGAATATCAACGGAAGTACGCACTACGATATGGTGACCAAAGAATTGGCTTATACAAGAATCGGTTTCTCGAGAGACCAGCGAAGTTTTACCATCAATTTCAACTGGGTTCCTTTCGGTCAGTACAAAGTGTATGACTTCTTTATCGGAATTAAAGCGAATATACTAAGTGATGCATTGAAGTATAAAGACAGAAGTTTCACCCAACCGAATGCACCTTTCTAAAGTCATGTTGATTTTAGAATATAAATTTTATCTTTGCAGCCGAAGTAAAAATCGAATGACTTATCATTAAATTGTTTAATATTTCATGATAAGCAGTTTATTACAAGATATTTTTTAGAAATAATAAATCTATATAATGAAAAAGACAATCAACACAGTAAATGCTCCTGCAGCGATCGGACCGTACTCACAAGCAAATCTTGCAAACGGAGTTTTGTATATTTCTGGTCAGATTCCTGTAGATCCTGCAACAGGTAAATTGGTAGAAGGTATCGAAAAAGAAACGCATCAGGTTATGAAAAATTTGGAGGCAATTCTTACAGAAGCCGGAATGACCTTTAAAAATGTTGTAAAAGCGAGCATATTCCTTAAAAGTATGGATGATTTTGCTGTGATGAATGATATTTATGCATCATATCTTGATGCTGAAAGCTATCCTGCTCGTGAAACCGTACAGGTTTCTTGTCTTCCAAAGAATGTTGATATCGAAATTTCTATGATCGCACATCAGGATTAATGAGCTTTATAAGAAATACATTTGCAGTTTTGGTAGGTCTTGTGATTGCAGGGCTTATAATCACTCTTGGTATAAGAGCTTTTCCGCAGTGGGTAACCTTTGAAGCATTTGCTCCGTTTGAGCATTGGCAGAGATTTTTAGAAAGCATGAAAAATAATGATGCCTTTTTTGGATTTTTGCTGTTTATTTCAGGTTTGGGGACTACTGTTGGAGGAGTTGTTACTGCCTTGATTGTAAAATTTGCAAAGGTAGCTTATGCAATTCTTATTGGTTTTATTATGCTTTTTATTGCAATGTTGGACGTGATTATATTTCCCTATCATCCTACATTTTATAAAATATCTATATTTCTTGTCTTTTTTCCGTTTGCATGGATGGGAGGTAAGATCGTTGAGGTAATTTATGAAAGAAATAAAAAGAGAAGAATTGCTGAAAAGATGAATAATCAAAATAATTAAACTATTATTTTTAAACATAAAAAAACGCTGCAGAATCTGCAGCGTTTTTGTTGTATGATCTTTTTTGTTTAGTTAGGCATTTTGAATCCTTTTGTATAAATTCTTCCGTAGTCATCTACGAATTTTACCTGTACATTTCCTTTATAGCTTTCTAAGATTTTTTCAACATCTTTTTGAGAATTAACTGGCTTGCCGTTGATCTCAATCACGATATAATTATCAACGATACCGATTTTAGCCATCTCACTTCCTTCAGATACGTTCTTCGCTACAACACCGCTGTTTAAGCCGTAATCAGTTTTGAATTTTTCATTTAACGGATCAAACTCGGCTCCGATTTTTTCACTTACACTAAGATCTGCTTTTGTTCTTGTAGAAGTTCCTCCTTTTTGATCTTTCAACGTAACGGTTGTTATGTTTTCTTTACCATTTCTCAGATAAGTAACCTGTACTTTATCTCCTGGTCTTTTGCTTCCGATGGCTGCAGAAAGATCTGCGAAATCTGTAATGTTGTACGTATCGATTTTTGTAATGATATCACCTTTTTTGATACCTCCGTCTTCAGCACCGCTGTTTTCAGAGAATCCGGTTACAAACATTCCCGAACCTGCTTTTAATGTGGCTTTCTGATCTTTATTATAAGCTGCAACCATTTGATCGTTGGAAAGATCTAAAGTAGTTACACCCAGGAAACCTCTTTGTACAATACCAAACTTCTTAATATCTTCAATGATTTTTCTTGCTAAATTCGCAGGAACTGCAAACCCGTAACCTTGGTAATATCCGTTGGTTGATGAGATTGCAGAGTTGATTCCGATAAGATCACCATTTACATTTACCAAAGCTCCACCAGAGTTTCCTGGGTTAATTGCAGCATCGGTCTGAATAAAGCTTTCAATAGGATTTGTTGCTTTACCCTGTCCGCCTAAAATTCCGATTCCTCTTCCTTTAGCTGAAATAATTCCCGCAGTAACGGTTGAGTTTAAACCTAGCGGGTTACCTACTGCCAAAACCCATTGTCCTACTTCCACATTATCAGAATTGGCAAAATTTAAATAAGGTAAACCTTTCTCTTCAATTTTTAATAATGAAATATCTGTATTTGGATCGGTTCCTACCAAAGTTGCGATGTATGATTTCTTATTGCTTAAAACTACTTCAAGCTTATTTGCTCCTGCCACAACGTGGTTGTTTGAAATAATATATCCGTCGGGAGAAATAATTACCCCTGAACCTAATCCGGAAGGCATGTTGTCCGGAGCCTGTTGCTGCTGTCTTTGTCTTTGCTGACCTCTTCCTCCAAACGGATCACCAAAGAAGAAATCGAAAAGATCCTGCTCGGAAGCTCTGCTTGTTGCTCTGCTCTGGTAATTTTTGATGGTTACGACCGCCGGAACCGTAGTTTTGGCTGCTTTTACAAAATCATCACCCACTGCTGCAGAATTCATTCCGACAAAAGATGCGTTGGTAGATTTTGTAAAATAAGATTGGTCTGAACTGTTTGAATCAGAACCTAAATATTGTTGTACACCGACAGTCGTTGCTCCTGAAAGCACTCCAACTACAGCAAATGGTAATAGTTTTTTAAATGTACTCTTCATTGTATGTCTTCTTTGTTTGTTTGAATTGTTATTTTTTATCTTACACAAATTTAATGCTAAATAAGTATGTAAATAATCTTAAGTGTTTCATTTTTAACTAAAATTTAACGACAATTATACCATTTTATAGTTTATGTCATAATTATAGTGGTAGTTTAACACTGCTTAAAAAATTATTAAAGACAAAATGTCATATTTATAGATATGTAAAACAGACAAAAAGTTAAATCATAATTAATAATGTCAAAATTTATGCCTTCACCGATCTAATGATCTTTCTCATTTTAAACTTTTTTAAAATTTAGCTATATTTGCAGAATTATTTTTCTCACTTAAAACGTTTATAGCATGCAACTGTACAACACCTTAAGCGCAGAAGAAAGAGCTCAACTTATTGATGAAGCTGGTAAGGAACGTCTTACATTGTCTTTCTATGCGTATGCCAAAATTGAAGATCCCAAAAAATTTCGCGACAATTTATTTATAGCCTGGAATGCACTTGATGCGTTGGGTCGTATTTATGTTGCCCATGAAGGAATTAATGCTCAAATGAGTGTTCCTGCAGACAATTTTGAGGCATTTCGAAATACTTTAGAAGAGTATGACTTCATGAAAGGTATTCGTCTGAATGTTGCCGTTGAGCAGGATAATCACTCTTTTTTAAAATTAACAATAAAAGTCAGACATAAAATCGTTGCCGATGGTTTGAATGACGAAACTTTTGATGTTACCAATAAAGGGATTCACCTGAAAGCTCAGGAATTCAACGATATGTTGGAAGACCCGAATACGATTGTTGTAGATTTCAGAAATCATTATGAAAGTGAAGTGGGGCATTTTGAAGGAGCAATTACGCCCGATGTAGAAAACTTCAGAGAAAGTCTGCCGATTATTAATGAACAGCTGCAGGATTTTAAAGAAGATAAAAATCTTTTGATGTATTGTACCGGCGGAATCCGTTGTGAGAAAGCAAGCGCTTACTTCAAACATCAGGGCTTTAAAAATGTTTACCAATTAGAGGGCGGAATTATTGAATATACCCGCCAGATCAAGGAAGAAAATATTGAAAGTAAATTCATTGGGAAAAACTTCGTTTTCGATCACCGTTTAGGAGAAAGAATTACAGACGATATTATTTCTCAGTGTCACCAATGTGGAAAACCTTGTGATAACCATACGAATTGTGCAAATGATGCTTGTCATTTATTGTTTATCCAGTGTGACGAATGTAAAGCGGCGATGGAAAACACTTGTTCTACAGAATGTCTGGAAACCATTCATTTGCCTTGGGAAGAACAGGTTGCCAAAAGAAAAGGTCTTCAGGTTGGTAATAAAGTGTTTAGAAAAGGAAAGTCTGAAGCTTTGAAATATAAAAATTCCGGAGAGCTTTCAACACAGACTTTGGCAAAAGCAACCATAGCTGAGACAAAAGATATTCGTCAAAAAATAAAAGTTAAGAAAACTTTGATAGGTAAAGCAGAACATTATTATTCAAAATCGAAAATTGCACAGTTTTTAATAGAAAATAATGAATTATCTGTAGGAGATAAAGCGTTAATTTCAGGTCCGACCACAGGAGAGCAGGAGATTACAATAAATCAGATTTTTGTTGATGGTGAATTCAGCAATACTGCTAAAGTTGGTGATCAGATTACATTTGAACTTCCTTTCAGAGTTCGTTTGTCAGATAAAATATACAAGATTTTAGATTAATATCATAGTAGCAAGGTTGAAAACTCCGTAAGAGTTTTATCTGTGTATTATTTTGCAGTTTAACATAATGGCGCTCCGTAGGAGCGCTATCTTTTTATAAATTTGATGATGAAAAAATCTGAACTCAGAAAAAAGTATTTGGGAAAAAGAAAATCATTAACTGTAAATGAGATTTTTCAATTGTCGAATGAGATTTTTAAAAATTTCATTGATTACTTTAAACACTCTTCAGGGGAGAAAATCCACATTTTTATTCCTATTGAAAAGTTTAAAGAAATCAACACTCATATTTTTATCGATTACTTTTTAAGTAGAAATATCAGAGTTTTTGTTCCCAAAATTGTTGATACTAAACTAATCTCCGTTGAGATTTTTGCAGATACAAAATATGAAATTAATGATTGGCAGATTTCTGAGCCGGTTTCTAATGAAGATTCAGGGGTTTTAGATTTTCATTATGTGGTTACTCCATTACTTTATGCTGATAGAAATGGAAATAGGGTAGGCTATGGGAAAGGTTTTTATGATGGATTTTTCGAAACCATTTCAAAAGAGACAAAAAAAATCGGAGTTAATTATTTTAACCCCGATGAAAATATCGATGATGTCTGGGAAAATGATATTCCGCTTGATTATCTTGTTACGCCAACAGAAGTGCTGTCTTTTTCGGGAGCATCCGAATAAAATTTAATAAAGTAAAACTTGAATTCTTTATTTTTTTCTTTTGCTTTAGAAACCAAAGTATATTGTGCACTTCTTTCGAAGTTTCCGATTGATTTGTTTTTGTCGCCAATATATTCTACATTAAATTTGGCATAGTCCAGAGTATCTTTATCTTTAATCGATTTAAAGACATTAATGTTACTCACTTTTACTTTCTTTACTTTCAGGCTTTCAAGTTCTTTAAAAAGTCCCTGGAATGTTACTGAATCCGATTTTTGAAAATATTTTTCAATTTTAGAATATATAGCGGTGTCGATTTCGGTATTCTTGTTTCCGGAAAGGTAAAGCGTTGACAGATCGAGAACATCCTGCACTTTTTGCATGGTTATGGCATTTATTGCCTGTGCGCTGTCCATCTGAACACTTATGTTTTCAGTATTTCTAAGTTTTTCAAGATCGCTGATGCTGTTGGTTTCCTCTTTTTTGCATGCAATCATGATGATTCCTAAGAGTATCGTCAAAAACAAAATGTTATTTATTGTTTTCATGGCTTGAGATTTTAAATTTGATAGATACAATTTTGCCTTTCGCTTTTATCATTTCGATAACGTTAAGGTTCTTTAATGATGTTGTAGGTGTGGTTACCAGAGTAATATAGTCTTCTTTGTCTAAAGTTTCGAGTCCGTAAATATCGCTGTCGTATACCTGAGTAATGACGGCATTATTACTGATGAGGTTTTCCAGCTGTTTTCTTTTTTGTTTAATAAGCTGTTCCGAATTTTCTCCGTTAATATCTTTTATAGAGAAATAATACAGCGCCATTTTATAATCGTCGGGCTTTAGTTCTATTGTTTCTTCCTCAGGAGCATTTTCAAGATTTCTGTTAATTTCAAGATTTTCATAAGTAGTAGAACTTATTTGCATTTTCAATGTTTTGTCCTTGGTAGGATATCTGAAGCATTCTCCGGGCTTTATTCTATATAAAATCGGAGATTCATTTTCTTTAATTACCTTTATTTCGATATCCCTTTGTACGCTTAAATTTCTATCGGCGTCAGTAAAACAATACACATAAGTTTTCTGAAAAATTTCATCTTTAAATCCTAAAAGGCCTAAAAGCGTTACAAAAATTGCTGTTGCAGTAATCCAAGCTGTTTTTTGATAGCTCTTTTTAGGGTTTTTTATCGGGGTTTTTTGAGCGACTTTAGAATTGTCTGAATTTTTATTAATTGTCTGATTTTCAGTATTGTTTTTTTGTAAAACAATATTTTTTTGAGGCTGAAAATCTGTTTTTTGAGATGCTTCTTCTGTTTTTGGTAAGTTCAGGGCACTCGATATTGTTTTTTCAAGTTCTTTGATGTCTTTATCATCTAATTCCTGTTCATCGGTTAATAGTTCACCCGCAAAAAGATGGGTCTTTTTAAATTCATACCAAGAGTCGTAACCCGCATAAATGCTCAATAAATTAAGCATGTCAATACGCGGAAGTTTTGTAACCGGAGAAGATTTAAAATAAGTATAAAAAGACTTTTCACTGATGTTTCCTTTCGCTTTTTTTCGAAGGTCTTCCTGAAAGTAAATGATATCAATGCCTTTCCACTTAGATATTTCATCATAAGAAGGGGTGTATTCTTTCAAGTATTGAGCTTGAACGTCCTTTTTGAGCTGCTCAAAATGTAAAAGGTCTAAATCTGTCACTATTTAAAAAGTAGTTAAGTTTTTGATTATCAGTAATGTTTATTTGTAAAACTGTTTTACAAAGGTATTACAATTATTTTTCATAAACAAATTTTCTATCTGCTATACCTTTGTCTTGTTCAAATAACCGAACAGAGAAAAAGATTTTAAAAAACAATATTAACAAAATTAAATTTAATTTATTATGAAAAAGTCATTATTCGTAGCTGCTATCGCTGCTATCTCTTTAGTTGCTTGTAAGAAAGGTGAAGCTACAACTTCAACTGATTCAATCGAAGCTAACAAAGATTCAATTGTTGCTGATATCGATTCTACTGCAGGTGCTGCTAAAGATTCTATCACTGCTACTGCTGATTCAGCTAAAACTGAAGTTAAAGCTGCTGCTGATTCTGCTAAAACTGCAGTTAAGCACTAATCAGTTACGACTGAAAATAAAAGAACCGTTTCGCTTAGCGAGACGGTTTTTTTATGTCTGATAATCTGAAAATTATTCTTTCTTCTGCTTCAAAGATTCATAGCAGGTAATTGCTACTGCATTGCTTAGGTTTAATGAATCAATGCTTCCGCTCATCGGGATCAAGGTGTTTTGTCCCTTTTCATACCAGAAATCGCTTAAACCTGAATGTTCTGTACCAAATAAGACAGCAGAACGTTTTGTAAAGTCCCTTTTAAACAAATCTTCTGAAGTTTCATCCATAATGGTGGTGTAGATATTGAAACTGTTTTTTAGAAGGAATTCATGCACCTCTTTGTTTTCAGCCTGAAAAATTTCCATTCCGAAAAGGCAACCAACACTTGAACGGATTACGTTTGGATTATAAAAATCGGTCTTTCCGTCTGCAACGATCAATGCATCGATTCCGAAAGCTTCACAACTTCTTAAGATTGCACCGAGATTTCCTGGTTTTTCTACTCCTTCAACGATGATTATCGTGGAGTTTTCTTTTGGCTTAAATGAGTTCAGACTTGCTTCTTTTGTTTTGTAAACGCCGATGATGCCTTCTGAAGTTCCGCGATAAGCAATTTTCTCGTAGATTTTCTCGCTTACAAAATGAGTTTTTTGTTTTGGAATTTCTCCTTTGAAAATACTTTCGCAAAGGAAAAACTCAAGAGCTTCGAAACTGTATTTTTGGGCTCTCTCATTTTCCTGTTGTCCTTCCACAACGAAAACTTCAGATTTTTTTCTGAAGCGGTTGTCCGTTAAAAGTTTGGTAATATATTTTATTTTTTCGTTCTGGAAACTCTCGATAACCATGATTGATCAATTATGAATGATAATTGATGCAAAAATAACTTTTTAAAAATAATTTATCGATAATAATAGAATACTGCTATTCAAAATCAATTGTCAAAGAAGATTTAATCTCCAATAGTGTTATCCAAATGATTGTCAGAATGATCGGTCAGGCTTTGCGGAAGTTCTTTTTTATTTTTAATTCCAAGTTCTTTCATTCTTTCCGCTTGTTTGATTAAGTTATCTCTACCTGAATATAATTGTCCATACGCATCATTATATACATTTTTTGCCTGATCCAGATTTTTTCCTACTTTTTCTAAATTTTCTATGAAACCTACAAATTTATCATACAGTTTTGCTCCTCTTTCTGCTATTTCCATGGAGTTTTTGTTTTGATATTCACGTTTCCAAAGATCGGCAATCAGTTTTAAGGAAGTGATCAGATTGCTTGGGTTTAATAATAAAATACGTCTGTCGTACGCAAAATTCCAGAGGTTCTGATCGGCTTGCATTGCGGCAATATAAGCTGGCTCACTCGGAATAAACATCATCACAAAGTCCAAAGATTTACCGTAATCGTCATACGCTTTCTGGCTTAGTTGATTGATGTGGTTTTTTATGGAAGACAAGTGCTGATTCAGTTTGATCATATAAACATCCTGATCGGTTTCATCAACCAATTCTGTAAAAGCAGTGAGAGAAACTTTAGAATCAATGATCACATTTCTTTCGTCCGGATATTTTACAACAGCATCCGGTCGCATTTTTTTACCTGAAAACTCCGAAAACAAAGCTTTATTATCTTCATCGCGAAGTTCATACTCCAGAAAATATTCTCTGCCTTTTACCAGCCCTGATTTTTCAAGAATGCTTTCTAAGATCATTTCGCCCCAATTTCCCTGGGTTTTGCTTTCTCCTTTTAAAGCTTTGGTTAATTTTTTAGCATCATCAGAAATCTGCTGATTAAGTAAAGCGAGCTCTTTAACTCTTTCGCCTAATGAGAATCTTTCCTTGTTTTCTTTTTCGTAAGCTTCATTAACTTTATTTTTCAGATCGTTGATTTTCTCCTGAAAAGGCTCAAGAATATTTTTGAGGTTGTTTTGATTTAATGTAGTAAATTTTTCCGTTTTTTCCTCTAAAATTTTATTTGCCAGATTTTCAAATTGCAGTTTACCCTCTTCCTGAATTTTTTTAATTTCTTCTTTCTGGTTTTTTAAAGATTGGTTCAGGGTTTCGTTTTGAGCCGATAGTTCGGAGTTTTTGATAAATAATTGCTGTCTTTCGGCAGAAATTTTTTCCAGTTGAATGTTTTGATTCTGAAGAAAATTGTTTTCCGTAGAAATTTTTGAAAACTCATTTTTAAGATCATCCAAATGATCAGACTGTTGCAGGTTTTTGTCTTTCTCTGTCGCTATGATCTGCTTGAGTTCATCAATTTTAATATAAAGATTTTCCAGATTGGTTTTGTTCTGAATGTTTGAATTGTTGACATCATCAAAAGATTTTCTTGAAACCGTATTTGATTTCAATACAAAATAAACAATGACAGCGCCGATGATTCCTCCGGCAAAACATCCGATGATGAGATAGGTGATTTCCATTTTTCAAAATTACAAAACAAAGAATGATTTTTATTTGTGGTTTGCCGTAATATCTGAAGAATTAAATCATTTTCGTCTGTTCTAAAATTTCAATATTCTTCACCACATGATTACTCTCGCATTTTTTCAGCTCTTTGGCTAAAGCTGATGAAAGTAGTTTGGGATTTAAAATCTGTGAAGCCACTTTTGCCGCTGCATAATCTACGATATTGATAACCGAATCTTTCAGGAAATTAGGAGTGCTGGAAGCAATAACTGCAGTTGCCCAGGAAGTATCTCTGGCTTTTGAAATGGCAAAATCTAAAACAGCATTATCCTTACCGCTGGAAAGTTTGTCGATAAGATGTACAGGATAACATATTTTGTTTAAAGAATCCTGAACATTCTGATTTATCGAAGCAATCACCGAATTAATTTTTTCAAAATCAGTTTTAAGAGGGTTGATTTTTCGATATGGCATAATCGATGCGGCAGAAATTCCCAAATCCAAATTGATATGTGCATTCATCCCAAGAAAAATATGCTGAAGAATCAAAAACTCTTTGTTTTTAGCTGCTTCAAAAGCTAAATACCACGAATTGCTGCATTTTTTACCGGTCGAATAGTTTTCCCACGCTTCCAGATAACGACTTGCGAAAGCAATGTCGAGTTGTGTCATTCTTGGATTGTCTTCAAATTTTTTCTGCTGAATTCCTTTTAAAACCTGTGCGGTCATAATTCTGTAAGTACAAGCAAAATACCCGACCGGACTTTGATTGGCTTTACTCCAAACGATAATTTCGTCTAATTTTTTCAGAACTTCTTCGATGGTTTTCATTGGGTTTTAGTTTTAATTAAAGATAAGAAAAAACCTCACAGATTTGCGAGGTATATTATTAAGGATTCTCTTTAGAAATTTCATCATGATGTTTCAGATACAACGGCAAAGCTGCGGAACCGTACCACGGAAATATTTCATAACTGAAAATTCCTGCAGCAACGGCAGGATCTGTTTTTACCCAGGATTCCGCTTCATCTTTTGATTTGGTATTGAAAATAAACATTCCGCGGTAATCACGCTGATTTTTTTCTAAAAACGGACCAGCAACGGTAATCTTTCCTTCTTTGGCTAGTTTACCGATGTTTTCCATGTGGCCTTTCATCAGTTCTGCTTTTTTTGTTTTGTCATCAATTTTTGCAGTTCCGGTTGTAAGCATGACGATAGTATATCCTTTCATGCCATATTGATCTGCGCCTAAAGAATCTGCTAACTTTTGATTGTAAGCCATTTTTTGACCGGAAGAATTTCCATCTTTTCCGGGCTTTCCATTTTGAGCTTTCGTTTGAATCGAGCAGGAAATTAAAGTAATGATCATTCCGCTGAGTAATAATAAGTTTTTCATCATTGTAATTTTTAATGTTTTTTGGTTAAAAAGAAATATTGCCAGACTTCCATCTTCTGTCTTCGAACTTCCTGCTAATCTTTGATTCTTAAAAATTCTTTTGCCAGTTCAATCATTTTCGGATCGCCGGTGTATTTTCCGTGCTCATCCGAAAGTTTTACGGTAGGAATCCATTCTTTGTTCGGAGCCTGAACGCCAATTAATTTCATAACGATATTCATTGGTTTTAAACCGACATCATTAGTGAGATTCGTGCCTATTCCGAATGAAACACCGATTTTTCCTTTGCAGTATGAAGTAATTTCTTCTACTTTTTCAAGATTTAAAGCATCTGAGAAAATAATGTATTTAAATAAAGGATTAATGCCGTGACGCTGATAGTGGGCAATCGTTTTGTCTGCAAATTCCAGAGGATCACCACTGTCATGACGAACTCCATCAAATAGTTTTGCAAATTTTTTATCAAACTGCTGGAAAAAAACATCGGTTGTATAAGTATCTGAAAGAGCGACTCCCAAATCACCCCGGTAAACATCTACCCAGTGTTCTAAAGCTAATTCGTTCGCCATTTTAAACCCATATTCTGCAGCATGAAACATAAACCATTCGTGCGCATGAGTCCCGATTGGTTTTACACTGTATTTCATTGCGAAATGTACATTTGAGCTTCCAATAAAAGTAGATTCCTTTTTCTGTGTCAAGGCTTCCATGACTAGATTTTGTACTTTGTGAGAATGTCTTCTTCGGGTTCCGAATTCTGCGAAAGTAACGCCCAATTTATTTAAAGAATCTGCTTTCTCAAGAGTTTTGCTCATCACCACTTCATTGGAGTCTCTTTCCATGTGATTCATTTCATAATGGAGCTCACTGATTAAAGCCAATAACGGAACTTCCCAAAGAATTGTTCTGTACCAAAGTCCTTCAACGGTCACTGAAAGATCATTCCCGGTTTGCACTATTTTTACTTCAGAAGGATCATAATGGTACCCTTCAAGAAAGTCTAAATAAGGTAAGTCTAGATAAGGACAGGTTTTTGCTAAAAATTTTTTCTCATCTTTAGTAAGTTTAAGTTCTGCCATTTTGTTGACAATTTCTCTTAGTGCGTGATCAAATCCTTCCGGAAAATGATGTTTCCCGCGATTGATAAATTCATATTTTACAATCTGGCTTGGGAACAATTTTACCACGGCGTTTTGCATCGTGATTTTATAGAAATCGTTGTCGAGAATAGAGTTAAGGTGAATGTTTTGCATATTGTGTAATTTTAACGCAAATTTAAATATTTAAAAATAAAAATCGTCTAAATGTAAGACGATTTTTGAAATAATGTAAATTTTACTGCGGTATTATTTCCCAAGATATGAATTGTACATCCACACTTCTTTTTCCTGCTCTGTGATGTAATCGCTCATCTGAGAGTTTGTTCCTTCATCTCCTGCTTTGTCTGTAATATCTAAAAGTTCTCTCTGTAAATCGATCACCACTTTAAAAGAGTTTAAAATGATCTCAACACTTTTATTGCCATCGTTTACTTCTTTGCTTTCTTTAATGGTAGAAACGGTAAGGTATTCTGAATAATTGTGGGCAGGAGTTGCTCCTAAAGTCAGAATTCTTTCTGCGATTTCGTCAATTTTTAAAACTAGGCTGTTATATAGCTCTTCGAATTTTGGATGTAGGGTAAAGAATTGTTCTCCTTTAATATTCCAGTGTGAGCCTCTTGTGTTTTGATAAAAAACAGAATAGTTAGCTAAAAGTACGTTCAGTTTTTCTGAAATGTTTTTGCAGTCGGCTTCATTTAGGCCGATAATGTTTGCATTTTTCATAAGTTTATTTTTTATGGTAACAAATTTACGGAGCTTCTCGCTGAAGGCTCTTTAAAACTAATAGTTTAAAACTATTTTCATGAAAGAATATTTATGTTGTTATCAATCACAATGCCATTTTGAGATTAAATAAATTTTAAATCAGGGCAATATTTATTTATAACTACTTGTAGATTAAAAAATTATTATTACTTTTGCACCCTAAAATAAAAGCAATTAAATGCCTACTATTCAACAATTAGTTAGAAAAGGAAGAGTCGCACTTACCAAGAAGAGTAAATCGGCTGCCCTTGATTCTTGTCCACAAAGACGAGGTGTATGTACGAGAGTATATACTACCACTCCTAAGAAACCTAACTCTGCACTTAGAAAAGTTGCAAGGGTAAGACTTTCAAACGGTAAAGAAGTTAACGCCTATATCCCGGGCGAAGGACATAATCTTCAAGAGCACTCGATAGTATTGGTACGCGGGGGGAGAGTAAAAGATTTACCAGGAGTTCGTTATCACATCGTAAGAGGTGCATTAGATACTGCTGGAGTTAATGGTAGAACTCAGAGAAGATCTAAGTACGGAGCTAAGAGACCTAAACCAGGACAAGCTGCTGCTGCACCTGCAAAAGGAAAGAAAAAATAATCATTAAATAAGGTACAGAAACAATGAGAAAGACAAAAGCGAAAAAAAGACCGTTGTTACCAGATCCAAAGTTTAATGATCAATTGGTAACTAGATTCGTAAACAACCTAATGCTTGACGGTAAGAAGTCAATCGCATTCAAAATATTCTATGATGCATTAGATATCGTAGAAACTAAAAAAGGAGAAACTGAAAAGACAGCCCTTGAAATCTGGAAAGATGCATTAACAAACGTTATGCCTCACGTAGAAGTACGTTCTAGAAGAGTAGGTGGAGCTAACTTCCAGATTCCTATGCCAATCAGAGCGGATAGAAAAATTTCTATGGCAATGAAATGGTTAATTAGCTACTCTAAAAAGAGAAATGATAAGTCTATGGCTTTGAAATTGGCTAATGAAGTTGTAGCTGCTTCAAGAGAAGAAGGTGCAGCTTTCAAAAAGAAATCTGATACTCACAAAATGGCGGAAGCTAACAAAGCTTTCTCACACTTTAAATTCTAATCTGAAATGGGTAGAGATCTTAAATTTACAAGAAATATTGGTATTGCTGCGCACATTGATGCAGGTAAAACTACCACTACAGAAAGAATTTTATTCTATACAGGGGTAAACCACAAAATTGGGGAGGTTCACGATGGTGCTTCTACAATGGACTGGATGGAGCAGGAAGCAGAAAGAGGTATTACTATTACTTCTGCTGCGACTACTTGTTCTTGGAACTTTCCAACAGATCAAGGAAAAGCTTTACCAGAAACTAAACCTTACCACTTCAACATCATCGATACACCGGGACACGTTGACTTCACAGTAGAAGTAAACAGATCTTTGAGAGTATTGGATGGATTGGTATTCTTATTCTCTGCAGTAGATGGGGTAGAGCCTCAGTCGGAAACAAACTGGAGACTTGCTGACAACTACAAAGTTGCGAGAATGGGATTCGTAAACAAAATGGACAGACAAGGTGCTGACTTCCTTAACGTGGTAAACCAGGTTAAAGATATGTTAGGATCAAATGCAGTTCCAATCGTTTTACCAATCGGTGCTGAAGAAGATTTCAAAGGTGTAGTTGACTTAATTAAAAACAGAGCGATCATCTGGGATGAAGCTGGACAAGGTGCTACTTTCGAGGTAGTTCCAATTCCGGAAGATATGAAGGATGAAGTTCTTGAATACAGAGAGAAATTAGTAGAAGCTGTTTCTGAGTATGACGAAACTTTGATGGAGAAATTCTTTGAAGATCCGGATTCAATTACTGAAGAAGAAATCAATGCTGCATTGAGAGCTGCTACTATCGATTTATCTATTATCCCAATGACTTGTGGTTCTTCGTTCAAGAACAAAGGAGTACAGTTTATGTTGGATGCAGTATGTAAATACTTGCCTTCTCCATTGGATAAAGATGATATCAAAGGTACTGACCCAAGAACTGATGCTGAAATCACAAGAAAGCCATCTGTAGATGAGCCTTTCGCTGCATTAGCATTTAAAATTGCTACTGACCCGTTCGTGGGAAGATTGGCATTCTTCAGAGCTTACTCTGGAAGACTAGATGCAGGTTCTTATATCTTGAACACTCGTTCAGGAGATAAAGAAAGAATCTCAAGAATCTATCAGATGCACGCTAACAAGCAAAATCCAGTAGAATATATTGAAGCTGGAGATATTGGTGCAGCGGTAGGTTTCAAGTCTATCAAAACTGGTGATACAATGTGTGACGAGAAAAACCCAATCGTTCTTGAATCTATGGTTTTCCCTGATCCGGTAATTGGTATCGCTGTTGAGCCTAAAACTAAAGCTGACCAGGATAAAATGGGTAACGCTCTAGCTAAATTGGCTGAAGAAGATCCTACGTTTACGGTAAGAACTGACGAAGCTTCTGGACAAACGATCATCTCTGGTATGGGTGAGCTTCACTTAGATATCATTGTAGACCGTATGAAGAGAGAATTCAAGGTTGAAGTAAACCAAGGACAACCTCAGGTAGAGTACAAAGAAAACTTAACAAAAGTTGCCAGCCACAGAGAAGTTTACAAAAAGCAGTCTGGTGGTAAAGGTAAATTTGCTGATATTGTATTTGAACTAGGACCTGCTGACGAAGGTAAAGTTGGTTTAGAATTCATCAATGAGATCAAAGGTGGTAACGTTCCTAGAGAATTTGTTCCTGCAATTGAAAAAGGCTTTAAAGCTGCAATGAAAAACGGTCCATTGGCTGGTTTCGAAGTTGAAGGTATTAAAGTTACTCTTAAAGATGGATCTTTCCACGCGGTGGATTCTGATGCTCTTTCTTTCGAAATGGCTGCAAAATTAGGATTCAAAGAAGCGGGACGTGCTGCTAAACCAGTAATTATGGAGCCTATTATGAAATTGGAGGTTGTAACTCCGGAAGAATATATGGGTAACATCATTGGTGACCTTAACAAGAGAAGAGGTACGATCAGTGGTCAGGAAGAAAAGAACGGTGCTGTTGTAATCAAAGGTTCAGTTCCACTTTCTGAAATGTTTGGATATGTTACAACTCTAAGAACACTTTCATCAGGAAGAGCTACTTCTTCTATGGAATTAGAGAAATACCAAGCTACTCCTCAAAACGTTGCTGACGATATCATCGCAAAAGCAAAAGGTTAATTTTTTAAAGTACAAGAAATGTCACAAAGAATCAGAATAAAACTTAAATCTTACGATTACAACTTGGTAGACAAGTCTGCTGAGAAAATCGTAAAAACGGTAAAGGCTACTGGTGCTGTTGTAAACGGTCCTATTCCATTGCCAACGAACAAGAGAATCTTCACAGTGTTGAGATCTCCGCACGTAAACAAGAAAGCTAGAGAGCAGTTCCAATTATCAGCTCACAAGAGATTGATGGATATCTACTCTTCTTCTTCTAAAACTGTAGATGCTCTAATGAAATTAGAACTTCCTTCAGGAGTTGACGTAGAAATTAAAGTGTGATAATTGAGCCTTTGGGCTTATCATCTTAATATAAATCCCTTTTCGAAAGAAGAGGGATTTTTTTGTTTAAAAAATATTCTATGTAAATTATTATTCAGGATAATTATTAAGAATTTTATATATAGTCAGTATAATGTGTAAGTTCTTTGTAATCAGTTATTAATAAATGCTTTTTTTGTGTTTTCTGAAGAATTATTCCTTATATTTGAGTAGGATGCTTATCGAAAATAACGGTTTTCGAAAATTGAATATATCTACTCATATAAGTCTATAAAACACATTTACAATGATTTTTAAGTATCAAAATTTTTTCATTATATTTCTTTTAGTTTGTATAACAACTAATTGTTTTTCCCAAAAATTAACAATAAAAAAAATTGACAGCCTTTGTAAGATACTTGAGGATAATGATGCGTTTGTTAATTTAGGGCATAAAAAAATCTTACAACTGTCGAATGATGTATACATCAATTCTAAAAAAAATAATTACGAGCGAGGTCAGTTAATCGCTCTTAAAAAAATAATTGAAACTGACTTCAATACCAATCAGTTGAAAGATGCTGATAGTAAGATTCCTGAAGCTATACAACTTGCAGAAAAGCTAAATAATACACAGAAACTAGTTTCTTTAATAGACTATAAAGCGAAATATTTAATCCATTTAGGATTTTATAAAGAAGCCAGAGAAAAATTGAATCTTGCACTTTCTCTAAGTACTAAAATATCGGATAAGGATAAAATGTATATTATGAGGGCTTCAATTTTTAATGATATAGGAAGTGTATTTGAAGAGCTTTCGGCTGAGAACAAAAATAATTTAGATTCATTATATTATTACGTTGATAGGGCATATGTAGAAGCTAAAATGATTAGTACTAATAATCCCAAAAGAAACAGATTGGTAGCACAATATGCCCGAGTGAATGGTGCAAGCTTATTGTACGCAGGCAGGTATGATGATGCAACAAAATATTTTGCAGAAGCTGAAAAACTTTTGCTTAATGAAAAAGATACAAGATACATTGTGCCTGTTTACAGATTCCTAGGTGAAGTGGAATATAAAAAAAACCATTTAGAAAAGTCTATAGACTATTTTCAAAAAGCGATTGTGCTTGCAGAAAAATCTGAGTATTATACGGAATTGGTTTTCTTATATCCGGCTATAGCCTCTCCATATAAAGATTTGAAAAATTTTGAGAAATCAACTTATTATTTGAATCTAAGCAGAAAACTCAATGAGAAAATCGAACTAGAAAAAAAATCAAATGTTGAAAAAGTAAGTATTGAAAATAATAAAGAAGAAAAAAAAGAATCTCAGCTGGAACTGTATATTTTAGCAGGGCTTATGATAGTAATAAGTATTGCATTAGGATTATATCTTAGGTTTAAATTAAAAAATAAAAAAACAGTCAATACTTTTGAAAGTAAGCAAAAGAATATTATTGGCGACAACAATGCAGATAGTATAGAAGATACTGATAAACATCCTCTAAAAAATATTGATGCTGAACAAATTAAATACTTAATAGACCTAGCTCGTAATAACGATGAGTCTTTCTATTTGAAATTTTTAGAAGTATTCCCTTATTTCAATAAAAAACTTCTGTCGATCAGTCCTAATCTTTCAATGTCAGACCTTGAGTATTGTGCTTTGATTAAGCTTGATTTCAATACCAAAGAAATTGCTCAGGCAAAAGATATTTCTATAAGGACTGTTGAAAGCAAAAAATACCGACTTCGCAAAAAGCTTAATCTTCCCGAAGATATTAAAAATATTAACAGTTGGTTTTCTGATTTTTAATAGTCTATCATTTCAAAATCCTTTTTTTCTTAAAAAAACTCCTGAAAATGTCTTTTTGAAGTGTACCTGAAGTACTGTTTGCGTGTATTTTGGGCATATTTGAAGTGATAATCATAAGCATTCTTTCTTTTTTAAAAGATAGACCGGAATATCTTTGTCGCCATATCATACAATTATGATTACACTATAAAGCAATCATTTTAAGATTGTTTTATCTTTTATTTTTCAAGTTGGTATTGGGTTATTTGCTGAGAATTTATTTTAATTCTTTAGAATATTCATGAATGAACAATGAGATCTTGAGAATAAACAGTTCTTCTTAACAAAGAAAGGGAGGCGTTATTAAAAGAAGTTAAGGAAATATGAAATTATCTCTATTCGTTTTACTTGTATTATTTAGCTATAATCATGCACAGACTGTACTACTAAATGAGGATTTTGAAAGCTACCCAGATTTTACCATTACCAATTTTGGACAATGGACGAATCTTGATTTAGATCAACTCAATACAACTACAACAATTGGTGGTAATCCTTCTCCACCATTAAATTGGGTAGCAACCTGGCCAAATGCTGGTGCAAAAATGTCATACCAGATTTTTAATTTTTCACAATCTAACGCAACAAATGATTTTACGGGTGCTACAGGAGATATACGAAATTTTAATCCAAGAAGTGGGCAGAAATATGCTGCTTGCTGGGCTGGGAAGATGGTACAGTCTTTTCAGGGAAACGACGATTGGCTTATAACTCCTCCAGTTACTTTAGGATCTTCGAATAATCAAATTTCACTATATCTCAAAAGTCTTTCTAGTTCTTATGGGGATGAGAAATTTCAGATAGGTGTTTACTTAGGTACAGGAAATCCCGTTACTTCTAATGATTTTACAATTATAAATACTCCTCCCTTTCAACAGGTTACCCAAAACCTCAACATCGATAATAATTGGAGGAATTTCATCTATAATTTGGATGCCTACTCAGACCAAACGATTAGAGTAGGTATTCGATGTATTACGCAGGAAGCTTCTGCTTTGTTGATAGATGATGTGAAAATTACAACATCAACAGTATTTATTTTGGGTGTTTCTGATCATTTAGTAACAGATGAAGTTATTATTTGTCCGAACCCGGTAAGAGATGTTTTAAACATTATGACAGATAAAATAATCTGCAATGTTCAGATATACAGTACAGATGGTAAGTTCCTAAAAGCATCTTATGATAAAACAATTGATGTCAGTGAATTTACTAGTGGAAATTATCTGGTTAAAATTTTATTGAAAGAAGGAAAACAAATTATACAACAGATTATAAAAAAATAAAAAGACAACTAATCAAATTTTAAACGCAATGAAAAAAAACTTTTTTCTTCTGCTAATCCCTTTATTGATGGTTTTTAGCATACAAATTAGTGGGCAATGTGCCTCCACAGGCAGTGTCACGGCAACTATTTCTACAACAGCAAATACCTGCGCGGGAAATGGCAAAATCACAGCTGCTTTTAGCAATGTGGCAAATACAACTATTCAGTTATTGAAAGGAGGAACAATATTACAATCAGTAATTGCTCCTACAAGCCCACATACATTTACAAATTTACAGCCTGGTATAGACTATCAGGTAAAAATCGTATGTACAATTGATAATAGTATTGTATATTCTAATAATACTAATATTACGGTTACAGATAATTATGTACCCATAAGTAATGCAAACATTTCAGTTTCGAATGTTTGCACTAATTTTACTCCAGGAGGAACGATAACGGTGAATGGCGTTACTGGAGGAACTGCTCCTTATCAATATTCGATCATTTTAAATAATAATTCAGGGTATGATGATACATTAAGTTCATATTCTGCCAGTCCCTCTAAAAATGTATCTTCATTTGGTACATATCAAATCCGTATCAAAGATTCTTGTGGAGGTTTCAGTACTTTTTCGAGAACTATTTCCCCCAACCAAGATCCTGTTAGATTTTATTGGAGATCAAAAAAAATATGCGGTTCCAATCAGGTGCAAGGTTCTATTTGGTATGCTTATAACCATTCAACTGGGGGTAGTTTAAGTGAATCAGATTTAATGCCAACAGGCATCAAATTGAAAATACAATCCGGAAATGCTTCTGGTGCGGTACTTTTTGATGGTGTCTATACTGCAGGTAATCCTTTTACGTATACTGAAAATACATCCCATATCTATTATGTGACTGCAACTAATGCATGTGGAGCATCGGTAAGTTACACACACAATCTTTCCAATCTAACGGGTGGAAATCCGGAATTTTTAAATTTTATACCGACAGCTACCACTAGTGGCTGTGGAATTAGTGAAACTGAAACCTTATCTATTGATTTTTCTGAACAATATTATTGGAATTTCCCTCTTCTAATTGAGGTGAAAAATTCATCTGGTGTTACTGTACATACAACTTCAAACTTCAATGGAGCCACATGGACTTTGTCAGGGCTTCCTCTTGACACTTATACGATTATTGTTTATAACTCTTGTTCCCCTTCAGGATCTGTAACGAAAATAGTAAATAATCCCGCAGCTGCAGGACAGCCGGTTTTAACATTATATCAAAAAACAAAATGGAAATGTGAAGGTGGTGCAATGGCGCTTACTCAAACGGGAACAACACAAGGAGTCATTGCTATTTCAGGTTATTTTCCAGATGCAGATAATGCTGTTGTAACTATTACTTCCGGGCCATCCAATGTCGGAGTACAAGCGATACGTGTGGACAATCAATACTGGGGGTGGACTAATTTAGCAATAGGAACTTATACGGTTTCGTACACTAGTTGTGGTACATCTCATACAGGAACTTTTACAATAGAAAATAATACAGATGTTTTAGATCAAAGTCTCATGTCTACAGCGGTTTCTACATGTAATAGCGGAGGGAATATTAGTTCTGTGCGTGTTTATGACGGGGCGTATCCGTCGATTGTTGAATTATTAAATAGTTCAGGAGTTGTTGTAGCCTCAGATGCTATTGGTAATTTTAATAATATCGCACCAGGAACTTATACAACAAGATTAGCTATACGCCCTTGTGATATGCCATCAAAATATTACTTTATTCCTGGTAGTACGGTCGTTATCAGTAGTCAATCATCTGGAGCCTCAATTACTTCTGCAGTCGGTGTTATTTGTGAAGATGCATCCGGTAATCCACTTTCCACAGGATCAGCTTACATTGACTTAATTGGCGTAGCTCCATATACAGTAACATATAGAGTTCAGGGTTCCGGTTCAGCGTATACCACAATTAACACCTCAAGTTCAAGCATACAGATCAATAACTTAATTGCAAATACTATTTATGAGGTCAATTTATTAGATTCTTGTGGTACTAATGCAGCGTCATCTGTTCAAGTAAAAACAATGGGTACTTTGGCCGCAAATAATACAAGCCAGCCTTGTGTAGGTTCTCCATATACTTTATCGATGCCTCATTACGCTGGAGCAGCTTATGAATGGACAGATTCATTAGGGAATGTCATTTCAAATACGCGCACTTATACATTTGCTAATTATTCGGCATCTAATAACGGAACATATACATGCAAGATAACTTGGAGTGCCTGTGTAACAAGATATGTAAATGTAATATTAAACAGCACACTTTGTGGACAACCCATTGGCATGTGTGGTGTTTTGGATAGTGACGCTGACGGTGTTTTGAATTTTTGTGATTTAGACGATGATAATGATGGTATTTTAGATACCAATGAATGCAACAGCGTAGAAAAAGTTGTCAATGGTAATTTTGGAACCGCTACGGTAGCAGACTGGACAGGCTGGACAAGAAGCGGGACTGTAAATGGTTGGGTAAAAAGTTCCGGTTTTGCGGCAGAATCTAGTAATGATACTTCCGGCACCTCTTTACTGACGCAGACGGTTACAGGTTTGGAAATCAATAAAACCTACACCCTTACTTTTCGTGTAATGGCAGTTTCAACTGAGCCCAAAGAAAATACATTAAATTTTTCTATTGGTGGAATTAATTATTACAGTCAAACAGCTGCATCGATAACAGCGGAAGCGGGAGGTAATTTGGTTTTTGTTACTAAAAGCTTCGTATTTACACCCACTACAACCAGTACAGTAATTGAATTCCTTTCAACAGTTTCAGGAACGGGAGTATCTGGCGATGATGTTTTGGTAAGGGATGTAAGTATTCTAACTTGTGAAAAAGATACAGATGGAGATGGGGCTGATGATTATTTAGACCTAGACAGTGATAATGACGGTTGTTTAGATGCCATAGAAGGAGGAGCCGCTATTACATCATCACAACTTGTGAGTGCAACGGGAACGGTGTCTGTAGGAACCGGATCTTCTGCGAGTAATCAAAATTTAGGTAATACAGTAAATGCCAATGGAGTTCCCACTATTATAGGTGGTGGTCAAACGGTAGGTGATTCCTCAAATGCAGCTGTTAATTCATGTTTCTGTTATAAGCCCGCTGTTACAGATGGAAATACATATCCTGCCAAACACGGTATTACCGCTTTAGGAAGAGCAGGCGCAGAAAGTGATAACTGGCCAATGGTAAGACAAAGCGCATGGACAGTTTTAGAAGCAAAAACAAAAGGTTTTGTTGTAAATAGAGTAGTTTTTGCGAACGCAGACAATAACCCGGCTACTCCGGATGTACCCACAGGAATTTCTGCAGCCAATTTTGTTGAAGGAATGATGGTATATGACATCACAAACAAATGTTTGAAAGTTTATACTTCTAAAGATGGAGGAACTTCTTTCGCTTGGTATTGTATGACTACTCAGGCTTGTCCTCAATAGTGAAATTATTGAATTAAAAATTTTATTTAAATCTAAGACAATGAAAAAAATATTCATATTCATATTATCAACAATATATGCCTGTAGTTTTTCGCAAGTGGCTATTGGTAAAGGCAGTGTTACTAATACTTCTGTCTCTTTAGAATTTGAAACGGATAATAAAGGTATGGTTTTACCTTGGGTTACAACAGCAGCGGGAGTTACCGGCGCAGTAGACGGAACTATCATATATGACGTTACCGATCATAAAGTGAAGTATAGAACAAATGGTTCTTGGTTTGACCTGAGCGTAGATACAAACGGAACGGCAAATACAATTTTGCAAGATTCTAAAACAGAACTGACCAATGCAAAAGTTGCCATCGGTACGAATGCAGCAATAGATGCTACTCCCGGAATTCTGGTGCTTACAGATGCTGATAAAGCTATGATTTTGCCTAAAACTACACTTCCACACCTGAATGTTAAAAATCCTGCTGCAGGAATGATTATTTATGATACTGCCAATAAGCAGCTGGCCGTTTTTAACGGAACAGTTTGGAGTTTTTGGAAACCATAAATTTTGTTGACTTAATTTTTTTCCCAACTTCAATTCTTCAAATAAATTTAGGATAAGTTGAGTAAACACAATTTTATCATAGCGTGACTTTATTTTTCCCTTTTCGACAGAAAAGGGATTCTTTATTTTTCAAATAAATAGTATTATGTATTGCAAGGTTCTATTTAATTTATATCTTTGCTGAAAATAACTGACATGAAAAATATATTAATACTTTTACTGTTGATAAGCATCACATTATCCGGACAAACACATCGGTTCATCTATGAATATCATTACAAGATGGATTCCACCAATACCGATTCCCGAAAAACAAGTATGGTTTTGGATGTAAACCCGGAAGATGTAAAATTTTATAATTACGATTTTGTGCTTACAGATTCAACAAACAAAACCAAAGGGCAAAACCATATGATCTGGGATGATACACCTGCAGTCACAAGAAAGAGAAATTCTGATATTAATGTAAATTATATCGTTTTGCAGAATATGTTTTCTGTAGAGACTGAAGATAAGATCAATTGGAATCTCCAAAACGAAACCAAAACTTCCGGAATTTATTCTTTACAAAAAGCAACCTCCAAATTTGGTGGCAGAAACTGGACTGCATGGTTTACTAAAGATATTGCCCTGAATGAAGGACCTTATAAATTCCGTGGTTTACCGGGGATGATTTTCGAAATTTATGATGATAAAAATAATTTTAAATTTTCACTGGTTAAAAGTTATAAACTAAATAAAACATACGAAACTCTAGGTATTTTAGAAAATTTTGGAGGTCAGAAACCGGTCAAAATCCCGGAGAGCAAGCTAAAAAAAATGATGCTCGATCATTACAATGATCCGTTGCATGAATTTAAAGAACATATTAAAAACAATACAGATCCTACTGCCCGTTTTATGGTGATGGGGATTGAAGTAAAAAGTCCTGATCAGATGAAAGAATTGTCGGAAAAAGTGCAGGACAACATCCGTAAAACCAATAATCCTATCGAAATAGATAAAGCCATCAGATATCCTGAAAAATAGAAATTAACTCTGCTGAATTCGGCGGAGTTTTTGTTTCTTTACGATAAAGTTTTACTAATGTCAAATTCAGACAAAAGCATTTTCGAAAGATTTGCCAATTGGGCAACCAAATTTACAGGAAGCTCTTATGCATTCATCAGTGCAACTGCTATTGTAGTGATTTGGGCCCTTACCGGTCCTGTCTTTAATTATTCCGAAACCTGGCAACTGGTTATCAATACAGGAACGACGATCATTACTTTTCTCATGGTTTTCCTGATACAGAAATCCCAGAATAAAGATTCTAAGGCCATTCAGATTAAACTCAATGAACTGATTGCAGCCAACGAAAAAGCAAGCAACCGTATCGTAGATATAGAAGATCTTACAGAAAAAGAGCTCGATCAGTTACATTGTTATTACGAAAAACTGGCAGATTTTGCAGAAGATGATGAAGATATTCACGCTTCACATTCCATTGATGCCGCGAAAAGAAACCAGGATTATAAGCATGACTTTTTCAAAAAGAAACATGAGGAATGGCTTCTGAAACAGGAACAAAAAAAGGAATCGTAATGATTCCTTTTTTTATTTAAAAACTATTTCTTCATAAAATAGTCGAAATAAGTACAGCTTCCCAAAAGTTCCCTCGCCGTTTCGGTGTTTGAAAATTGGGATTTTAGCTGAGTAAAATACGTTCGGTATTTCTGATTTTTCAGGTCGCCCATTTGTTTTTCGTGAGCGTCGTTTTTCTCAGACCATTTCGGATCGGCATAATCGATATTGGCTTGATGCTTGGCTTCATACTGATAATATTTTCCCTGTTCCGCACTTGCCATCTGGAAAAGTATTCTCGCTTTCTGTTCTCTGTCGGCAGCCAGGTCAAATGCTTTTTTATAATAATTGATGGCCAAATCAAAATTATCCGGCTCAATAAAAGTCGTGTAGGTGAAATTTTTATAATAATACTGATACGGATTTTGTCTTTCCGTTGCCCAAAAATCATATTTACCTCCATTGCTGTTATCGACATCCATTACAAAAAGCTGTCTGTAATATCCGAGAATTGAGGTGTTGTACATTACATTTCCGATAAGCTGATTTGCTTTAGCGGCTTTTGCATCTTTTCCGGTTCCAATTTTTTTAAGCTGAATCAAAGCATCGGCTAATTCAAGTTTATTCATTTTGGGTTTGATAAAAGGGAAGGCAGAATAATCATCAGCTTTCATACTTTGTTCATCAGGACTTTGGAAACTCTCCCAAACATTATGACCAAAAACAAGATTCGGGATATTGTTGTAGCCATCATAATTACTTCCGTCATAAACCAGCTTTTCGTAATTTCCGGTTTCAGGATTGTATCTTTCATAGTTCTCTCTAGGAATTCCTGAAAATTTTAATGCCTTTTGATAATAAGCTTTAGCTTTATTAAAATCTGCCATTCTCATCGCTCGGTCACCATAAATGTCGGCAAAGAATGCATCAATATTTCCTACATTATCAAGATTTTTAGCAATAATTTGCTGCTCAAACTGGGTCTTATCTGGTTTTCTGTAAAACTCTTCAACACTTTTTACCAAGCTTGAATTCGGATTGTATTGTAAGTCGGAAAGTTTATTATTCATCAGGAAAGATTTTCCGTCTTCACCCTGCAGAAAATAACGGTTTGCCAAAACATCTTTCAGAAATTCGGCAGTCGATGGAGCTTCACCATAATAATCGTATTCGGTAATTTCCGTGCTGTCTTTTTTTACAGGTTCTTTTTCAATAAAATATTCAGCATAATCTTTCATCAGATGATCTTCATACTCTGCGTCGATCTTAGGTTGGGAAACAATGTCATTCAGAACCTTCATGCGCTTGATTTCTTCAAGATATTCCGGATTGTTGGTTTTGATGTCTGCTAAAATATCACTGCTTTCTTCATAATCTTTTTTAAGGAACTTTAAATAGGCATCGGCAATCTGCCAATATTCATCTTTAGACTTCTCTTTAGTTTTAGCTGTGAATTTTTCGAGGTCATCGATAAAATCTTTCTGATTTTGATCTTCAGACCAGTAATAAGAATTGTTTTTAACAAACGTCGGAATTCTGTCCGGATTTTCAAACAGCTCGTCATTACTTTGATAGGCTTTACTGTTCGCCTTGTCAGATTTTTTTCCACCAAAAAGATTTTTAAAGAAGAGAACGATTTTCTGCCAGAAACTCAGTTCTTTTTTCTTGACTTCAGTTTTCTGAGCGGTAGAATTGTTGTCTTTTTTATCCGAAGTCTTGTTAGAATCTTTTGAAGCATAATAATAAGTCGGAAGATAATTTCTTTCCAGCTCATTAATGCTTCTTGCAGCCATCACTTTCAGAATTTCAGAATTCGGGTCGACTTCAAACATTTTTTCCATCATCGGAATCGGATTGGTAAAATCTTCATACCCCAAAAGAAAATATGCCATATTTTTCTCATCATTCGTTCCTGCTCTTTTCATAATGTTGTTGAAAGAAGCAGAATCCGAAAGTTTCATCGAAACAAAAGAAGATTCTTTACGGCTTTTTGAGTTCATAAAAACCTGAAAGAAATTCCAGTTGGCCTCATTTCCCAATTGAAGTCCTCTCTGAGCTCCGGCTAACTGGTCAAGCGCCATATAATAAGGTGCACCCTTTAATTTGATCGACTGAACATAGGTTTTGAAAGCCTGAACTGCCGCATCATAATTTCTGGTATAATGATTAAATCTCACCAACTGATAACCGTAACGTTGCTTGATTTCAGGATTTTTCGCTGCATTGTATAACGAAGTTAATGCGGAAATGGTTTTATTGTAATCTAATTGCGTCGCATTTTTATCATTTTCATTTTCCCGATAATAAAAAGAATCTGCACCTTCCACAAAATTAATTCTCATGTAAGGCTCGAGATATTTAGCTTCAATTAAATAATCTACCGCTTCTCTGTATTTAGCATAAAAGCCAGTTCCTAATTTTTTTAAAAGTTGATTATTAGGGTTTCCTTTTTTTAAAGCATTCAGATCATTCAGGCTGATTTTGTTCACAAGATAATCGGTTTCAGCATAGCTCATCTGATTGCCAAAAAATTTTCTCCATGATTCAATATTTTCATCAGGAATTTGTGAAGACTTAAAATCGGTATAAAATCTTGATGAGTAATTATGTAAAAAAGGAAGATAAGACTTGTCTTTGATGATGCTTTGCGTGAAAAGATTGAAATAATCATGGTCGGGATCGGACCAGGCGCAAGCTTCAGTTTTCGTAAAGAAAAACGAAGCGACAGCAAGTGAAATGATATACTTTTTCATATTGATTTAGGTGTTTTGTTTTTAAATTTTAATTCCCACAGGTTTCACAGAATTTGCACAGGTTTTTTATTCGAATCTGGAACTTCCAGCATCTGTCTTCCAACTTCCATCAGAAAATCCGTCCTTCCACAAATTTACTATCTAATTGATAATATATAATGTTATAAGTGTCGATTTTTTTATCTAAAAACTGAATGGCATTTTCAAGCTGTTTCTTAGATATTTCTTCAACTTTAATTTTGAAACCTTTATTGAGGAAATTCCCAAAATAAAATCCGTCTTTCAAAATTTCAACCTCATTGTCGGAAATCTTTTTGAAATCACGACTATTTAAGTCTTTTGTAGAAAGTGCATTGATTAGTTTATGTTTTCCTAAATGATTAGTCACAATTCCCCATGAATAAATCGGAAGTGCAACTTCAATCTTTTTAATCGGATAGTCTTCCAGTTTTGATAAATAAGATTTCAGAATATTCAAGTCTAAAATTGAATTTTTATCTGAATTTTCCAAAGGCGAAGAAGTGGAGTAGCACATCAGATATACTTTTTCAACGGGCGGAATTCCTGTGAGGTTTTTGTCCTTTACCTGATGAAGTCGCAAAGTGCAGGTGATTTTTTTTCCAGAATTTTTTTTCAACTGTTTTAAAAATTCAAAATAGTCGTCTCTTGTTCCTGCCGTCCAGTCGCAATCAATTTGTATTTCCTGATTAACTTTAAGATGATAATCTGCAATTTTCTTTTTGATTAAATCATTTACTTTTTTTGCCAGAAACGATATTTCTTCTTTCTGTATATTAATAAAACTTCGGTTGGTTATGAAAACGGTCGGAACAATTTCTTTTTCTGTGTTAAAACTTTTGTCTTTGGTAATGACGGCAATGGGTTCAAATTTTCCGTCTACTTTATCAACATCAAAAAATCTTGTGTACAAAAAAGGAACATTGGCTTTGGTTAGAACATCTTTCTCTATATTGTTAAATTTGAGATTCGTCTTCCAGTAATAAAATGTGTAGGGATGTTTTTCTTGTTTGGTGCACGAAATAATAAATAGAAAAACTAAAAGGTAAGATATGGCTTTCATTATTTGTAAAGAATACTTTCACATGAGCAATTGATTTCTGCCATTTCGGAAACGGGACAACAATCATCAGACTTTTTTATATTTCCTTTTTCGTCGGTAAGATAGATTTTTTCTTTGTTAAATTTAACGTAGAAGGTTTCGTTATAGGTTTTGAAATGTACCTTCATTACGTTTGGATTGTATTTCCCGGCATTAATTTCTTCTTTTGTTTCTTTTCCGTCTGCCTGATTAATCTGCAGAAAACCGAAATGCACGTTTCCGTTTTTCTTTACATCAAGATAATAAGCCGGTGTTCCGGAACCACTTGCTCCGTCTTCGATATTAAAATCTCTCTTTCCTGTAAAAGGAATTTGGGTCTGTGAAAATAATGCTGCACTGAAGCAGAACATGATGATGGTGAAAATAGCTTTCATAGATCTTTTTTCTCAAAATTAAAAAATTATTCAGAAGAATTTCATTTCAAAAATGATGCAAATCTGCTAAATGATTAAAAATCAAAATATTTTACATGAAATATTTGTCAAATTAAATTTTATTCATAAATTTGCACACTCATTTTAGGGGAGGAGTATGCCTAAATTCAAACTTAGTAATTACTTGAGTGCCCGAAAAATGACAGTGAACCCAAGAAAATTTTATAACATATTATATAAATAATGTCAGGTATTATTGGTAAAAAAATCGGTATGACATCTTTGTTTAACGAAGAAGGAAAGAATATTCCTTGTACAGTTATTCAAGCTGGTCCGTGCTCGGTTTTACAGGTCAGAACCATTGAAAAAGACGGTTATAAGTCAGTTCAATTAGGTTTCGATGACAAGAGTGAGAAGAACGTTGGTAAAGCGTTAGCTGGTCATTTCAAAAAGGCTGGTTCAGCTCCTAAAGCTAAGTTGGTAGAATTCTACAGAGAATTCGTAGACGAAGTAAAAGTAGGAGAAGAAGTAAAAGTTGATTTGTTCTCTGAAGGGGAATATGTTGACGTAACAGGAACTTCAAAAGGTAAAGGCTTCCAGGGTGTTGTTAAAAGACACGGATTTGGAGGTGTAATGCAGGCAACTCATGGTCAGCACAACAGACTTAGAGCTCCAGGTTCTATCGGTGCTGGATCTGACCCTTCAAGAGTATTCAAAGGGATGAGAATGGCTGGAAGAATGGGAGGTAAGCAGGTAACTGTACAAAACCTTCAAGTATTAAAAGTGGATCAAGAACAAAATCTTTTAGTAGTAAAAGGTGCTGTTCCGGGAGCTAAAAATTCTTATGTAATTATCAGAAAATGGAACTAGTAGTATTAAATACATCAGGAAAAGAGACCGGAAGAAAAGTAACTCTAGACGAAACAGTATTCGGAATTGAGCCAAATCAGCACGCGGTTTACTTAGAAGTGAAGCAGTACCTTGCAGCACAGAGACAAGGAACTCATAAATCAAAAGAAAGAAGCGAAATTACTGCTTCTACTAAAAAACTTAAGAAGCAAAAAGGATCTGGATCTGCTAGATATGGTGATATTAAATCTCCAACTTTCAGAGGTGGAGGTAGGGTATTCGGACCTAAGCCAAGAGACTACAGATTCAAATTGAACAAAGCTCTTAAGAGATTAGCTAAAAAATCTGTTCTTTCTCAGAAAATGAGAGATAACAGCATCAGAGTTTTAGAAGATATGAGCTTAAACGCTCCTAAAACTAAAGATTTCATTACATTATTGGATGCTTTGGCATTGAACGGTAAAAAATCTTTGTTTATTCTTCCTGAAGCTAACAAGAATGTGTATTTATCTTCAAGAAACTTACCTAAAACTAAAGTAATGAACTTCAACGAAGTAAGTTCTTACGATATTGTAAATGCAGGTGAAGTTGTGTTCTTCGAAGGTGCAGTAGAAAAATTCCAGGAAAATTTAAAGAAATAAATCATGTCTATTATCATTAAACCAGTTATCTCAGAAAAGGCTAATTACCTTACAGATTTAAGAGGTTCTTATTCTTTCTTGGTAGATACTAAGGCGAATAAAATCCAGATTAAAAAAGCTGTTGAAGCAGCTTATGGTGTAAAAGTAGCAGACGTTAACACAATGATTTATGCTCCGAAGGTTTCTTCGAAATACACTAAAAAAGGTCTTCAAGTAGGAAAGACAAACAAATTGAAAAAAGCGGTAATCAAGCTTGTTGAAGGTGAGGTTATCGATATTTTTGCTGTAAATTAATTATTAATTATAAATAATAGTAATGTCTGTTAGAAAATTAAAACCTATCACCCCGGGACAGAGATTCAGAATTGTAAACAATTTTGAGGAAATTACTACCAACAAACCAGAGAAATCTCTAACCGTTGGTATTAAAAAGTCAGGTGGACGTAACCAAACTGGTAAAATGACCATGCGTTACACCGGCGGTGGACACAAAAAGAAATACAGAATTATTGACTTCAAAAGAAACAAAGCAAACGTTGAAGCAACTGTAAAATCTGTAGAATACGATCCAAACAGAACTGCATTTATCGCTTTATTAGAGTACGCAGACGGAGAGAAGAGATATATCATCGCTCCAAACGGTATCAAAGTAGATCAGAAAGTAGTTTCAGGAGAAAGCGTAGAGCCAAATGTAGGGAACGCAATGAAATTGAAAAACATTCCATTGGGTACTGTAATTTCTTGTGTTGAAATGAAGCCTGGTCAAGGTGCAATTTTAGCAAGAAGTGCTGGTTCTTCAGCTCAACTTACTTCAAGAGACGGGAAATATGCTATCATCAAATTGCCTTCAGGAGAATCTAGAATGATCCTTACTGAATGTATGGCAATGATCGGTTCAGTTTCTAACTCTGATCACCAATTAACTGTATCAGGTAAGGCTGGTAGAAGCAGATGGTTAGGTAGAAGACCAAGAACAAGAGCGGTAGTAATGAACCCTGTAGATCACCCAATGGGAGGTGGTGAAGGACGTTCTTCTGGAGGTCACCCAAGATCTAGAAACGGTATGCCGTCTAAAGGTTACAAAACTAGAAAGAAAAACAAAGTGTCTAACCGTTACATCGTATCTAAAAGAAAATAATTATGGCAAGATCACTTAAGAAAGGACCGTTCATTCATCATACTTTAGATAAGAAGGTTCAGGCAAATATAGAGGCTAATAAGAAAACTGTTATCAAAACTTGGTCTAGAGCATCAATGATTTCTCCGGACTTCGTAGGACAAACTATCGCTGTACACAACGGGAAATCTTTTATCCCGGTTTACGTTACAGAAAACATGGTTGGTCACAAGTTAGGCGAATTTTCTCCAACAAGATCTTTCAGAGGTCATGGTGGTAACAAAAACAAAGGAAGCAGATAATCATGGGATCAAGAAAAAGAGAAAGTGCATTAGCACGTAAATTAACAAATCAGGATGTAGCGAAAGCGTTACACAATGATTGCCCGTCTTCTCCAAGAAAAATGAGATTAGTAGCTGATATCATCAGAGGAGTAGAAGTAGAAAAAGCTTTAAGCATTCTAAAATATTCTAAAAAAGATGCGTCAAACAAATTGGAGAAAGTTTTACTTTCTGCAATGGCAAACTGGCAAACTAAAAACGAAGGTGCTGATATTGAAGAAGCAAACCTTATCGTAAAAGAAATTTTTGTAGACAGTGCAAGACAATTGAAGAGACTAAGACCAGCTCCACAAGGTAGAGGGTACAGAATCAGAAAAAGATCAAACCACATTACACTAATCTTAGGTACAAAAGAAAAATAATCAAGGTATGGGACAGAAGACAAATCCAATTGGTAACAGATTAGGTATCATCAGAGGATGGGATTCTAACTGGTTTGGCGGAAACGATTATGGAGACAGAATCGCGGAAGACTACAAAATCAGAAGATACCTTGAAGCAAGATTATCTAAAGGTGGAATTTCAAAAATCTATATTGAAAGAACACTAAAATTAGTGACAGTTACAATTACTACTGCTAGACCGGGATTAATCATCGGTAAAGGTGGTCAGGAAGTTGATAAATTAAAAGAAGAGTTGAAGAAATTGACTAAAAAGGATATTCAGATCAACATCTTCGAAATCAAAAGACCTGAGCTTGATGCAGTATTAGTTGCAGACAGCATTGCAAAGCAAATCGAAAACAGAATCTCTTACAGAAGAGCTGTGAAGATGGCAATCGCTTCTACAATGAGAATGGGTGCTGAAGGTATCAAAGTTCAAATCTCTGGTAGATTGAACGGAGCTGAAATGGCAAGATCTGAGTCTTTCAAAGACGGAAGAATTCCATTGTCTACTTTCAGAGCAGATATCGATTACCATATCGGTGAAGCTCTTACTCAATACGGAAAGCTAGGGGTAAAAGTTTGGATTATGAAAGGTGAAGTTTACGGTAAAAGAGAACTTTCTCCATTAGTAGGACAACAGAAAAAAGCACCAGCTGGAGGTAGAGGCGAGAGAAATGACAGAGGTGGTGATAGAAAACCAAGAAGAAATAATAACAACAATAACTAAAATTTTAGATAGAAATTTTGAATTTTAAATTACCGTTACTTTTTTAAAATAGAAAAATCTAAAATCTAAAATCTAAAATCTAAAATTTAGAAATTTATGTTACAACCAAAAAGAACCAAATTCCGTAGAGTTCATAAGATGAAAATGAAGGGGATTGCTCAAAGAGGTAATCAACTTGCTTATGGTACTTTCGGAATCAAAGCTACAGAAGGAGCTTGGATCACGGCAAGACAAATTGAAGCGGCTCGTATCGCTGCGACAAGATATATGAAGAGAGAAGGTCAACTATGGATCAAAATCTTCCCGGATAAGCCAATTACCAAAAAACCAGCGGAAGTACGTATGGGTAAAGGTAAAGGTGCTGTGGAATATTGGGTAGCTGTAGTAAAACCAGGTAAAATTATGTTCGAAATCGGAGGTGTACCTTACGATATCGCTAAGGAAGCTTTAAGACTTGCTGCACAAAAATTACCGGTAGTTACCAAATTTATAGTTGCGAACGATTTTGTTAAACCTCTTTAATCTCTGAATATAATGAAACAAGCTGAAATTAAAAATCTAAGCCTTGAAGATGTTCAAGCTAAATTGGCTGAAGCTAAAGCTGAATTCACGAAAATGAAATTAGCTCACAAAATCAGTCCACTTGAAAATCCAATCCAAATCAGAGATTTGAGAAAGACAATCGCAAGATTAAACACTGAGTTAACTAACAAACAATAATTTCATTTTACAATGGATAGAAATTTAAGAAAAGAAAGAATCGGAGTGGTTTCCAGTAATAAAATGGAAAAAACTATTGTTGTTAGCGAGACTACAAGAGTAAAACACCCGATGTACGGTAAATTCGTTTTGAAAACGAAAAAATATACTGCACACGACGAAAACAACGAATGCAACGAAGGAGATACAGTTCTTATTTCTGAAACTAGACCTTTGAGCAAGAGCAAGAGATGGAGATTAGTAAGAATCATTGAAAAAGCTAAGTAATAATGTTACAAACAGAATCAAGATTAAAAGTTGCTGATAACACAGGTGCTAAAGAAGTATTGGTTATCAGAGTTCTGGGAGGAACCAGAAGAAGATATGCTTCAGTTGGTGATAAAATCGTTGTTACGATCAAAGATTCTACACCATCAGGAAACGCTAAAAAAGGTCAGGTATCTAAAGCTGTAGTAGTAAGAACTAAAAAAGCAGTAAGAAGAAAAGATGGTTCATACATCAAATTCGAAGACAATGCTTGTGTATTGCTAAACGCAGCAGGAGAAATGAGAGGAACACGTGTTTTCGGACCGGTTGCTCGTGAGTTGAGAGACAAAGAATATATGAAAATCATTTCATTAGCTCCTGAAGTACTTTAATATTTAAAATTTTAAAAAAATGTCAAAGTTAAAAATAAAAAGAGGAGATAACGTCATCGTAACTACAGGTAAGAAAGGTCTTAAAGGTGGTACAGGTGAAGTTATTGAAGTGATCAAAAAAGAAGGAAGAGACCCTAGAGTTATCGTTGCAGGACTTAACATCGTTAAAAAACACGTTAAGCCTTCAGCTTCTAACCCTCAAGGAGGAATCACTGAGAAGGAAGCTTCTATTCATATCTCAAACGTAGCTTTAGTTGGTAAAGACGGTAAAGCTATCAAAGTAGGTTACAAAATCGAAGGAGATAAGAAAGTAAGAATCAACAAAAAAACGGGTGAAACTTTATAATTTTAAATAACACATGGAATATATAGCAAGACCCAAAAAAGCATATAAAGAAACGATTGTTCCAGCAATGATGGAAGAATTCGGATACAAATCAGTAATGCAGGTACCAAGACTTGAGAAAATTATCTTATCTCAAGGTTTAGGAGACGCTACTGCTGATAAAAAAATCATCGATTATGCTGTAGAAGAACTTACAAATATCACTGGTCAAAAGGCTGTTGGTACTATCTCTAAGAAAGATGAAGCTGCTTTCAAATTAAGAAAAGGTATGCCTGTAGGTGCTAAGGTAACTCTTAGAGCAAACAAAATGTACGAATTCTTAGACAGACTTACTTCTTCTGCTTTGCCACGTATTAGAGATTTCTCTGGTATTAAAGCTGAAGGTTTCGATGGTAGAGGTAATTATAACTTAGGTATTACTGAGCAGATTATCTTCCCTGAAATCGTAATCGACAAAGTAAAGAAAATCCAAGGGATGGACATTACTTTCGTTACTACTGCGAAAACAGACAAAGAAGCTAAAGCATTATTAACTCACTTCGGTTTACCATTTAAAAAGAACTAAGAAATGGCTAAAGAATCAATGAAAGCGCGTGAGCGCAAAAGAGAAGCACTAGTTGCTAAATACGCTGACAAAAGAAAAGCTCTTAAAGAAGCAGGTGATTACGAAGGACTTCAAAAATTACCTAAAAATGCTTCTCCTGTAAGATTACACAACAGATGTAAGTTGACAGGTAGACCAAGAGGATATATGAGAACGTTTGGTATTTCCAGAGTAACTTTCAGAGAAATGGCAAACAACGGTCTTATCCCGGGAGTTAAAAAAGCTAGTTGGTAATTAATTACTAATTAAAAAATCGGAACAATTAAGTTGTCGAGATACTAAAGAATAAAAATATCAGACCGAAGTTTTCTGAAGTCTGATATTTTAATCTTCAAGTCTTTTCAAAACTGGTTGTTCTTTAACCAATAATTTAAATAGAAAAATGGTAACAGATCCAATTTCAGATTTCCTAACTAGAGTAAGGAACGCACAAAGCGCAGGCCACAAAGTGGTGGAAATTCCTGCATCGAAAATCAAAAAGGAGATTACAAAGATTTTATTTGATCAAGGGTATATCTTAAACTACAAGTTTGAAGACAACGCTGTTCAAGGAAACATCAAAATCGCTTTAAAGTACGACAAGCAAACCAACAAACCAGCTATCAAGTCTATCCAAAGAGCTTCTAGACCAGGTTTGAGACAGTACAAAGGTTCAGGAGAACTTCCAAGAGTACTAAACGGTTTGGGTATTTCTATCATCTCTACTTCTAAAGGAGTAATGACTGACAAGAAAGCTAGAGAAGAGAAAGTTGGCGGTGAAGTAATCTGCTATGTTTATTAATTTTTAATCAAAGGAAAATGTCAAGAATTGGTAAAGCAATTATAACGATTCCTGCTGGTATTACAATCACTGAAAAAGATGGGGTTGTAACAGTAAAAGGTCCTAAAGGAGAACTTTCTCAGGAGCTTACAGAAGGAATCACAATTGAGCAAAACGACGGTCAGCTTAACGTTAACAGACCATCTGATGCTAAACAACACAGAGCGCTTCACGGTTTATACAGAGCGTTGATCAACAACATGATTGTTGGTGTTAATACAGGTTTCGAAAAGAAACTAGAATTAGTAGGAGTAGGATACAGAGCTTCACACGCAGGTCAAAAACTTGAGTTAGCTTTAGGATTCTCTCACGGTATCGTTCTAGAACTTCCAAACGAAGTGAAAGTTGATACATTGACTGAAAAAGGTAAAAACCCAATTATTACTTTGACGTCTCACGATAACCAACTTCTAGGAATGGTAGCTGCAAAGATCAGATCTTTCAGAAAACCTGAACCATACAAAGGAAAAGGGGTAAGATTCGTAGGAGAAATTGTTAGACGTAAAGCTGGTAAATCTGCTTAATAAAAATTAAGAAAATGGCACTAAGTAAATTAGAAAAAAGAATCAGAATAAAAAGAAGAGTAAGAGGAAAAATCTCTGGATCTTCTGAATTGCCAAGATTATCTGTATATAAGAGTAATAAGGAAATTTACGCTCAGTTAATCAACGATAAAGACGGTAAAACTTTAGTATCAGCTTCTTCAAGAGAGAAGGGGGTAGATGCTAACGGAACAAAAAGTGAAGTTTCTGCTGCTGTAGGTAAAGCAATCGCTGCTAAAGCTATTGCTGCAGGAATTGAAAATATTGTATTTGATAGAAACGGATTCGTATACCACGGTAGAGTAAAAGCTCTAGCTGACGGTGCGAGAGAAGGAGGACTTAAATTCTAATCATTAAATTTCGGAAATATGTTAGGACTAGATAATATAGAAAGAGTAAAACCGGGAGGATTAGAACTTAAAGATCGTCTCGTAGCTGTTAATAGAGTAACAAAAGTAACTAAAGGAGGTAGAGCTTTCGGATTTTCTGCAATTGTTGTTGTAGGAGACGAAGCTGGAACTATCGGTTTTGGTTTAGGAAAATCTAAGGAAGTTGCTTCTGCTATCGCTAAGGCTGTAGAAGATGCTAAGAAAAACTTAGTAAAAGTTCCTGTAATGAACCACACGATTCCTCACCAGACTACTGCTAGATACGGTGGTGCAGATATCTTCTTGAGACCTGCTTCTCACGGTACAGGGCTTATCGCAGGTGGTGCGGTAAGAGCAGTACTAGAATCTGCTGGTATTCACGATATCCTTTCAAAATCTAAAGGATCTTCAAACCCTCACAATGTGGTAAAGGCAACTTTCAAAGCATTGTTAGACATCAGAAGACCAGAAGAAATCGCAAGAATGAGAGGAGTTTCTCTAACTAAAGTGTTTAACGGTTAATATTTAAAACAATGGCAACAATCAAAGTAAAGCAAGTAAGAAGCGCTATTGGTAGAACAAAAACCCAAAAGAGAACGCTTGAAGCATTAGGATTTAAGAAACTTCACCAAGTTGTAGAACACGAAGCTACTCCTTCTATCTTAGGAATGATAGCTGCAGTTAGTCACTTACTTGAAGTTCAAAAATAATTTTTAAAATAATTTTAAAATGAATTTAAACAACATAAAGCCAGCTGCAGGATCTACTTTCAATTCAAAAAGAATTGGTAGAGGACAAGGTAGCGGAAAAGGTGGTACTTCAACAAAAGGTCACAAAGGTCAGAAAGCAAGAGCTGGTTATTCTCAGAAAATCGGTTTTGAAGGAGGTCAGATGCCTTTACAGAGAAGATTACCGAAATTCGGATTCAAAAACGTAAACAGAAAAGAGTTTAGAGGTATTAATCTTGATACGATTCAAACTTTAATTGAAAATAAATCTATTACAGGAGATATTACAAGAGAAGTTATGATCGAGAACGGATTAATCACTAAAAACGAATTAGTGAAAATTATGGGGAGAGGTGAATTGAAATCTGCGGTTTCAATTTCTGCTGACAAATTCACTAAATCTGCTGAAGAGCTTATCGCTAAAGCAGGTGGAAAAGCAATTACCTTATAACAATTACTAATGAAAGAATTTATACAAACCCTCAAAAATATTTGGAGCCTTAAAGAACTTAGAGATAAAATTCTTTTCACTTTAGGTATTATCCTTGTGTATAGATTCGCATCTTTTATCTCTCTTCCTGCAATTAACCTTGCAGAGGTGGGAGATCTCTTAGAGCATTATAAAAATCAAGGCGGTAACAAGCAAGGAGCAGGTCTCCTTGGCTTGCTTTCGTCGTTTACGGGGGGAGCTTTCAGCCACGCTTCCGTAATGGCGTTAGGTATCATGCCTTACATTTCTGCTTCTATTATTGTTCAGTTGATGGGGATGGCTATTCCTTATCTTCAGAAACTTCAGAAAGACGGAGAATCGGGTAGAAATACACTGAATCAGATTACTAGATGGTTAACGATAGGAGTTTGTCTTGTACAGGCGCCTTCTTACTTAACTTCTATTACCCAGTTGTTCTTACCTTATGCTCAGTTCCAGTCTGCATATTTTGTAGACCCTAATTCGATTATGTTCTGGTTACCAAGTATTGTAATCTTGGTGGCAGGATCTGTATTTGCAATGTGGTTGGGTGAGAAAATCACCGACAAAGGTATCGGGAACGGTATTTCTATCTTAATTATGGTAGGAATTCTTTCAAGATTACCGGAAGCATTTGTACAGGAGATCGCAGTACAAAACGGAAAAGGAGGATTGGGTTCAATCATGATCCTTGTTGAAGTAATATTCTGGATGTTGGTGGTTCTTTTGGCAGTGGTATTATCTGTTGCGGTAAGAAAAATCCCTATTCAGTATGTAAGCAGAGCTCAGGCTAGAGGAGGTGTAAACAGAAATCTTATGCAGGGAGCAAGACAGTGGATCCCGTTGAAAGTAAACGCAGCCGGTGTAATGCCGATTATCTTTGCTCAGGCATTGATGTTCGTACCTGGTTTGCTGACTAAATTCGACGAGTCAAATACTTTTCTTGCAGGTTTCAAAAATGTATTCAGCTGGCAATACAATGTATTGTTTGCTTTATTGATTATTATCTTTTCATTTTTCTATACCGCAATTACAATTCCGGTAAACCAGATGGCCGATGATCTTAAGAGAAACGGAGGTTTGGTACCGAAAGTAAGACCAGGTAAAGAGACCGCTGATTATTTAGATGATATTTTATCAAAAATTACCTTGCCAGGTGCAATATTTTTATCTATCTTTGCAGTCCTTCCAGCAATAGTGCATGGAAGTCTGGTTCAGACAGATGCGTTCGCCTTATTTTTCGGGGGAACTTCGTTGCTGATTATGGTTGGGGTAGTATTAGATACTGTTCAACAGATCAATACTTATCTGCTGAATCATCATTATGATGGCTTAATGCAGTCTAAATTATCAAGATCGACTGGATATTAATTTATGGCAAAACAAAAACATATTGAACAAGACGGCGTTATAACGGAAGCACTTTCGAACGCTCAGTTCCGTGTAGAGCTAGAAAATGGGCATGTGCTTATTGCTCATATCTCTGGTAAAATGCGTATGCATTACATTAAACTTTTACCTGGTGATAAGGTAAAATTAGAAATGTCTCCTTACGATCTTTCGAAGGGGAGAATTACATTTAGATATTAAAACAAAATGCCAAATGGATTCTTATGGTTTCCATTTGGCTATTGTTAAAAATAAATATTTTCAGGTGAAGTCGAAAGATTCCATTTGTTCTTATTAAAAAATAAATATTTTCAAATGAAAGTTAGAGCATCAATTAAAAAAAGAAGTGCTGATTGCAAAATCGTTCGCAGAAAAGGCGTTCTGTTTGTAATCAACAAGAAAAACCCAAAATTTAAACAAAGACAAGGCTAAAATTAAATTATGGCGAGAATTTCAGGTATTGATTTACCAAAAAACAAAAGAGGCGTTATCGGTTTAACTTACATCTACGGAGTTGGAAGAAGTACTTCTTCTGAAATCCTTAAAGCTGCCGGTATCAGCGAAGACAAGAAAGTCAACGAATGGAATGACGATGAATTGGCTGCAATCAGAACGTATATCTCAGAAAACATCAAAGTTGAGGGAGAGCTTAGATCTGAAGTGCAATTGAACATCAAGAGATTGATGGACATAGGATGCCAACGAGGAATACGTCACAGACTTGGATTACCTTTAAGAGGCCAGAGAACGAAAAACAACTCTAGAACCCGTAAAGGAAAGAGAAAAACAGTTGCTAACAAGAAAAAAGCTAGTAAATAATCGTTAGGAATTATGGCAAAACAAACAAAAGTAGTTAAAAAAAGAAAAGTAAAAGTTGAGGCTATTGGTGAAGCGCATATTCAGGCTTCTTTCAATAACATCATCATTTCTTTAACAAATAAAAACGGAGAGGTTATCTCTTGGGCTTCTGCCGGTAAAATGGGTTTCAGAGGTTCTAAAAAGAATACTCCATTTGCTGCTCAAATGGCAGCTGAAAATTGCTCTACTGTTGCTCACGAAGCTGGTCTTAGAAGAGTAAAGGTGTATGTGAAAGGTCCTGGTGCAGGTAGAGAATCTGCAATCAGAACAATTCACAATTCAGGAATTGAAGTTAGCGAAATCATTGATGTGACTCCTATGCCTCACAATGGATGTAGACCACCAAAAAGAAGAAGAGTTTAATTTTTAGAATTTACCCATTATGGCAAGATATATTGGACCTAAAACTAAGATTGCTAGAAAGTTTGGTGCTGCAATCTACGGAGATGATAAAAACTTCGAAAAAAGAAAAAACCAACCGCCAGGACAACATGGTCCTAACAAAAGAAGAGGTGCTAAGAAATCAGAATATGCAGTTCAGTTAGCTGAAAAACAAAAAGCTAAATATACTTATGGTATTTTAGAAAGACAGTTTGCTAATCTATTCGACAAAGCACACAGAAGTAAAGGAGTAACCGGTGAAGTTCTTTTACAACTTTGCGAATCAAGATTGGATAACGTTGTTTACAGATTAGGTTTTGCTAAAACAAGATCTGCTGCAAGACAATTGACTTCTCACAGACACATTACTGTGAACGGAGAAATCCTTAACATTCCATCTTATTTAGTAAAAGCTGGTGATGTAATCGCTGTAAGAGAAAAATCTAAGTCTCTTGACGTTGTTGCTGATGCTTTGGCATCAAAAGCAAACTATGAGTGGTTACAATTCAACGACGAGAAAAAAGAAGGTACTTTCGTATCGGCTCCTGAAAGAATCCAAATCCCGGAAGACATCAAGGAACAGCTTATCGTCGAACTTTACTCTAAATAATTTTTTAATCAATTTTTTGCTCAACCCAATAATATGGCAATTTTACAATTCATAAAACCCGATAAAGTAATTCTACTTAACTCTGATGAATTTAAAGGTCAATTCGAATTTCGTCCTTTAGAACCAGGTTTCGGGCTTACAATCGGTAATGCTTTGAGAAGAGTGTTGCTTTCTTCTCTGGAAGGATACGCTATTTCATCTATCAAAATAGAAGGTGTAGAGCACGAATTTTCAACTATCCCTGGAGTAATCGAAGACGTTACCGAAATTATTCTTAACCTTAAGCAGGTAAGACTAAAAGCTACAACAGAAAACCAGGCTTCTGAGCAGGTTGTTGCTAAAGTTTCAGGTAAAACTGTAGTTACTGCAGGAGATTTGGGACAGTCTATCAACGGATTTGAAATCTTGAATCCTGAGTTGGTAATCTGCAACCAAAACTCTGATGTTACTTTTGAAATTACGTTTAATATAGAAAAGGGAAGAGGGTATGTGCCGTCTGAACAAAACAAGTCAAACAATGCTCCTGTAGGAACTATTGCTATTGACTCTATCTTTACGCCGATTAAAAAAGTACAGTATAGTATTGAAAATTACCGTGTAGAGCAAAAAACAGACTACGAAAAACTTGTATTAGATATAGAAACTGATGGTTCCATCAGCCCTCAGAATGCTTTAACTGAAGCTTCGAAGATATTAATTTATCACTTCATGTTGTTCTCTGATGAGAGAATTACTTTGGAGACTGAAGCCGTGAAAGCATCTATCCAGTACGATGAAGAAACTCTTCATACAAGACAATTACTTAAGTCTAAATTAGCAGATATGGATCTTTCTGTAAGAGCCCTAAACTGTCTGAAAGCAGCTGAAGTAGAAACTCTTGGTGAGCTTGTTTCTTACAGTAAGTCTGATTTGATGAAATTCAGAAATTTTGGTAAAAAATCTTTGACAGAACTAGAAGAATTGGTGCATTCAAAAGGTCTTAACTTCGGTTTCGACGTTGCAAAATATAAATTAGACGCTGATAATTAAATAATAATGAGACACGGTAAAAAATTCAATCACTTAGGAAGAACGGCTTCTCACAGAAGCGCTTTACTTTCTAATATGGCTTGTTCTCTAATTGAGCATAAAAGAATCAACACTACTGTTGCTAAAGCTAAAGCTTTGAGAGTATATGTTGAGCCTCTATTAACAAAAGCAAAAGAAGATACTACACACAACAGAAGAATTGTTTTTGCATATCTTCAAAATAAAGAAGCGGTTACTGAATTATTCAGAACTGTAGCTCCGAAAATCGCTGAAAGAAACGGTGGTTATACAAGAATCATCAAGACTGGTTTCAGACCTGGTGATGCTGCAGATACTGCTCTTATCGAGTTGGTAGACTTCAACGAGCTTTACAACCCTAATGCTGAAGAGAAGAAGACTACAAGAAGAAGCAGAAGATCAACAACGGCTACTAAAAAAGAAGCTGTAGTTGCTGAAGCTCCTGTTGTAGAAGAAAAAGTAGAAGAGCCAAAAGCTGAAGCTACTGATTCTACAGAAGAAAAAGCTGGAGAATAATATTCTTACAGATATATAAAAAAAACCGTTCAGATTTCTGAGCGGTTTTTTTGTTTTACTATCTTTTCGGGAATCCTTAAAATTTAAAATATTTATGTTAAATTTTAGTCTTTACAAGTTCAATGATGTTTTCACCCTGATGTAAAATTAAGCTGTCACCTTTTACAACCGCTTTCATGTCTTCTTTTTCGTACGTAGTTTGATTAGGCTTTGCTTCTGTCTTGTCAAGCACAAAAGTTTTATTGTTATTTCTTATAGAAACCGTTCTGTTATTAGGATCATAATTAAAAACAACTTTTACCGGGCTTCCGTCTATCGCCTGATATACGAAGTCTGTCTTCACTGTTTTTGTACCGTTTACACTCACGTTGTAGGCAATAGTAGAATCAACAGTTCCGTTGTCGGCAAGAATTTCTGTATTTGCAGAATCAGATTTCACCACCCCTTTGTTGCCTTCTTTTTTGCAGGCAATAACCAAAGACGAAAGCATGCATATTGCGATAATTTTTTTAATCATATTATTTTAGATTTTTATTGTTTTAAATGAATATTAATACTCGTAAAATTAACTAAAATTTAACTCATATTTCAACAATCTAAATGCGTATTTTATTGAAAAAAGTTAAATTTTGACTAAATTTGTCTAAACTATAAAATAAACAAAAATGAGTTACATTTCTTACATAGAAGCGAGACAAATTTTGGATTCAAGAGGAAATCCTACAGTTGAAGTTGATGTATTTACGGAAAGCGGTGCGATGGGTCGTGCAGCAGTTCCTTCCGGTGCATCTACAGGAGAGCATGAAGCAGTTGAATTGCGTGATGGTGGTTCAGAATGGATGGGGAAAGGTGTTTCTAAGGCTGTAGAAAATGTAAGAGAAGTAATTGCACCGGAATTGGTGGGTCTTCCTGTTTTTGATCAGAATTTGATCGATCAGATCATGATTGATTTAGACGGATCAAACAACAAAGGGAATTTGGGAGCTAATGCTATTTTGGGAGTTTCTTTGGCTGCTGCAAAAGCTGCAGCAACAGAATTAAAATTACCTTTATACAAATATGTGGGTGGTGTAAATGCAAATACACTTCCTGTTCCGATGATGAACGTAATCAATGGTGGTTCTCACTCAGATGCGCCGATTGCTTTCCAGGAATTTATGGTAATGCCGGTAAAAGCAGATTCTTTCTCTCACGCTTTGAGAAAAGGAACTGAAATTTTCCACAACCTTAAATCTATTCTTCATTCAAGAGGTCTTTCTACTGCGGTGGGTGACGAAGGAGGTTTTGCACCAACTTTCAAAGGAACTGAAGATGCTTTGGATACTTTGCTTCAGGCTATCGAAAAAGCGGGTTACAAGCCGGGTGATGATGTAATGATCGCATTAGACTGTGCTGCTTCAGAATTTTATAAGGATGGAATTTATGATTACAGAAAATTCCAGACTGCTGATGCACCTCAGTTCTCAAGCAGTGAGCAGGTTTCTTACTTGGCTGAATTGGCAAATAAATACCCAATCATCTCTATTGAAGACGGTATGCAGGAGAATGACTGGGAAGGTTGGAAAATGTTAACAGATAAAATCGGTGACAGAGTACAGTTGGTAGGTGACGATTTATTCGTAACAAATGTTGAAAGATTGTCAAGAGGAGTAAAAGAAGGAATCGCCAATTCAATTTTGGTTAAAGTGAATCAAATTGGTTCTCTTTCTGAAACAATGGCAGCGGTACAAATGGCTCAGCACAACAAGTTCACTTCAGTAATGTCTCACAGATCAGGAGAAACTGAAGATTCAACAATAGCTGACTTAGCGGTAGCAATGAACTGCGGTCAGATCAAAACAGGATCTGCTTCAAGATCAGACAGAATGGCAAAATACAACCAATTGTTGAGAATTGAAGAAGCTTTAGGTGAAACTGCGGTTTTCCCGGGGTTGGATGCTTTTAAAATCAAAAGATAATTAATCGAATTTATAAATAACGGCAAGCGATAATTTTAGTTTGCCGTATTTTATAATTAGTAGTATATTTAGAAACAAAATAAATAAATAATGTCAGACAACAAAGTAATATTGAATTACGCAGGTAATTCGTATGAATATCCAATCGTGGATAGCACTATCGGAGACAGAGGGATCGATATTTCAAAATTAAGAGACCAAACAGGTTTAATCACGTTAGATTTAGGTTACAAAAATACCGGAGCTACACTTAGCGACATCACTTATTTAGATGGGGATCAGGGAGAATTATTCTACAGAGGATACCCTATCGAGCAGATTGCTGAAAAATCTAACTTCACAGAAGTAATGTACCTGTTGTTACATGGTGAATTACCAACTACAGAACAATTCAATACCTTTAACGGTAATATCAAAAAATATAATTTCGTAGCAGAGGAGATGAAAAAAATCATCGATGCTTTCCCTCGTTCTGCTCACCCAATGGGAGTTTTATCGACTTTAACTTCCGCTTTAACGGCTTTCAATCCAAAGGCTGTTAACGTAAATTCTAAAGAAGAAATGGATCTTGCTGCAGAATTGTTGATTGCTAAATTTGCTCACCTTGCAGCTTGGACGTACAGAAAAACTTTAGGTTTACCGCTTAACCACGGTGACAACAGCTTAAATTATGTAGAAAACTTCTACAAAATGGCTTTCAGATTACCAAACGAAGAGTTTGAAATCAATCCTGTGGTGACTGAAGCTTTAGATAAATTATTAATTCTTCACGCAGACCACGAGCAAAACTGTTCTACATCTACAGTAAGAATGGTAGGCTCTGCTCATACAGGTCTTTTTGCATCTGTTTCTGCGGGTATTTCTGCACTTTGGGGTCCACTTCACGGTGGTGCAAACCAGGCAGTGATCGAAATGCTTGAATTGATCGAAAAAGACGGTGGAGACGTAAACAAATGGGTTGCTAAAGCTAAAGACAAAAACGATAGCTTCCGTTTGATGGGCTTTGGTCACAGAGTTTACAAAAACTTCGATCCAAGAGCAAAAATCATCAAGAAAGCTGCTGACGATTTATTGGCTGCTTTAGGAATTGAAGACAAAGCTTTAGATATTGCAATGCAATTAGAAAAAGTAGCTCTTGAAGACGAATACTTCATCGAAAGAAAATTATATCCAAACGTAGATTTCTATTCTGGAATCATCTACAGAGCATTAGGAATTCCTACAGAAATGTTTACCGTAATGTTCGCATTGGGAAGACTTCCGGGCTGGATTGCTCAGTGGAAAGAAATGAGATTGAAAGGGGATCCGATCGGAAGACCAAGACAGGTTTACCAAGGCGCTCAAAAAAGAGATTATATCGATATCTCAAACAGATAATACTGTTTTTTATAAAATCGAAGTCCCAAAGTTTTTGCTTTGGGATTTTTTTATTTGTAGTTAAAGTATAATAAAAGTAAGATTGTCAAATCTGACACAATTTAAAATATATTGTATTTCATTAAGTTTAAGCCCTTGTTTAACTTAAAAAATTGAAGATCCAAAATTCTTTGCTTGCCATTGCCTGAAGTTGAACATTGTATAAATTATCCAAATTAAAAATATTTAGAAATTTAACAAAGATTTTGTCCTTACAATTGTTAGGATTATCATTAATTCTATCTGAAATTTTATAGATCATCAGATGAAATTAGTGAAGATTCTTTAATTTTCAAAACTATTTAAAAACTCCTTAATTTAGGCTAAATAAAAAGCTTTTCTCTTCACTATCGTTTGATTATATTTGCTTAATTCTCATTATATATGAAATTAAATATTAAAAACGAAACAGGAAGGCTAAGATCGGTGGTTCTCGGACAGCCCAATTCTATGGGAGCAGTTCCTACACTAGAAGAAAGTTATGATGCAAAATCATATTACACGATAGAGCACAATATGTATCCTAAAGAAGAGGATATTATCAACGAAATGAACGCTTTTGAAGCCGTTTTAAAAAAATATGATGTTCAGGTTTTCCGTCCGGATATTATTCAGGATTACAACCAGGTTTTTGCAAGGGATGTCGCTTTTGTGATTGACGATAAAATGATTATTTCAAACGTAATTGCCGACAGAGCAGACGAACAGGAAGCCTACAAAGAAGTTTTCGAAGAAGTTGCGTGGAGAAAAATTATCAACCTTCCCGAAACTGCACATATTGAAGGTGGTGATGTTATCGTCTGGAATGATTTTCTGTTCATCGGAACTTGTTTCAGTGAGGATTACAGAAACTATAAAACAGCAAGAACCAACGAATATGCTATCGAAATTCTGAAAGAATATTTTCCGAAAAAGAGAATTATCGATTTAGAACTAAAGAAAAATGATAAGATTCCTTACGAAGGGATTTTACATTTAGACTGTACATTCAATCCGATCGGAAAAGATCAATGCATCATTTATAAAGATGGTTTTGTGGATGAAAGTGATTATAATTTAATCATCGATATTTTTGGAGAAGAAAACTGTTTCCACGTTACTGCTGAAGAAATGTTTGAAATGGTTCCGAATATTTTCTCGATTTCTCCGGAAGTGGTGGTGTCTGATAAAACCTTCACAAGAATGAATAATCATCTAAGAAACGAATGGGGGATGACTGTTGAAGAAATTCCTTACAGAGAAATTTCTAAGATGGGTGGACTTTTGCGTTGTTCTACAATGCCTTTGGTAAGAGACTAATGTGTCTGAGAGTTGGAGGGTTTTAGAGTTGGAGGGTTTTAGAGTGGGAGGGTTTTAGTGATTGAGAGTTGATTTTGTATCGATATTTTTTCTATTTTAGTTAAAAATACAAAGATGTCAATAATTAAATTTCATCAGGACTTAAAAGTTTATCAAAAGTCTTTTGATGCTGCAATGGAAATATATGAACTTTCAAAAACTCTTCCTAAAGAGGAACGATATTCTCTTACAGATCAAATAAGAAGATCATCAAGATCTGTTTCGGCCAATATTAGCGAAGCTTGGGGTAAAAGAAAATACGAAAAATCTTTTGTGGCAAAGCTTACAGACTCAGAAGGTGAAGCGAGAGAAACCCAAACTTGGCTTCAGTTTTCACTAGCTTGCCAATATATAAATGAAGAACAATATATTAAATTAAATATTCAATATAATTACATTATAGGAATGTTAGTAAATATGATGAATGACTCCGAGAAATGGTGCTCATTTTCAAGTGGAGAAAAATAATGTTGGAGAGTAGGAAAGTTTTAGGATTTGAGCGTTTTAGAGCGTTATAAAATCTCTAATATTCAAAAATAGATTTAACCTCTAACACCCAAACACGCCCGCTTTCAAACTCTCAGACTCACCAACACTCCCATTCTAAAACTCAAAACTATGCAAACAACAGATACAGTACTAATGATAGAGCCGATTGCATTCGGTTACAATGCAGAAACGGCAGAAAACAATTATTTTCAGGTAGAACAAAAAGGTGCGGATATTCAGTCAAAAGCTTTGGCGGAATTCAAAATCTTTGTTGAGAAACTGAAAAGTAAAGGAATTAATGTCATTACCATAAAAGATACCATCGATCCCCATACTCCGGATTCTATTTTCCCAAATAACTGGGTAAGCTTTCATAAGGATGGAAAAGTAGTTCTATATCCGATGTTTGCTTCCAACAGGAGAGTGGAGCGAAGAGAAGATATTATTGAGACAATAAAAAATCAGGGTTTTGAGGTTGCTGAAATTGATGATTGGTCGTTACCGGAAATTCAGGGACATTTTCTTGAAGGAACAGGAAGTATGATTTTTGACCACGACAATAAAATTGCTTACGGTTCGGTTTCTTTAAGATTAGATGAAAATCTTTTCAGAGAGTTTTGTTCTAAATACGGATTTACCCCGGTTGTTTTCCACTCTTTTCAGACGGTAGGAGAAGAAAGACTTCCTATTTACCACACCAATGTGATGATGTGTGTTGCCGATAAATTTGTGGTAATTTGCCTTGATTGCATCGATAATGAATTGGAAAGAAGCAAAGTAATTGAAACAATAAAAAATTCAGGAAAAGAAATCATCGAAATCTCTGAAGAGCAGATGCAGCAGTTTGCAGGAAATATGCTTCAGGTTCAAAATCAAGAAGGCGAGAAGTTTTTGGTCATGAGCCAGACTGCTTATCAATCATTAAATCAGGATCAGGTTTCTAATATTAAAAAATATTGTGAGATTATTTATTCAGATTTAAATACAATTGAGGTAAACGGAGGCGGAAGTGCACGTTGTATGTTGGCGGAAGTTTTCTTACCTAAGAAATAATATAATAAATTTTAAAAATAATAAAGCTCCTATCAAAACTTTGATAGGAGTTTTTATTGATTCATTATCAAACAACCTTCCAAAAATTCGACTAACTTTGTACAAGTGAAAAATGTTGTTATGATAAAAAAGTTATCTGTAAGTCTGGGAATATTGATTTCAACATTCTCTTTTTCTCAGCAAAAAACCTATTGCAATCCAATCAATATCGATTACGGTTATACCCCTTTTGAAGTTTTTTCGAAGCAGGGAAAACACCGTGCAACGGCGGATCCGGTGATTGTAAATTTCAAGGAAAAACTTTTTCTTTTTTCGACCAACCAGGAAGGATATTGGCACAGTGATAATATGCTCGACTGGACTTTCGTGAAAAGAAAATTCCTTCGAGATAATAAATATACCCACGACTTGAACGCCCCCGCAGTTTGGGCAATGAAAGATACGTTATACGTTTATGGTTCAACCTGGGAACAGGATTTTCCGATCTGGAAATCTACGAACCCTACAAAAGATGACTGGAAAATTGCTGTCGATACATTAAAAGTCGGAGCTTGGGATCCTGCGTTTCATTATGATGAAGATAAGAACAAACTCTACTTATATTGGGGATCTAGTAATGAATGGCCGCTTTTGGGAACAGAGGTTAAAGTAAAAAATCTACAATCTGAAGGTTTTGTAAAACCTATTTTAAGACTAAAACCTGAAGATCACGGTTGGGAAAGATTCGGTGAGTATAATGACAACGTTTTTCTGCAGCCTTTTGTAGAAGGAGCTTGGGTAACGAAGTACAAAGACAAATACTATATGCAATACGGAGCTCCTGCAACAGAGTTCAGCGGATATTCTGATGGTGTTTATGTGTCAAAAAATCCTTTGGAAGGCTACGAATACCAACAGCACAATCCGTTTTCCTATAAACCGGGAGGTTTTGCAAGAGGAGCGGGTCACGGTGCAACATTTGAAGATAATTTTAAAAACTGGTGGCACGTTTCAACCATTTTTATTTCCACTAAAAATAATTTCGAAAGACGTTTGGGAATTTGGCCTGCAGGTTTCGATAAAGACGATGTGATGTACACCAATACCGCTTACGGAGATTATCCAACTTTACTACCTCAGTTTGCTCAAGGGAAAGATTTTTCAAAAGGGCTTTTCACGGGCTGGATGTTGCTGAATTATAATAAACCGGTTCAGGTTTCATCAACTTTAGGAGGGTATCATTCCAATTTTGCAGTAGACGAGGATATTAAAACATATTGGAGCGCAAAAACCGGAAACTCAGGAGAGTGGTTTCAGACAGATTTAGGCGAAGTTTCTACCATTAATGCCATTCAGATTAATTATGCAGATCAGGATGCTGAGTTTATGGGAAAAACTGAAGGGAAAATGCATCAGTATAAAATTTACGGATCAAACGACGGCAAAAAATGGAAGGTCATTGTCGACAAAAGCAAAAATACCAAAGACGTACCTCACGACTATGTAGAATTAGAAAAACCTGCCGAAGCACGATATTTAAAAATGGAAAACCTTAAAATGCCGACAGGAAAATTTGCATTAAGTGGTTTTAGGGTTTTTGGAAAAGGGGCGGGAATAAAACCCGGAAAAGTACAGGGATTTGTTCCGTTGAGAGCTGATGCTAAAAAATATGGAGAAAGAAGAAGCATTTGGATGAAGTGGCAACAGAATTCTGAAGCAGACGGTTATGTTATTTATTGGGGGAAATCTCCTGATAAATTATATGGAAGCATTATGGTTTCCGGAAAAAATGAATATTTCTTTACGGGAGCAGATAGAGTAGATTCTTATTATTTCCAGATTGAAGCGTTCAACGCCAACGGAATTTCAGAAAGAACAGAAGTTGTAAAATCGGAATAAAATTAAAATTTAAAAACGCTTTGATTATTTCAGAGCGTTTTTGTTTTTATCAATCTCTCTTAAAAATTTGCTGATTTTATTGATGATGATTGGAGCATTTTTTATTGTATAAAAATAATAAAACCCGCCAATCTCTCAGCGGGTTTTGTACAAAATAAATATATATGAAAATGATGAATGTTATCTCGTTCTGCTTTTGATGTCGTCTGAAGCGCCCTCAATGTTTCTTACTTTCTTCACTTTTTGGTTTCCGAAGTTGTAGGTGATGCTGAAAGTTCCGCCTCTTCTGAACTGGTCGTTTCTTACATAGTTGTAATTTCCGTTGGCTTGGTAATCTTCAATTTCCACAATGTTTGTTCTTAAAACATCATTTAAGTTTAAAGCAAATGTCCAGTCGTTCCAATTTTTCTTGATGCTTAAATCTAAACTCATCAGGTTTTTAAGCATTCCCAATTCGATTTGCTGCTTGTCGACAAAGAAATAATTTACACCTAAAAACCAGGTTTTCTTTTTGTCTAAACGGATCGTGTTGTTGGTTTGAATAAGGATACTTGTTGATTTAATATTATTTCTGTACACAATTTCATTTCCGTCTTTATCAAGAAAAATATCTCCGTTGGTTGGATCTACAGCTAAAGAACCATTATTAACGTTGTGTTGTACTCCAATATTGAAATTCATAGTGAGATATTGTTTGAAAAAAGTTTTTTGAATACCAACCATAGCAGACATTTCTTGTTTATCACCAAAATTTGTTCGGATGTAACGAAGTACATTTTGTTCGCTGATTGTACCATCCATAGATTTTGCATAACCTTGTAGTGGAACTTGGGTAATTACATCCTTAAAGTAAGAATGATTTAAAATCAAGAAATAAGAACTTTTGTACATGTATGTCAGTTCCTGATTATAGGTTGACGAAGCTTTTACAAAAGGGTTGTTTTGGGTGTAATTATTCTCAGTAAGAATATTTCTCACCGGATTCAGTTCCCAGAAGCTCGGTCTTCTCATTCTGCTGGAAAATGCGTACGAAATATTATTTTTATCGTTAATCGCATAATTTAAGCTTACATAAGGAAGCACATTGTTATAATTTCTTTCGATTCTTCTGTATTCCTCAGCTGCATTGTCAGATGTTCCCAAGCTGTTTGTAATCTCATATCTTGTTCCGATTTTCCCGGAAAATTTATCCGAAAACTTCTTCTCTAATGTAAGGTACATACCATAAATGTTTTCATCATATATGAAATGGTTTGGTGCAGACTCAGTAGGTTCTCCTTCTATGAAAGTGTCGTTTTGGGTATCGTTATCGGTTTTAGTTTTATTAAAGTTTCCTCCGATTGAAACGGTAAAGTCATTTTTAAATTTCTGAATATAATCTACAGTACCCGAAAAGTTATTGATGATTTGTGGTAAATTCTGATGAATAGTTTGTCCCAATCCTGTATCATTACCTGCAGAATCAGCAAAAAAAGTTTTATTATCTGTAAACTGAAATCTCCTGTAATTAAGATAAGCCGCATTTACATTCAATTTACTTCCCAGAGAATCGGTTTTCAATTCGTAATTTAAATTAACAGAATTATTATACGAACGAGCATCTTCTCTATTTCTTGAGTTGGTATAATTGGTTATATAAGATTGTGATTCTGTGTCAAAAGATTTAATGGTATTGAATAAATTAACCGTAGAATTATAGCTTTTGTTGGCATTCGAGTTCCAGGATAGTGCTAAATTGCTTTTTTCGGTTAATTGATAATCAAAATTCAGATAACCACCGATGTATTGGTTGGGATCATCAATATTCCCCGTAGATTCGTTGGAAGATAAGTCATTACCGTTTCTCAAAACATAATGTTGCGCCTGAATATTATCGCCACCGTAAAGATTTGCACTGATTCCCAGCTTATCTTTTCTATAGTTTGCAGAAAAACTTGCAGAGCTACCATTGTATTTATTCTGAGAATTAGACATTCTCATATTTCCGTTCAAACCGTCGCTCATTTTCTTTTTCAGAACAATATTGATGATTCCGTCTGAAGCTTCCACCTGAAACTCACTTCCGGGAACAGTGATTACTTCAATTTTCTGAATGTTTTCGGCAGGAGTGTTTTTTAGAAACTGAGCAAGAGATTCAGCATCCATATTAGATTTTCTGCCGTTTATGTAGATCAGAGCACTGTTTTTTCCTGCGATTTTAAGAGTCTTGTCATCAGTAGTTGAAAGAAGCGGTGTCTGTCTTAAAAGATCAAAAGTTGTATTTCCTTTTGTAACAGGAGAAGCAGCTACATCATAAACAAAACGATCGCTCTGCTTTTTGAAAACCTGCTTCGTCATTACAACTTCCTCAATTTTCTGGGTCTTTACCGAGTCATTTTTTTTCTCTTGTGCAAATGTAAATCCGCTTAAGAAAAGTGCTGCTATAAATATTTGAGTTTTCATAATTGTTATATTTTAAGTTTAGATGCTTGTATTTGTTATTAATTTACATTGCAAAGATATGTAATAAATTAAGTATCTTGCAATACAAAGTAGTGAAAATGTTTTTATTAAAATTATAACTTATTGTTTATCAGTTAATAAAAATGTTTTTAAAATTTTACTACTTCCAAGTTTATATACAATAAGACAACTAAAGCAGATATTTTGTTACAAAAATTATTAAAAAAAATTACTTCAGCAATTGAAATTTGTAGGTACAGATTTCAATAGTCTTCAGACAACAAGAGATATTAATTTTACGGCAACTTCTCCTACTACAAGTTTGGGTAATCTTACTGTTTGCACTGCTGTGACAGAATTTATTACGAGTCAAACAGATACACAGACTGTTAAATATTTTGTTTCTCCAATAATTGCTGGTGGAAATTCACAGACTCCGGCTCCAACGATAGGATTTTATGTAAGTTCACAAAGTGCGGCAGGAGGTTTTTATCTGAACTCTCAAAACGTGCCTGGAGTTGGAACTTATACCTCTAATTTTAGTTTGGAATCTTCGGGAGGACTTATAAATGCTAACGGAAATAATCTTACAATGCAAATAAGCAATTATGGAGCGGTAGGACAATACATTGATTTTACAATAAACGGAACTTATACCAATACAGCAGGTTCACATACATTAAGTGTGACAGGACATGTTATTAGAACCCGTAGTGCATTATCACACAATAGCTATTTTAATATTATTCATTTTTCTTTTATAAACAAAAACATTTATGAATTGGATAAATGTGAGTGTCATTATTTTACTTAGTATTCTTGTTTTGAATCCA
>NZ_MAUH01000011.1:0-109465 GCF_001693475.1 Chryseobacterium sp. CBo1
GGGGAATAAAATCGGGGGCGATATCGAAGTATCAATGAAGCGTCTGCCTTTATCCTGCTGCTTTTACTCTTTTGGTTAATTTTTTTAACTAAGTTATTAATCAATTTCACTTAATGCAAACTTACCATCGTAACGGCATCCTTTTGTGATGAGCAACGAAGAGCAAAAGATATAGAGGAGAGCGGGAAATAGCTCCTAAGAAAAATATGAATGTGAAAAGTCGGAGAATTGGAACGCGGGAGAATAAAAGTAAAGCTAAGAGTAATAGTAATTTTCTTCAGAAGGCTTTAATTAGAAAATTTCCTGATCAATATCTTATATATATAGTAACCGATCAGGCAGCCGATCGTGTCTGCAACAATATCCAAAGTTTCCATGGATCTGCCTAAGTTCATTTCTTCCTGAAAAATTTCGGTGAGGAAGGCGTAAATAAGTATGATCTGAAAGTAATATGAAAATTTGATTTTGGGAAAGGCAGCGATAAAGCAAAATCCTAATGCCGCAAATATGCTTAAGTGCAAAACCTTGTCGATCCCATCGAACATAAAGAAATACTCGTGGTTCTCAACTCCGGGACGCAAAAGCATATAAGTAAGAAATGCCCAATAAATGGGCAATATCTTTATAAATATGTTCGAAATTTTATCCAATGATCGCCTGATAATCTTCAGCTGAAAGCAATTCTGAATGATCTGCACCTTCTGCAATCTCAAGTTTGATGATCCACCCATTCCCGTAAGGATCTGAATTTAGTAATTCCGGCTGATCTTCAAGAGAAGCATTAAACTCGATTACTTTTCCTGAAATAGGTAAGAACAGGTCTGAAACTGTTTTTACTGCCTCAACACTTCCGAAAACATCTCCACCGTTGATTTCTTCATCCACAGTATCTACATCTACATAAACGATATCGCCCAACTCTCCCTGTGCAAAGTCTGTAATACCAATTGTAGCAACATTGCCTTCGATCTTGATCCATTCGTGATCTTTAGTGTACTTTAATTCTGACGGTGTATTCATTTTTCTTTCTTTTTTAATGTTGACAAATTTATTCAAAATAGAGATATGCTCAAAGAAAATTTCGCATAAGTTCAAAAAGTAATTTTTTCCTTTTTATTTGGGATTTTTATATAGGTATTAAAAAAACAAAAGACACACAAAACTGCGCATCTTTTATTCCGATTTAAATTAATTATTATTACTTACCAAATATAGTGATTGGAACTCTATCTTCCAATAGTTGTGAAATAAAAAATCCCTTTCTTTTTCGAAAGGGATTTAGTTTTAGATTTAGAAACCTCCGGAGTCACCAAAAGTGAATGTTGCGGAAATTCCGGCTCTGATGGTCGACAGCGGGAAGGCTGTGGAAATTTTATACTTAGAAGTCATCTGCTCATAGAATAAACGCAGATTCAGGTTTTCCGAAACGTTATAATCTGCAGAAAGTTTAATATTCATTAATCTTTGTCCACCCGTAATCTGAGAATCATTTAATAGTATATTCATAATACTTGTCTGGCTATCACGAAGTGAAATATCACCACGGATATTCAGGTCTGAACCTTTAGCTTTCGCACCTCTCTGGTTATTAGTTCCGAGTCTGAAGTTTCTTACAATGTATCCTAATCTTACTACATATTCCGTATTTGAGTCTTCAGTAAGTGTATGGTTTACCAGACCAAGAATCATGGTTCTTATTTTATTATACTGAATACCAAACTGCATATTGTTTCTCATCGTTACATCCACACCAATCAGTGGTGAGAAAGATTCGGTATAACCTACCTGAGAGAAAGTGTAAGGATTAATAAAATTATTATTGACATCACGCTGAGAACTTTCAACATCATTTGCAATATTAAAATAATCAATATTCGACTGAACCCCAGTTGCCGTATAAGTAGCACTGTAGCTGTGTAAAATATCAAACTTGGTAAACTGACCATTGATGATCGGTATATTTCTTAATCCTGAGTAAATAATTCTCCAGTTTGGAATCGGAAGACCTGCTTTTTTAGGATTTCCTAATCTTTCCGGATTTTTACCTTCCATTGCAGCACGGAATGCAGGGATCAAAACATACGCATTTGAAAGACTATGACCATCCGTATATCCGTCCGAGTTTAACAATCCTCCCATTTGTCGGGAAATAGACTGTGCATTTGCCCTGATCGCATCATATATATATGAGCTTTCTTTAAATGAAGTATTAAGAAGCACGACCGTATTCGAATACGAAACCATATCACTTGCAAAGGTTAGATTCGGGTTTGCAAAGCCGGTTTGCGGATCAACATAATTAAACCCTGTATGCGAGAAGTTTCTGTTATATGTACTCAATACATTAAAATCTATCCTGAAATCATTGACCGGAGACACCTGCAAATCGGCTCGTAATTCCCGCGTTGACATTTTGATGTAAGGATCGATCATGAATTCGGAATCACTTACCCAACCTCTTTCCATAACAGTACGTCTGATGTCGGCCTGCGAACCGAAAAGGAAACCAAGCGTAGGACCACCCAATGTCTGACCGTAACCATATCCGTTCGGTGCAGATAACAATCCCGGAATAACACTTCCGTTATTTTCGGAATAATTAACATTTAACTGTTTGAAAGATGTCAGTAAGAATGCTGCACTTTGCATTACAGACAGTTTATTTTTAAACTTATATTTTTTATACGTATATCTGTTTTTCTCCCAAGCCTGAGTGTAAGCATTATTCAATGAATCCTGCTCCTGTTTACGTTTCTGAAGCGTCGTAGACATTCTTTTAAAATAACTGAACTGCCCAAGGAATTTTGGTATATCCGCAGAAGCATTTGCAGAAATAACATTGGTGTTCTGCCCTATTGATCCTAAACTTCCATCAGGACTCGCAAGAAGCGCTGTTGATCTTGCATTCCAGTTATAGGTAAATCCGTACCCCACTTCAGCCTCGATAAAATCAAGATAAGGTAAATACTGGAACGGCAATTTGTAATTCAGCTGAACTCTGTGGTTATACAAGACCGGTCTTCCCGCTCTGAACATATTTCCGAAGATCGAGGAAGTATCCATTGTATTTACATCTACATTATCGTTCAACGTTCTTGTTGCGGAATTGATTTCGAGTTTTAAAGATTTTGTAAAATTAAATCCTAAACCATATTGCCATCCGAAATAGAAATTTCTGTTCTTCAAAGCAGCAAAATCATCATTAAGATTTCCACTCAGAATAGCATCGATATTTCTAAATTCAAGCTCATTGTAATTTCTGTCGAGCTCAGTTCTGAAAGATAATCTGGTCGGGATCGGATTAAAATTAAATTCTTTCACCCATCTCAGATATTTCGTAGACTTGGCTGTATCGCTGATCATTTTATTGAACGGTCTGATTACCCATGGCTTGAATGTATAATTGTAATCTAAATATCCTCTCAGATATTGTCTGTAATTTTTCTTGGTGTAAATATCACGGTAATGATCATCATTGTACACCGCCGTAAGAGAAAGGTTTTCTACGTCATAAAACTTCGGCTTGCTGTTCGGCTTCACTCTTTCTTTATGCATATTTACGACTCCTAAGCTTCTTTGCTGAGTGTACGTTCTTGCAACTTTTTTAAGCTCTTCTCTGTTTGCCGCCTTGCTGAATTCAACATCGGTATCTAAAGGATTATATTTCGGATCCTCGATCGTTTGTGAATAAGAGTAGTTCACAGGAATTTTCATCCCGGTTTTTTCCGGTAAGAACTTATCGACATTCACTGCTGTATTAATACTGAATGCTGACTGGGTAGACTGGCTTCTTTCAGCTGGTTTAGAGTCAATATTTCCAAAACCTACTGAAGAATAGGATGCACTTGTATTAACGGTGGCGAAATCTCCTAAATTGAAATTTAAGCTCGCATTTCCTGCATAACCGCCATCGTTTTCAATTTCAGAAAGACGGATTTCGTTTACCCAAAGAATTCTTCCGCTCGTTCCTATTCTGTTTTTCGTTCTTACACCAATCATAATGGTTGTAATGCTTCCTAAGGAAGGACGACCTTTTATGTAAATTCCTTTGTTGTCATCACCAAACTGAGAATCCTTTCTTCTTTCAATGATATTATTTGGAAAAGCTCTATCTCTTCTGATTTTTGCGTCTACAAAATCCTGAATATTGAAATCCACCTCATTCTCTATCGGCCAAATCTCCATTGGAGCGGTTGCAGTACTAGGAGTATATTTTAAAGATGCTTCATATTCGTAGTAGTTATCGGTAGCATCACTACCAAATCTGATGAAGAATTTTGTAGTATTATCATAATCTGAAGAGATTGGATTGTCTAAGTTTTGTCCATGTACAAAAAGTCTTAACTTTTTGTACCTTCTCATATCAAGCTGTGTATTTTTGAATACTCCTCTTGCCTCATTGGTCATATTTTTCACTTTCATATAAAGTGAAGACTCATTTTGTCTTTGTGCTCCTGCATTTCCACTAAGAACCTGTCTGTCTATTCCCGGAGGAAGTACATATGGAGGCTGGTTTAGTGCGTTTTCTTCAATATTCACACTTCCTACTTCGAAGTTATCATTCAAAGTCACAGGTCCTGCTGTTCCCTCGTTTGCAGAACTGACAGTCTCACTATAAATAAGATTAGAATATCTTCTCCAATCAGATCTGATCAGATCCATCGTTCCGAATCTTAAGGTTGAAGTCTGGTCGAAACCTGTTAAAAGCATTCTTGCGAATCTTACATTATTAAGGATGGATGGATTTTTCTCTCCACCTGCATCTGCTTGATTATAATCTGAAACAGGAATTCTGAAAAGATACCATTTCACATCATCAGTCTTGCCATTTTGAAACGTAGCCTGTACCGTTTTCTGATCAACAATATAATTACTCGTCCCAGCAGATAAACTAGCCTGATCAAGTTTAACAACATATTCGTTATAACTTTCTGTTTGGTCTAAGTTATAATCTTTATTAATATCTTCTGCATCCGGAGTTTGTGAAGAAACTTCTAATGAATTACTCTGCGAGTTCCCTTCAGGGCCTCTGAAATATTTGTATCGCTGAATAATTGAAGAAGCCTGGCTTCCTGTAAATTTATCAGACATATAAAATATGAAATCATCTACTGCAGGATCGGAAAGATTGGTTACCGGGTTTACAAAAGTATTTCCGAATCGCATTGCTTCCTGATCAGAATTCAAACCATCATAACCTAAATCCTGTGCTGTTCTGTCTCCTCCTTCACTTGAAAACGCATATAAAATTGGTGGCTGCTTCGGCTGAATACCCCAGTTTGATGTGGTCGTTGTTGATGGAATTCCACCTGTTGGCAAACCGTTTTCATACTGCATCAAACCGTCTTTAAGAATGTCTTCAGAAACATTTCCTAATTGTAAAAGAAGTTTAGGCTCTGCTCCTAGATTGTTTCCGTCTGCATAAGGATCCATCATCCAGAATTCAACATATTCAATATTTGAATTCACAAAATTGGAAACACTTATCGGACGCATGATTCCCGCCCATCTCTGTGCAGTTGTTTCCGTTGCAGGATTGGCATTATATGGTCCTTTTTCCTGAGGGAAATAAGAAATATCAAAAGTATTGGTAAAGGTCTGCTCTCCCGCTACAAAATCTCTGTTGTTGAAAATCTCTGAAAACTGTACACGTCTTGATGCGTGGTTCGATACCGATTCTGCAGTAATTCCTTGTGGAGCTCTTCCTCCTACACCCCAAAATCTAGGATCAATATTATACCACGTAAGCAAACCTCTGCCATATCCATTGGTAAGATCATCATTAACACCTGCTCCGGCAAAAATCGGATTACTTTGGTTTTTTTCCGGCTTAGAAGCCAAACTCCACGCTGTTGGTTCCTTTAATGATATTTTTGATGTAGTTTGTTCGAAATCGTCGATGTATGACTGATCATTTGTTCCTTTATTGATTCCCGGAATCAGATAGGCAGCCTCCATTTTAAAGTTTAAGTTGGAAGGAGCTTCTGTATTAATCCCCGGAATTTTATCGGTAAGTCTTGTCAGGAACGGAAGCTGATTGTTGTACATCATATTCACTCCCGCCATAGTATTGTTTACGGCTTCCTGACCGTAATTAACTTTTTGGGTAAGCGGAGATTCGGAATAATTAACGACTGTTCCACCGAAAATAAAGTTTTCGCTGACTCTTCTTTCTAAATTTAAACCTAAAAATCTTTTTCTTTGCGTATTGAAAGTCAATTGATTTTCCAGAGAAATATTAATTGCCTGACCTGATTGTTTCACTGTTTCGTTGATGATGGTCACTGTTCCCAGCATATAATCAACGGTGTAGTCTATTCCTTCGGTAAGCTGAACTCCATTTGCAGAAACTTTTACCGAACCTTGTGGTACATTTACAGCTCCCAAAGAAATTCCTTGTCCCTGTGCACCTTTGTAACGACCTTCCATCGTGTAACGCTGAGAAAGATTACTTTGACTTGCCACCTGTTTTTGCTGGCTATACAAGTCTGAGTACACATACTGAGGATTACTGCTTCCCAATACCTGAGCCATATAGCTTCCGAAAGGCTGCACTTTGGTAAACATGACTCTACCGAGATCTTTTCTAATGGTAATTCCTTCCACAAAATCAAAAACCCCATCACCGGCAACGCTACCATTATTTTGTAAATCTCCGTTTACGTTAAGACGATCCCAGTTTAATAATTTTAGTAGATTGGTATCTGCAACACTCGTATTGGGAAGGTAGTTTACTTTACCTCCGGTTTGAGCATCACGGTAATAGACATTCAAAATAAATCCGTCCTGATCGATTTGTGCAGCATCCAAAGAATAGAAGTTCTTCATCATCAAGTTCCACATCGGGGACTGAACATTTATTTTTGTATTTGATCTTAAAAGTTTTGTAACCAGTACAGGACTTTCTTCAGAAAATTCCCCAACTTTATAAACCTGATTGGTTCCATTCACCGTATATGAAAATGAAACTGCCAAAAGTTGCTGATCGTTTAGTTTCTGGTTTAAAGAAATGTATCCTAACTGTGGATGATAGGTATATTCGTTAGCATTTAGCCTTCTTGCTTTGGTACTTAATACAAAATGTTCTCCGGTATCATAAGGTTCTGTACTTCCCGGAAAAGTTTGTCCCTGAAAAGTCGGAAGATAATTTTTCCCTTGTTCTCTGGGCGTGCCGATTGCCGAATTAACCTGCTGATAAAGCCCATTTTGAGAATTATCGGGTAAACCTGAAGCACCTTCACCCAAATCTCTGATCCCGATGATACTTTTTTGGTAAGATAAATTTGAATTCCCCTGATCCATAACCCATACTTCCATTCTGGAAATACTGATTCTGGAATTGATCTGAGGATAATTTACTAATGCATTGTCGTAATTATTCAGGAAATATTGCCCAATAAAATAATGCTGGTTTTCTTCATAGTCGATTGCATTAATTTTAAAATTGTTCATTGTTCCACCACCCTGCACAACAATATTTCTGGCTTCACCCTGCTGTTGAGAAAGCACCACTGTACCGAATGTTTTTCCCAACTGGAATTCTGTTTTTACCCCGAATAAAGACTCAGAACCACGAATTAAGCTTGTAGATAACGGCATATTCACATTACCGAATTCTACTCTTTTGATGATCTTATCTTCGCCTCCTGCATTCGGTTTATTCACTTCGTTCAGACCTTTAGTCTGAAGATCTTTCCAGGTACCTTTTGACTGCCAAACCAGGTTCATTCTGTTCTCGAATGCGAATCCGCTTTGGGTATCGTAATTGGCTTTTAGCTGTAAGTTCTCCCCAACTTTACCTATCAAACCAAGCTGAATTCTCTGATCGATATCAAAAGTAAAACTCGTTCTGTTTTGTGGTAAAATCAACGGATTGTCTATTTTCTGGTACAATCCTGCAAAATCAAATGAAGCGTAACCGGAAGGAATTATTTCAATCTTATTGCTTCCAAAGATCGATTCAAAAAGTCGGTTATTGATTGTTAATGAAGGAATAAGTCCTTTTTTAGCCGCTTCAGATTTATCTTTTCTGAACATTAAGTTGTAGCGATCAGCTTTATCTCTGTAAAAAGCTTTAGATTGCTCTGCCAACATAAATTCTTTATAATCATCCGGCGACATAGCCACACCTGGCCCCGTTATTGTATTACCTATTTTAGGATATACATAATACATCCCGGTTTTGATATCGTAATACGCTTCATAATAGGTTGGGTCGGTAACCTCATAATTCTTCCTTATCGAAGAATTCTGCTGGTTTTGTTCCTGTGCAAAAATATTTACTGAGCCAAATAAAAATGACAAGAATATATAAATACTGAGAAACTTATTATTTTTCACCAAATGTTAAATATTTTTTAAGATTTGTTTTACTAATTCTTCTACCGATATTTCAGGTATTTGCTTTAAAATGCGGTCTGCAATTTTTTCGCTTGATCTTTTAGGAATTCCTAAAACTTCTAATGCAGATAACGCCTCATCCTTGATTTTATTATTTGCAAAAGAAGAAATATTCTCTTCCGGATTACTGAATTTCTGTACTTTGTATTTCAGATCAACAATGATTCTTTCAGCAGTTTTTGCTCCGATTCCTTTAGCTTTTTGAATCAGCGCACTGTTGCCAGAAAGTATGGCTGAAGCAATTTCATCAAGACTTAAAGTGGAAAGTAAAATAAGCGCTGAAACAGCACCTACACCGTTAACACTTATCAAGAGGTTGAACATTTCCTTTTCCGCACGCGTATGAAACCCGAAAAGCAGATGTGCATCCTCACGAATAATCTGCTGGATAAAAAGAAATGTTTCTTTATTTAGAGTAAGTTTTTGAGAAGTCATGAGGCTGATCCCGGTATAATAGCCCACTCCGTTTACGTTGATCACAGCGTAAGTTGGCGTAAGCTCCTGAACGATGCCCTGTAGGGAAAATATCATTATTAATTTTTATAACTTCCAAATATAGTAATTTAAACTAAGTAATGTTTTCATTTCAGAGAAGAATAGTTTTTAACTTATTTTTAAACAGCACCGACAAGAAAATGAAGGTAAAAGTATCAACTCGAAAAAGCTTTTTATTCGTTTGCTTGGATGAAAATTTTATTTTAAAAATTAAAAAAATTCACAAAAAAACGGCCTGATTTCAGACCGTTTTAATATTTTTAATAGGATTTTATCCTATTCTGTAGAAATTCGTCCCTTCGGGACTCTTTTTTTTATTTTTTACCTTCTCTTCTCTGAGCATCCAAAACGGCAACCGTTGCCAAATTTACAATCTCATCGACACTTGAACGCATCTGTAAAACGTGAACAGGCTGTTTTAATCCCATCAAAATAGGTCCGATTACCTGAGCAACCTTCATTCCTCTGATGATTTTGTAAGATAGATTAGCAGATTCAAGATTCGGGAAAATAAATGTGTTCGCAGGAGTAGTTCCTAATTTTGAAAACGGATAATCACTCAAATGATCAGAATTCATGGCAAAATCAGGCTGAATTTCTCCATCCACAATCATTTTAGGGAATTTCTCATGAAGAATATTTACCGCTTTTGCCACTTTCTTTGAAGTTTCAGAAATCGCTGCAAAGTTTTCAAAGCCCAACATCGCAATTCTTGGTTCGATCGCAAAAGATTTTACCGTATGTTCTGCCATTTTAGCAATATTTACCAGATCTTCAGCAGAAGGATTCTGGTTGATCGATGTATCTGCAAAGAAAATAGGTTTCTTTTCAGATAAGATCATCATCATGGCAGCAACTTTGTCAACGCCTTTATCTTTTTCGATTACTTCTAAAACAGGTCTTAAGGTTGATACATAATTTTTAGAAAAACCGATGATTAATCCGTCCGTATCACCATGTTTCAACATTAAAGGGCCAAAATAATCTCTTTGGCGAACATATCTTTTTGCTTTATACTCGTTCATCCCTTTTCTCTGACGAAGTTTCCAAAGTGTTTCTCTGTATTTTTTTCTGTTTTCTTTCTGATCATCATCACTCGGATCGATAATCGGAACATCAAGATTGATTCCGAAACGCTCCATCTGCTCTTTCACATATTTTTTGTCTCCCAAAAGAATAGGATGAGCAATTCCTTCTTCATATAAAATTTGTGCAGCTTTAAGAACGTTATATTCTTCAGCATTTCCTAAAGTGATTCTCTTCGGATTTGCTTTTGCACGGTTCTGCATCATTCTTACCAACTTCTCGTCTCTTCCCATTCTGTCGAGAAGCTGATTTTCATATTCTTCAAAATCAGTGATGGTTTTTCTTGCTACTCCACTTTCAATTGCAGCTTTTGCAACAGCACTAGAAACTTTGGTAATCAATCTGTTATCAAACGGTTTTGGAATAAAATATTCTCTTCCGAACTGTAAATTCTGAACATTATACGCTAAAATTACGGCTTCGGGAACCGGTTCTTTAGCCAAATCGGCGATGGCGTGAACTGCAGCCAATTTCATTTCTTCATTAATTCCTTTTGCCTGAACATCCAATGCACCACGGAAAATATACGGGAAACCAAGAACATTGTTTACCTGATTAGGATAATCACTTCTTCCGGTAGCCATGATCACGTCTTTACGGGTTTCTAAAGCTAAGTCATAAGCGATTTCCGGATCAGGGTTTGACAATGCAAACACAATCGGATTTTCATTCATGCTCAAAAGCATTTCAGGGCTCATTACATTTCCTTTAGACAAACCAATGAAAACGTCTGAACCTTTTACGGCATCTTCTAAAGTATCAATATCTGTTTCAACAATGAAATCTAATTTCTCAGGAGTAAGATTTTCTCTTCTATGATTGATTACACCTTTGCTGTCGCACATTAATACATTTTCTCTTTTCAAACCAAGAGAAATATAAAGATTGGTACAGGCAATGGCAGCAGCTCCTGCCCCATTCACGACCATTTTTACATCTCCGATATTTTTATTGGCAATTTGCAAAGAGTTGATTAATGCCGCAGCAGAAATGATTGCCGTTCCGTGCTGATCATCGTGCATCAAAGGAATATCCAATTCTTCCTTTAATCTTTGTTCTATATAAAAAGCTTCGGGAGCTTTAATATCCTCAAGGTTGATTCCTCCAAAAGTCGGAGCGATACCTTTTACAATTTCGATGAATTTATCAGGATCTTTTTCATCAATTTCAATATCGAAAACATTGATATCCGCAAAGATTTTAAACAAAAGACCTTTACCTTCCATTACCGGCTTTGAAGCTTCCGCACCAATATCTCCCAAACCAAGAACCGCTGTTCCGTTTGAAATTACCGCCACCAAATTTCCTTTTCCTGTATAATCGTAAACTGTTTCAGGTTTATCGTGGATTTCCATGCACGGAACCGCAACTCCCGGAGAATACGCCAAAGAAAGATCTCTCTGAGATGAGTGTGGCTTTGAAGGGATTACTTCAATTTTACCTTTCGGTTCTGCTTTATGATAATCTAACGCTGCCTGACTAAAAGTTTTTTCGTCGCGGTGGTTTTTACTTGACATAAGATTTTTTGTTTTTTTAAAGTATATATTTAATGTGGTAGTTAACCAAACTCTCGATTGGCTTCTGTACAATATGTCCCACATTCAAATTGAGTTCTGACGCCGCAGAACGTAAAATATTTTCGTAATAATAAGCAATGGATCCTATAAAGTTGATCTCAGCATTCTGAGATTCTTCATAAGGAAGAACCTGATAATCGAAGAAATTCTTCATCTCTTCCAAAACCATATTCTGGAAATAGGGATGATCTTTTCTTTCAACCACAAATTTATTGAAATTGGCTAAATAAGCATTCGGTCTTGTTGTATGATACATATTTTTCAATGCTTCATCGATTGTTAAGCCGTATGTTTTTTCGAACTCAAGATGTAAATCCTGAGGAAGTTTCTGCATAAAAAATCTGCGCACGAGTTGTTTTCCTATAGCACTTCCGCTTCCTTCATCACCCATGAGATAACCCAAAGAGGGAAGTTTTATCGTTAAATTTTCTCCGTCGAAATAACATGAGTTTGAACCTGTGCCTAAAATGCAGACAATTGTAGGTTTTCCGGCATAAGCAGCATATGCAGCAGCATAAAGATCTTCTTTTACAACGATTTTTGCATTGGTAAAAACCTTCCCAACTTCTTCTTCAATAGTGTCACAATTTTGCTTCACTCCACAGCCGGAACCATAGAAAAAAATTCTGGTGATTGAGTTTTTTACCGATGTTAAGCTTGCATTTTTTTCAATTTCGGGTACAATAAGCTCTCTGTTGATAAAATTCGGGTTGAAACCAATGGTTTCGGTCTTCAGGAAAACATTTTTAAAGTCATCCAGAATTACCCAATCCGATTTCGTAGAACCACTATCAACAATAGCAACCATATTTCTTAAATTTAAGAGTGCTAAATTATAAATTTATCTTTACATAGCCTTTAAAAACAAATATGGAAACCCTTTTTTATGATTAAAATTAGCTTTTGATTTCGTTTTTGTTCTGATTGAATTGTACAAGCCAGTCTTCTATTTCTTCTTCCAGATACGAGGTCTGTAATTGAATAGCAATGATAAAATCGTCAGGAATAGGATCTCCGTCTGAGTTCTCTAGATCCCAAAGATCGTTAGACATATTTTCGTACTCTGAATATACTCTCTTGAAACGAGAGTTTTCTTTTTCCAAAACTTCAATATTTTTTTGCTGAAGCTGAAATTTTCTGTATTTGTTTTGAGATTTCATACAAATATTTAGATTAATGTGGTTTAAAAAACTTGCGCAGATACTTCTCATCATGCACTACAAGATAGAAAGACCATCAACAGAAAAAGTTGAAAATGAATTTTTTATCAGGTACAATTTCTTTCGTTCTGAAAATTAAATTTAGAAATTATTTTTAATGTGAAAAAAAATTTAACAACTTTTTTCACTGTTTAACATATAGTTATAAATTTGCGTATTATTAAAATAAATGAGAGCATTATTACTACGCCAGAAACAGGTATTATTATTTATTATTGCAGGCGGACTCAGTGCGGTGGTGGAAATCGGAAGCTTTAAATTCTTCAGCACCTACCTTCCACAAGTGATTGCTCAGGAGCAGAATTTTCACGGGATACACTATCCTTTAAGTAATATTTTATCGACTAGCTGCGGAATTTTATTCAATTATTTTCTGAGCATCTGGTTTGTTTTCGAAAGAGGAAAGCACTCAAAGAAAAAAGAGTTTTTCTACTTCATGGTAGTGTCTTTCATTTCGACAATTTTAAGTTTATCTTTCTTCCAAGTTTTTTACAGCTTTGTATTCAAAGACAATATCAATTTAATTTTTTATACCTTGAGTCCGGAAATCATCAGTAAAATTGCGGCAATCTTACTGGTTTCCATTCTTAATTATTCGGTAAAGAAAAAAGTAATATTTAACGGTTGATTTGTGACTACAATTTTAAATTACCTCTGGAGAATCTGGCTGATCATCATTGCATTTGTTTTGACAATTGCTTTAGGAATACCTGTCTACATTTTATCTTTCAATAAAAAAAATTACAAATACGCCTATAAACTCATCAGACTTTGGTGTTTCGGAATGTTTTTCGGAATGGGTTTACGATACGAACTCATTAATCTCACTGATAAAAAAATTGATAAAAACAGACAATACGTTGTCATCTCGAATCATACTTCGATCATGGACATTATGCTTCCCTGTATTTTATTTCCGAATCACCAGCTTTGCTATGTTGGAAAAAAGGAACTGGTAAAAATCCCTATTTTCGGAACGATTTATAAAAGAATCTGTGTGATGGTAGACCGAAGCAGCGCGAGAAGTCGAGCTGACGTGTACAGAAGATGTGCCGAAAAAATGGAAGAAGGCAACAGCATCGTCATTTTTCCGGAAGGTGGAGTTCCCGATGACACTTCGATTATGTTGGATGAATTTAAAGACGGAGCTTTCACTCTTTCATCAAAACACCACTCACCTATTGCGGTGTTTACTTTTATCGGTTTAAAAGAAATGTTTCCGTTTGATCATTCTAAAGGCTATCCCGGAAAAGTAAAAGTATACTTCAATGATATTCTCGAACCTGCCGATTCTCCGAAAAATTTAAAATTGTCTGCTTTTGAGACAATAAAAAAAACCTTGATAGAACATCGTTAATCGAAGAAAAAATATATATTTGTTGATAATAAATTATTAATAATCTATGGATTCTAATCAACAGACCAAATGGTCACAATTTCTATCGTTAATTGTCGTATTTTTTTTCTGGGGGTTTGTTGCGGCAAATAATGATATACTGATCCCTGTTTTCAAAAAATGGTTTGTTCTTTCGCAGGTTCAGAGCCAGCTTGTGGCATGGGCTTTCTATGTTGCCTATTTTGTAGGATCTGTTATCTTCTTTATCATTTCCTTAAAAAGTGATATTCTCCAGAAGTTTGGTTACAAAAAAACTTTGGCGGTAGGTTTGTGTCTTTCTGCAGTAGGCGCATTTCTTTTTGTACCGGCTGCACTGGCTGCCAATTTCTGGTTTTTCCTGTCGGCATTATTTATTGTAGGATTAGGATTTTCTGTACAGCAGATTGTTGCCAACCCACTTGCCATTAAAATGGGAAGTCCAGAAACGGGAGCACACAGACTTACGCTTGCAGGAGGTATCAATTCTTTGGGAACCACCATCGGACCCATTCTTTTAGGAATTATTTTATTTGGAATGGGAAATAAAGAAGATTCTCAGCCAAAAACCGATCATTTATCAAAAATTGAAATTGTAAAAACTGAGTACCTCACTCATAAAAATGAGTTATCTCAGAACATTACTGAGCTTCAGAAAGATAAGCAGGATGATCCTGCAAAAGTACAGGAAGTTATAGCTAAAGTTGAAAAAAACATTTCGTCTTTAGATATAGAGATACAGTCTATTGATCAAAATCTTTCTGCTAATGATTCTCAGGTTGATGCATACACAAAAAAACTGGGTGAAATAAAAGAAAAATCCACCAGCATTCAATATCCGGTTGGCTTTGTAAAAGAACATCTTAAGCAGGTTAAAATGCCTTTTATTGGATTGGGTATTGCTTTCATTCTGGTAGCTATCTTTATGTTGTTTTCAAAAATTGAAGACCCTGCTAAAGAAGAAGAGGCAGCAATTGAAACCGGATCCACAAAATTCAGCATTTTAAAATATCCGCAGCTTTATTTAGGGATGCTTGCCATTTTTATCTATGTTGGTGTCGAGGTTTCTATTATCAGTAACCTTCCTGCATTGTTGCATACAAAAGAATTTGGAGGTATACTTGAACACAATATTGCCCCATTTGTATCATTATACTGGGGAAGTCTGATGATTGGAAGATGGAGCGGAAGTATCAACGTTTTTAAGATGTCTAAAACCACGAATACGGTAATGAAATTCATAGTTCCTTTTATTGCCTTTGCGATTATCATTTTCGCAAATGAACTCAGCGGTAAAGATGTTTCAAGTTTTTACGTGTACGCTTTCTGGATTCTGGCATTTATTATCATGAGTTTTATCGGAGGGAAAATGGCAGGAAAAACACTTATGATTTTCGGAATTGCAGGCGTGATCATGATGATCTTGGGACTGGTGTATCCGGATAAAGAAATTGCAAAATATTTCTTTATTTCAGGAGGTCTTTTTTGTTCCATCATGTGGCCGTCAATTTTTGACCTTGCGATTGCGGGACTTGGCAAAAACACAGGAAAAGCTTCTTCCTTCCTTGTCATGATGATATTAGGAGGAGGAATTATTCCGCTTATCCAAGGCTGGATTTGCGATTTTGATAAAACAAGCCCGGAAGGTATCATGGGAATCACATGGACGCACTTCTCTTACGTTATCCCTATCATTTGCTTTGCATACTTAGCTTTTTACGGCTTCTTAACACCGAGACTTCTTAGAAAGCAGGGAATTGTAATGGGTGAAACATCATCAGCAGGACATTAATTATGGTAAAATCATATCATAAAAAAAGATTTTGGGCGGGTATTTTACTTGCCCAATTTCTTTTGTTTTTTATTTTTTCAAAATTAAAATTTGCAGTTTCTTTTTTTGAAAACTTATTTGAGATTCAGAAAAAAATTCATCAGCTTTTGTTTGCCTGGATTCCTTTTTCGATTGGAGATGTAATCTATGTATTGTTCGGAATTTTTTTGGTGTATTTAATCATTAAATTATTCCGAAAGAAAACAAGAAACAATGCTTTATTAAACATTTTAATTGTTTTAAACATCACCTATTTCATTTACCAGATTTTTTGGGGAATGCTCTATTTCCAGACTCCGATTATTTCAAAACTCCCAAAAGCAGCCATTACCCTTGAAAAAAGAAAAGCTTTAGCTCTTGATTATTTAGAAAAAGCGAAAGCAACAAGAAAATTAGTTCAGGAAGACAAGGATGGGGTTTTTATGATTAAAGATCTAAAATCGATAGAGAAAGAAATTTTACAGCAGCAAAAAAAAATTCCAAATTTTATAACAAACAAACAAACTGATAATATAAATTCATTTAAACCTAGTTTATTTGAGAATGTAATGAGTTTTACAGGGATTCTGGGATACTACAACCCTTTTACCGCAGAAGCACAATATAATACCGAATTACCGTCTTCTTATCTGCCTTTTACATTAGCTCATGAAAGTTCTCATCAATTGGGTTTCGCAAGAGAGCAGGAAGCTAACTTTATCGGGTATCTGATTGGGACAAACTCCACAAATACGGAATTGAAATACAGCACAGAATATTTTACGTTAAAAAGCCTTCTAAACTCGATCATCTATGAAGATGAAAAATTTGTGAAAAATATTTTGGATCGTTATTCTGATGAAATGAAACGCGACAGACTTAATGAAAAGAAGTTTATTTCGGAGCATCAAGGATTGCTTAATGACTTTTTCGGTTTCACCAATAATCTTTTCCTAAAAAGCAATCAGCAAGAAGGATCTGTTACTTATTCTTATTTCATCGATCTCTTAGTTCGTTATAAAAGTATCAGCAAAAAATAAAAAAAGAATCGTATCAGGCGATACGATTCTAAAAACACAAATGATGAAAAAAAATTTATTACCTTGACTTGTTCCCTCATTCAAGGCTTTGTAAAATTACAATATTATTTTTAATTTCAAAATGCTACAATACTTTTTCTTACAATTTTATGAAAAATTTATGATTTGAAAGTTTAAGATTTTATATTTATCTCTAAATATAGATTTACAGTTAACGCTAAAATATTAATTTTGCGAATAAAATTAATAAAATTTACTTTAAACAATAATATTTTTTAAAAAAAATAAAAATAGCATACGAATAAAAAAAATTAACCAATTTTAATATAAAAATGCAATTTTATGAAGCTAAGCAAACTTGAAATTGTAGTTTTAAAAGAAAAATAAGTACAAATTGCTTCAGTAAGAAGCATAAAATATAATTTTCAAGAAGAAAATGAAATTTTCGATGGGCATTTGTTACTTCGCAAAAATTTAAAGCAAAGTTTTTTCATACGATAGATCAAAAAAAAAACCATAGATAAAAATCTATGGTTTAAAATATGTAGCGAAGACGGGAATTGAACCCGTGACCTCAGGGTTATGAATCCTGCGCTCTAACCAACTGAGCTACCTCGCCGTTTTGGTGGTGCAAATATAGAAAATATTTACTAACCTCCAAAATTATTTTAGCTTTAAATATTCCAAAACATCTCCAACATGATTTGGCTTGCTGATTATCTTATTGTTAGCATCCAAAATAAAATAAGTAGGTGTTGCATGAATATTGTAAGTTTCCGCAAAAGAACTGTTCCATCCCCTCAATTCCGAATCATTGATCCATGGAAAAGCAGCAATTTTTGTGGTATACGAATTTTTATCTGTGTCTAAAGACAGGCCTATTACCTGGATATTTTTATCCTGAAGATCTTTATATTTTGTCAACAGTTTTGGTAATTCATTTTCACAATGAGAACAAGTGGAAGACCAAAACACAATTACCTTTTTATCAGCTTTTACATCCGCAATAGTCTTTGCTGTAGTATTGACAGGTGAATGGAATTTATAAGCCGGAAAAACAGCTCCCAAATCGGTTGCAGCATTAGATTTTAAAGTTGATGCAAGACGATCATTTATCGTACACTTTAAATTTTTAGCAAGAGTAAGATATTTGGTCTTGAATTCGTTCATGTCATAGACATCAAAAATATCGATCAATTCAGAAAGAACAGTCTGTCCTCTCGGAGTTTCTACATTCAATCTATTGATCAGTGTATCCACAGATGTGCTGACATTTGTATTTCCTCCTACATTCAGATATGAAACCAAAAGAGGTCTTAAAAGCGAGGAGCTCTCCAACATATCATTCGATTTATCAATAAAGTTTACAATTTCTTCCTGAGTTGCCTTTTTAGAAGAATCGTTAGAAAGAAATTTGTTGTAATTTTTATTATAATAATATACGAAAGGGTTTTTAGTCTGGTCAACTGAATTTGTACCAGACAATTTTCCCATTTCACTGATTAAAGCTTTTCCAAACTCGGTATTATCTTTATAATATTCTTTAATCTGAGCTAAAGCAGGAAGTATGATTTCTTTTTTTTGAGAATATTCCTGTATATTATTCATCAGCTCATTTGCTTCGTCAAGATAAGTGATATTCTGGATTTTATTCGCTTTTGTTTCCAGCTTAATGTTTACATTTTTATTTTCCGAAATAAAGCTTACAGAATTATTGGTATTGGGAAAATATATTTTCATCATCCCGGAATAATTTTTTGGATATTTAAAAGTCCATGAATTATTCTTATTTTTTTCTTTGGTAAAAATGATGTCTTTAGAACCATTCAGAGTATACAATACAGCATCCTGTTCATTAAAATCTGGCTGAGTCTGTATATTAACAGAAAATTGTGCATTCATTGAAAATGCAAATACAGTTCCTGACAGCATAAATATCTTTTTCATAAGTAGATATTAATTATTTTATAGTAATAATCACATTATTCAAATACCTACTTCGGTATTCGTAGTGATTTAATATGTAAAAATAAAAAAACTCTCCGACTAATCAGAGAGCTTTACATATTTTAATATAATTTTTATATTTTTTGAGTCCTGTATTTTGTAGCGAAGAAACCAATTCCAAGAATTGCAACTGCAGCCAAAATATAAACATACATGTCAATCGGAGAAGTCGGACTACAAGGAGGTGACCCTGCAATTGGAGCCCCACACGGCACACCTGGACCATTTGATTGAGCATTCACTAAACTAAAAGACACAACAAATAGTGCTAAAAGTATTTTTTTGTCGAAAAATCTCATCATCATGTTTTATTTAATTAATATTTTGGAGTTTACAATAGTTCCGTCATTACCTACAACTTTAACCACATATACAGCTTTAAGTTGAGAATCTAGCTTTATAACATAGTCAGTATTCGTTTTAACAGATTTCTCTGAAACAACTAGTTTTCCGCTTGCATCAAATACTTCAATAGAAGCAGATTTCCATTCCGGATCAAATCGAACGATATAATTATCGATAGCAGGATGATACGTAATCAAAGTTCTAGATTGAGGTTTAGCTTCACCAGTACCCAAAACACTCTGAGGAGCACCGTAGTATAGACCATAATTGGTATTTGAAACAGGAATTACATCTCCTTGTTTAATCTGTACAGCCTGACCATTTGCTACTGAATAATAGAATCCTGTTCCGCCTGAAAGAACATGAGTATTATTTGCAACCAAATTTGCATTATCTCTGATCTCAAACTTTAATGAAGCTACATTATTACCGAAAACACTCATGTCAATTCTCTTACCAAGATAATTGGTTTCGTTTGCTTCGTTAATGTATAATCTATAAGTAGAAGAGTAATTAGGATCAATTCCTCCTGTAGCACTTTCTTCAAAAGTCTGAATAATTGCAGACGGAGTAGTAACTGCCTGAACAGAACTTGTATTAGAGTTTTGGATATGACCGGTAGCATAATCAGGAGAAACCACATAATAAGTTTCACCAATCTGATTACCATTAGCGTCTAAAGCTAAAACTCCTAACTGTTTAATCGTTCCGTAGTTTGTATTTTTAGCAGCTGTTACACCATATGAAGTGGTGGCAGCTCTTGGAGTAGCACTGAATCTTCTTAAATTATCAAAATCTAGCAGTTGATCTGTTCCATTTCTTAATTTAATTTTGAAAGTACCCAAAGGTTTTATAACAAGCGCATCATAATTACCGTTTGGCACTCCACTTGCCGAAAAAGTAAGATTTTGAGTTGTCGCATACGATGATGTTGTACCTGTAGTTGAATTATAAACTACATTCTGGGGATCTACACTTATACCCCAAACATTGTTTCCAAAATCATTGTTATCCGTAACTGCAGTTCCTTCGTCATAAGCTATCAATGACAGGTCAATATTCGTTAAATATGGATTTGAGAATTGATAGGTAAATTTCCCCCAATCTCCTGTCCAAGCCGTTGCTGTACTAAAGCTGTCGAATATATAAGTTTTATATTGCTCGTAATAGAAATTCTGATTGTTCCCCGTTCCTAAACCGAAAGAAACGGCTGTTTGCGGAGCTGATGTTAATGGAATTCTGTTTGCTCCCTTAATTCCATCAGCAAAAGGAGAACCTTTAACTGTGTGAAGAGTTTCCGTAGTCCAGTTTGTAGTTCCTGCTGTAAAATACGCTGTTCTGTCTGCAGCGGCAGTTACACTTGTAGGAGATAGAGCATCAATGGTAATACCCGGCTGAGTGAAACTAGTGATTGGAGCAGTTGCTGGTGTTGATCCGTCCCATCTAAGACTAGCATTATTCCATTTCAGGATTTCTCTTCCACCCCATCTTGTATTATTGAATGCATTTGCTCCGCCACCTAGTTCAGTACCTAAATCAGAGAAAGATTTTCCGATGAAAGGAATACCAAACTGTTGATATGCACCGTGCTTTGTAGCAGCATACTCTTTATCAACAATACCAGTAATATTTTCCTGAGGAATTCCTGTAATGTAAAGCTGACCGTATGTTGCACTTACAGGTGCACCAGGATTCAGACGAAGAACAATATTTGTACCGTCTGTCTTTGGATTTGTTGCAGTAGTGGTAATGGTTCTAAGAACATCTGATGAACCGTTACCCACGACCATCATATTTCCGTAAAGATCAATATTTCCAGAACCTCTTGTCTGAAGACCGCCTCCGTTATAAACAAGAGTTCCGTTACTCACATACATCTTAGCAGTATTGTCTACATGAAGTAGTACCTGCGCCTGAACAGATAACCCAATCGCTAAAAGCCCTATAGTTAATAAATTTTTTTTCATTGTATCTCAGTTTTTGTGTTAGTACAATATTCTATGCAAAGATATAATTTTTTTCTAAAAAAAAAGTTAAAATTATTTATTAATCAAAATATTATCATTTGTTAATATTATTTCATCGTGATCACCTACCGTAAACATGTAGTCTTCAAGCACCTTTTCGGTGGTTCCGCGAAGTCCTCTTGCTCCTAAACCCTTTTCCATAGTTTCATCGACGATACTTTCTATTGCTTCATCAGTGAAGACTAATTTTGTCCCATCCATCTTAAAAAGTTCCACGAACTGATTGACGATTGAGTTTTTAGGCTCTTTCATAATCCTAATCATCGTTTCTTTTGTAAGTTTTTCGAGATATGTGATGATTGGAAATCTTCCCAAAAGTTCGGGAATTAATCCGAAAGAACGAAGATCGATGGCATTAATATTTGTTAATACATATTCATCCTCTTCTGCTTTATTGATTTTTTCTGCACTGAAACCAATTGCCTGCTTATTCATTCTTCTTTCAATGATTTCTTTAATACCATCAAAAGCTCCGCCAGCAATAAATAAAATATTTTGTGTATTCACCTGAATGTATTTCTGATCCGGATGCTTTCTTCCACCCTGTGGCGGAACATTTACGATACTTCCTTCAAGAAGCTTCAGTAAACCCTGCTGAACACCTTCACCAGAAACATCTCTCGTGATACTCGGATTATCTGATTTTCTAGCAATTTTATCAATCTCATCAATAAAGACAATTCCTTTTTCTGCTTTTTCGACATCATAGTCAGCAACCATTAAAAGTCTTGAAAGAATACTTTCCACATCTTCACCGACGTATCCCGCTTCCGTAAGAATCGTTGCATCAACAATACAGAAAGGGACATTTAATTCTTTAGCAATTGTTTTAGCCAAAAGTGTTTTTCCTGTTCCTGTCTCACCAATCATAATGATGTTGGATTTCTCCAACTCTACCTCTCTATTCTCATCTTTTGCATGAAGAAGCCTTTTATAATGGTTGTAGACCGCAATTGCAAGTTGTTTTTTAGCCTGATCCTGCCCGATAACGTATTGATTCAGAAATTCTTTAATTTCTTTAGGTTTTTTAAGCTCATCAATACTTTCTGCAGGTGAAAAACCGGCAGAAGAAACTGTATCTTTTACAATGGAATGAGCCTGCTCGATACAGTTTTCACAAATAAAGCCATTTTGTCCCGAAATCAGCATCTGCACTTCATTTCTTTTCTTACCACAGAAAGAACATTGGTTTGGATTCATTTTAAATATAGATATTTTAAAGAAAATCGTAAAAAATTACTTTTTTACGATTCTCTGATATTTGTTAAGAATTAATAATTGAATTTTGAATTTCTGAATATTCTTCCGGGCTGAGTTTCAGCCTTTCGTTTCTGAAATTCATATCTTCCATTTTGTTTAAAGGAATTAAATGAATATGAGTATGTGGAACTTCTAATCCCACTACTGCCACTCCTACTCTTATGCAAGGAACTGCATTTTTCACTTTTTTGGCAACTTCCTGAGCAAATACCCAAAGACCTTTGTATTCCTCTGTTTCCATATCGAAAATAAGGTCTACTTCTTTTTTAGGAACAACCAATGTATGACCTTTTACCAAAGGCATCGCATCAAGAAATGCCACGAAGTTTTCGTCCTCTGCAATTTTGTATGCAGGAATTTCGCCATTGATAATTTTAGTGAAAATCGTACTCATATTATCTTCATTAAATTTATCTACAAAGTTATTTCTAAAACTTCAAACGACAATTTATTTCCGTTTGGAAGTACAATTTCTGCTGCCTCACCAACAGCCTTACCTAATAAACCTTTAGCAATAGGGGTATTTACTGATATTTTCCCGCTTTTCAGATCGCTTTCATTATCAGGTACCAAAGTGAAAACCTGTTCTTTTTTAGTATCTTTATTTAGAAGTCTTACCGTTGTAAGAATAGAAACCTTTGAGGTATCTAGCTGGCTTTCATCTATAATTTTTGAGACTGAAATCACATCTTTCAGTTTAGAAATTCTCATTTCAAGCATTCCTTGTGCTTCTTTAGCGGCATCATACTCTGCATTTTCAGACAAGTCTCCTTTATCTCTTGCTTCTGCAATCTGTTGAGTAATTTTTGGTCTTTCAATCGTTTCCAGCTGCTCCAGCTCGGCTTTCATTTTGTCCAAACCTTCCTTGGTTACATAGCTTGCCATAATCTTAAAATTTTGTTTTAGTATAAAAAAATTATCCGACATTTGCCGGACAATGTTTTTGCGTGTTAATCGTTATTGTTCTACAAATATATAAAAATTTATATTCAAATGAAAAAAACTTTCTCAATCACATCAATTTTCATCTTACTGACATTCAGCATTTTAAATATAAATTCCTGCAGTAACCGTGATGATACGGTAAGCTGCTTTCCTTTAACGCCGATCAGTGTCAATTTAAACCTAAATCTTGCAGCATATAACAACCTCAACTTCGTTGGAGGATGGATTTATGTGGATGAACAACAATCAGGAACAAGAGGCCTTATCGTCGTAAGAACGGCAGACAACCCTGCATCATTTAAAGTGTACGACAGAAATGCACCTCATATTTGTCCGGAAAACAATACAACCTTAGAAGTAAAAGATGGCATCAGCATTATTTGCCCAAAAGACAACGCAACATGGATCTTATTAAGCGGACAACCAACTACAGGATCTTCTCTACCACCTAAAACGTATTTCTGGAATTACGATGCAGCGACAAAAAATTTAAGCTTATATAATTAATGAAGGTTGTAGTACAGAGAGTTTCTGAAGCTCACGTAAAAGTAGATGAAGAAATAGTAGGGAAAACAGGAAAAGGCTTTATGCTTTTAATAGGAATTGACGAAAATGATGAAAGAACAGATGCAGACTGGATCGTTCAGAAGATTCTGAACCTTCGTATTTTTGGCGATGAAAATGGCAAACTCAATTTATCTATAAAAGATATTGAAGGAGAAATTCTGTGCATCAGCCAATTCACTTTAATTGTAGATTACAAAAGAGGCAACAGACCTTCCTTCATTAAAGCTGCAAAACCAGAAAAAGCTATTCCTCTATTTGAATATTTCAAAACCGAACTCTCAAAATCTGATCTTAAAGTTGAAAGCGGAATTTTTGGTGCAGACATGAAAGTCTCATTGATCAATGACGGACCAGTAACGATTGTAATCGATTCATTTACAAAATCGTAGACATCTCAATCTATACAATAATTATCATTATCTAATGAATTATGAACACACAATAGAGACAATCTATAAAATTCGCAAAAAATACCACATATTCATACCTGGACATCCGTATTTATACGGAAAAACGAAATAATTCATAAAAAAACACAATTTACGTTAACGATATAGTATTTTTTTATTACCTTTAGGAACCGAAACCTAAAACTCTTTAATATGAAAAAATGCTATTTTATCATGCTATTTTTTATGCTAGGTTATAGCATAAACGCTCAAGTGGGAATTAACACCGATAATCCCAAGTCGACCTTACACGTTCAGAAAAGAACAGAACTCACTTTTGCTGACGGAGTTATTCCTCCAAGAATTTCTGGAGATTCACTGCGACTGAAAGAAGGCGCTTATGCTGCAGCGCAAAATGGTGCCATTGTATATGTCACTTCTCCCGCGGTTACAACTGGACCGAAGACATCAGGAGTTAACAGTACCGGTCTGTTTATCTATGATGCGGCTGCATCAAACGGTATAGGAACCGGACTTTGGAATAAAATACCTGCAAGTGACATAGGAATGTCTAACGGAACTTATGCTGCAAAATTTGCAGGAAACCTTTCTCTTGTCAATATAAGTCTTGGCTTATTCACAAGTACTTTTAACTACCTTCCATTAAGCACTACAAGCGGAACTGTTACAACCGAAATCGCTTCTCCACAGATTGTAAACAATGAATATATAGTACCGTCTACAGGTCTTTATCATATTGATTACAGCTTCAGGACAGGACAAGGTATTTCAGCACAACTTCTAGCAAACAATCCGCCGGGAATTGCTATTGTAAAATCTGTAGGAACAGGAGGAACTGCCGTAAATACGCTATTAGATTATAGAGGTTTTGGAGGCGTTAATCTGCTTGATTTATCAGCAGTAGCTCTGCTTAATCTTGTTGTCATTAATATAACTCTTACACAAGGACAAATAAGCCATATTTATCAACTTAACGCAGGAGACAGACTTCGATTTGGTCTGGTACAAGGTGGTCTTAACTTAGGAGCTATTTCAGATAAATCTGCCGAACTTGCTATTTACAAAATCAGATAACACAAATTCACCATACTCATATACAAGAAAAGCTTTCCAATGACGGAAAGCTTTATTTTTTTGTTTAATAATAAACTATCTTACAGGTACGCTGCTGAAATTAAGCGATACTTTCAAATTCATATCGGAGGTCGTCTGGTTTTTCAGTTCATAAACCGTTCTTACCGTTAAACCCGTACTCTTCACGATACTATCCAGAAAACCGCCATCATTGTTAAGGTCTAAATTTAAGCTTGAAGAATTCGTCGAAATATCAGATCTTGAAGCTACGAGTTTTTCGTTCGTACCGTTTGATGAAATATAAACCTTTACAGATTTCAGAGCATTTAAAGAACCTCCTGTCGGTGAAACCACAGAAATTTTAGCATCAGAAATTCTTACATCTTTTATCTGCGCATTATTGTTTCCTCCTACCCAAGTCTGCACGTTCGATGCAGTGGCAGTGGAAGAAACTTCTTTATTTGCAGGAACTCCCGTAGAAACCAAAACATTGGCAGTGTAAGGAAAAGTATTCTGTACGATCGACTGTACTGCTCCACAGCTTGCTAAAGCCATTGAAGAGAATATTGCTAATGAAAATATATTTTTCATAGGATTAAAATTTAAATGTACCCTTGCACAAAGTGTACCAAATTTATTCTATCCTTACAGAGAAATCACCGACAATATCTCCTTCTGCCATCAGGTTTTTCCCTATAATTAGCCACACTTCACCATTTTTGGGAATTTTGTAAGAAAGATCTCTGCCGAAAGGCCCGTCGAATTTCCCATCGGGTGTTTTGATTTGGTTAAAACGGATGTTCATCTTGTTATTCTGAGATAAAATAGAAGCTTTCAAACTTGATTTCTTGTAATTCCTGATCTTCAGAACAAGCTTTTGGTTTTTATCGGTAAATTTTTCATCAATTAACAATGGAAGCTTTTCACCGTCGACTACTTTAATGATTTGTCCGTTCTTTATTTCATCAGTGTCATTATCAATTTTCTGAATGGTTTTAAGGCTATCATTATTGATTTTCAAATCTTGTGAATCTGACGGCAAAGTATTGGCAGATTGCTCGGAAACAATAACCGAATCCGTTTTTTTCTCTGACATAGGAACTGCTTTTTTGCAGGAAAAAACTATCAACGGGAGCAATATAAGAGCTGACTTTTTCATATTATTTGATTTGAATGGTTTCATAATAAAGAATTTTAGATAAAACGGTTGTTGATTTTTTGGTTTTTATTTGTTCTAAAACCTCTTTTTTAAGTTCAGTATCTTTCTTTTCTTCTGCATATTTCAAAAGAGGCTTTTCGCTGAACCAGATTGAATTCAGATGATAATCAACCCCAAAATCAGAACGTTTCATGTTTTGACAGGTAATGATACCACCCCAGTTAATGTAACTGCATACTAAAACCATTCCATAAAAAAACCAGCTCATCGAGTTGAAAAGAAAGGCATTTCTCTTTTTGTACTGAATTTTAATAAATGTAAGCGCCAAACCAATCAAAGATAAAAGCAGAAAAGCGTAAACTCCGAGTCTTTTGTAGGTAAAGCCATAACTATTAATGTATTCTGTATTTTTTAACATCGCTGAAAAAATCAGGATTGCATTTAGAAATAACCATACTTTGGCAAGTGTTTTCAATAAACCGGCTTTAGAATCGAAATTAAAAGTTGATTTAAAATAAAACATCATCACTAAAATTACCAGAATAATAGAAAGTATAATTGAATTTACCCTTTCATGAGTTTCTTCAGAGAGTTGCACCGGGCTTTTTACCACTTCATAAAACTGCTCGTAATTGTATGCAATGATAAAGAAAACAAGCAAAATATTTAACAAAAGCAAAGAAATTACTCCACTGATTCTTTCTATATTAAGATCCATAAAAGAAAAAGTAGATTTTAAAGCGGGATCATTGTTTTGAAAATTATTATCTAAGAAGTGATTTTGCTTATACAGAAACTTTTCAACCTTGAAATTCCAAAAATTAAAAGCGATAAAAAAACCAAAAACAACAAGCCTGATGATCTGCCAAAAATCAAATTCAAATTCATAATCATTGAAAAGATTCGCAAAATGGTCGCTAACTCCGGCATAAATACCAAAGAACACAAATACAAGAACTAAAGGAACAACTGCGAAAGCAAATATTTTCTGAAACAGATTCGGCATATTTTTTTTAGGAAGCCAGTCTTCGAAACTTAAAACCCGGCAAAAGAACGTGAAAAAATTGATCACAAAAACCGGAACGAGAAAAAGACTTTTCAATCTTCTGTTCTTTGACCGGAAAGAAAGCAGCAAAAGTGAAATGATTAAAGCCAGAAACGAACTGATATCGCCGAACCAGGCAAATGCAATGCCCGACAAAATACTCGTTGCGAATAGCAGAAGAAATACTTTACTGCGGTTTCTTTCCGGGGTTTTCAAAAGTGTCAGGATCGCATATAGAATACCTAAAATACTAAGATTTAAGCCAACATTTTCGTTATAAAACAAAATGATAAATGCGATGGTGCTGAGGAATATATAGTGATGTGTTTTCATGAGGTTAAGATTGAGGTTGAGATTAATAGAAAACCGGAGTTTCTTTTTGTTTGATAAAATCTTTTAGACTGTCGAAATTTTGCCATAAAAGTTCTTCGAAATTCCAATGATGGAAAGTTTTCATTTGTTGACCTTTTTTAAAAGCTTGTAAATAATTTTTAAAATATTCAGGGAAAACGATTGTTCCCAAAGCAAGAACACCAAGAAGGTAAGCGCTGCGTTTTCCGTTTCCGAAAAGAAGATACTGCATTGCAATTTCATCCTGAATATTGGTGCTACAATCGGTAATCAGGTGATAAACATCGTGATTTTCCATCTTCGGAATCATTCTGAAACCATGATTTTTGTAAAATTCACCTAAAGTTCGTCCCAAAGAATCTTGTTTGAAACTCAACAGTTGCTCTTCATTGAACTGCCATTGTCTTTTTTTCTTTTTAAAATATTTCCTGTACTGTTTTTGGGAATTTTCGTACATGAAAATGATAAATTTTGTGCGTAGTTTTTTCATAGTTTATGTATTTTATTTTGAAAATTAATTAGAACTAAAACCCATTAGAAAAATTCCTAGATAGAAATACAGAATTGCGATTGGAATATTTATACAAATGATTAATGCTGCTTTTATACATTCTTTTAAGTAATGTTTATTAAATAATCCATAAATAATTAGTATAGCAATCACAACTAAATTAACTGGAGCTGCAAAAAACAGCAGTAAAAATCCATAGGAAGCAAAAGCCTCAATTTTAGTAACTAAATATCCAAAAAGACAAATATTTCCTAATATAAAGAAGAGCCAAAAGGAGATCTTTCCTACAGTAATAATATCTTTATTTTTCATCTTTAAATTTTTAAGCTTGAGTTAAAGTAAAAACCGTTATTTCGGGACGAACCATAAATCTTACCTGATAGGAATGTCCTAAAGCACGATTGATGTAGAGCATTCTTCCATCTTCCAAATCAATTTCTCCGGAAACATATTTTTTGTTTTCCACTGGAAGAATTGGAGTAATGACTCCCGGAATTCTGCATTGTCCGCCGTGAGTATGACCACTTAAAATCCAGCCTTGATAACCGTTCCAGACATCTCTATCGCAAACATCAGGATTGTGGCACAGTACAAGATTTCCTTTTTCAGGATTGTAATCTTTCATCACTTTCATCGGATCAAAATTGGGCGACCATAGATCATCAAAACCAATAATATTCAAACCGTGAGATTCTATTTGCTGATTCTTAAGCATTGTCACCCCATTATTTTCCAGAATTCGACTGATCTCTTCCGAAGAACCCAGATCTTTCCAGTTTTTTCCATAGTCGTGATTTCCCATAATTCCAAAAGTTCCCAATGTTCCGAAAACAGCGTTCTGCATCACTTTTTCTAAACTTTTGTGATCTTCAGGTGTTCCATGATTGACGTAATCGCCTGTGTACACCACAAAATCCGGATTGAATTCTTTTGCTTTTTCGAAAGATTCTATGAGAAAATTCCAGTCGAACCTGTTTCCGACGTGTAAATCTGAAATCTGCATTAAAATTTTTCCTTCTAAATGTTCCGGTAAATTTTTAATGGGAAGTTTTCTCTCAACAAATTCCACCCAAAACGGTTCGATTTGCCATGAATAAAGAAAAGGTAGAGCTCCGGCTGCTGAAAGCTGCAAAAGTCTCTTGAGAAATTTTTTTCGGGTCATTACTTTTGTATTTTTTGATTTAATTAATTTTGATGTCATTCCGACAAAGGAGGAATCTCATTTAATAAGATTATTCGCTACTCTTCCTTTCGCTCAGAATGACAAATGTGTCAATTGTAAAAAATTAGCTTCCAGCGAACGGAGTTCCGAAAATTCCTACAGCCAGTTCCATCCAGACTAAAACAAGAATGGCTACGATCACAAGACTAATGATAATCTTATAATTTCTGTTTTTAACCACCATTCTTACCAAGCTTATTAAGCCTGCCGTTCCGAAAAGCAGAATTCCGGCTACGAGAAAATCGAATTTCGACCAGTTCCATCCTTCTACAAAGATGTTTCCTAAAAATGCTGTTGCCAATAAAAGTACAGGAACAGCAAAAATTGCTAAAGTTGTTTGTTTGTGTGTCATCATTTTATTTAATTTTAATTTATAAAGTACTTTGTATTTCAAAGTTTATTTTCAAAAAAATATAGCTTTTATTTTCCGATCAGTTTTTCCAAAGCATTTAAATGCTCTGTAAAAGCAGTTCTTCCATTTTGAGTTACACGATAAGAAGTCTTCGGCTTTTTACCCACAAATTCTTTTTTTACTTCAATATAATTTGACTTCTCAAGGGCATTGCTGTGACTTGCCAGATTTCCGTCAGTAATTTCCAATAAGCTTTTCATTTCAGAAAAATCAACCCAGTCGTTAACCATAAGAACGGACATGATGCCCAATCTTACACGGCTTTCGAATTCTTTATTGAGTTGACTGATGTTGTACATTATTAAAATTTGCTAAAAAATTCTTTCTTCTTTTTTTTCTTCTTAAAAAATACGTTTTCAAATTTTTTCGATTTAAAAACGTAATAAAAATCCCATTTATTCCTTACTAATAAAGGTTCACTTTCTACTATTTGATGCTCAGGTTCGATGTGAGTAATTTTTAAATGCGGGCTAGCATAACCTTCAACAAATTTTACATCTCCTTTATGCTTGCTTTTAATCTTTTGATTGTCATAGTATTCAAAGAAAATGAACTCTTTATCTTTATTTATTTCAAAACTGAAACGTTGAAATTGCCAATTAGCATCATTTCCTTTAAACATATTCTTATCTATTTCATATTTTCCATAAATATCTTCTTTATCTACAGTAGTTGGACTTTTAATAAAACTCACTACAAACAAGCTCAAATATGATAAAATAAAAAACAGCCAATATCCAATAAATAATTTTTTAAAAATTTTATTTTTAGTTCTATCATATAATAACAGGAAAATAAGAGAAATCCCAAGTATTATAATAAAAAATATAAACCAAATTAACATCATTATTTATACTTCTTATGCATAATCAAACCATACACGATATGCAAAACGCCAAAGCCAAAAGTCCAGGCAATTAATCCCCATCCTAAAAAGAATAACGAAATCAATCCTAAACCAATCTGGCAAAATCCCAGATATTTTACATCTGTGAGAGTATATCTTTCTGCATTTACCAATGCTAAACCATAGAAAATCAATGTAGCCGGAGCAACCAATGAAAACAAATGATGATACAACAGCCCAAGACAAACCAATCCGCCCGTTACCAAAGGGATTGCAAAGGTAAACAAAAGTCTTTTGGTTGTCGCATCCCAAATTTTCAGGCCTTTCTTTTTGCTTTTATTGGCAGTGAAAAAATATCCGCTTAAAATGGCAACTACTAAAATTACAATTCCGGTAATGACCAGTTCATTAACCATACTCTTACTGAATGTGATTCTCTCACCTTCAAAATAATTCAGTCCTTCTCTCTTAAATACAAAACAGACATATCCCATTCCAATGATTGCAGCCAAACCAGCAACCACTCCGGATAATCCGCTTAATGAAATAAACCTTGAAGAACGCTCCATCATGGAACGTATGTGCGATAAGTCTTCGTGATAGTTTTTCGAATCCATATAAAAGAACTTTGAATTACAAAGTTATAATTAATTTTGAAACTCCAAAATTTTTCTGCAAATAATTTATGTAAATTCTTAACTTTAGAAAAAACATATTTATGGATAAAGAGATTCTGCGGTCAGAAATTTTCAGACATCTGGATGGTGTAGTTACTGCGCCAATCGTTGCTTCTTTGCTTAAAAAGGAAATCATTACATTCATCATACAAAGAGAAGAAGTGATTTTAAGTGAACTTTCAGAAAATTTTAAAGCAAATGAAGGTTATCTGAATGTGGCAATTCGTGCTTTGGCTTCTCAGGGTTTTCTGAATTATGAAGTCGATAATGAGAATGATGTTATTACCATTTCAGCCAATGAAAAAACGCAGTTTCTACAAAAATATGGCTTACTCTATCTGAAAGTCATTTCTTTTCTAAAACTTTCTACAGACATTAAAAATCAAATCAATGAAGCTACTTTTGTTGAAGAGTTTAAGCAATTGAGTAGTACACTTAAAGATAATTTTGGAATTCATCTTTCAGATTCTGCTGACGAAAAAGATGTTCAGATACAGATTTTAAAGCATATTGAAGGCTCCATCATCAGTCCGGTAATTGTCTATCTAGGAATGACGGGAATGTTTCATAAATATTTTATGGAAACATCTTTTCAGGCTGCAGAGTTTCATAAAAACTCAGAGAATTTTGAAGTGATTTTAGATTTTATGACGCATTTAGGCTGGTTTAAAAAATCAAATGACAATTATAAATTTACCGAAACCGGAATTTATTTTGCAAAACGAGCCGCTTCTTATGGAGTTACAGTTTCGTATCTTCCATTACTGAATAAAATGGATGAGCTATTGTTCGGAAATGCTTCAAAAATCAGAGAAATTGCAGAAGGCGAAGACGAAATTCACGTTGACCGAGCCATGAATGTTTGGGGAAGTGGCGGTTCTCATGCGAATTATTTTAAAGTTGCCAATGATTTTATTATTCAGATTTTCAATCAGCCGATTCTTCTGCAACCAAAAGGTGTTCTTGATATGGGTTGTGGAAACGGCGCTTTCATCCAACACATTTTTGAAACCATCGAAAGACATACGCTCCGTGGAAAAATGTTGGAAGAGTATCCGCTTTTTCTGGTAGGCGCAGATTATAATCAGGCTGCATTAAAGGTAACACGAGCCAATCTCATTAATAATGATATTTGGGCAAAAGTAATCTGGGGAGATATCGGAAATCCTCAACAATTGGCTGAAGATTTAAAGGAAAACTATGAAATTGATCTTTCGGATTTACTAAACATTAGAACTTTTCTCGATCACAACAGAGTATGGAAAACGCCTGAAAACAATCATCCCCAAAGAATAAGCACCTCAACAGGAGCATTTGCTTATCGTGGAAAAAGACTATCCAATGATCTTGTTGAAGAAAGCTTAAAAGAACATCTTGAGCTTTGGCTTCCTTATATTCAGAAAAACGGACTCTTAATCATTGAACTTCATGCTTTAGATTCTAAACTTACAGCTAAAAATCTAGGGAAAACTCCGGCAACAGCTTATGAAGCAACGCATGGTTTTTCTGACCAGTATATACTGGAGGTAGAAGTTTTTAAAAAGATCTGCATTGAAGCCGGCTTAAAAACAGATAAAGATTTGTTCAGAAAATTCCCTAATTCTGAATTGGCAACGGTTTCCATTAATCTATTAAAAAGCTAGTGAAAGATTAGTAAGTTTCACGCAGTTTTTTTTAATTAAGCAGATTTTTTAATTTTTTATATCTACGAAATCTGCACCATCAGCGAGAATCAAATCTTAACATCAATTACATTAATTTAAACGAAAAACAATGAAATTTGAAACCATAGAAACAGAACGTTTATTCATTCAAAAACTGGATTCTAAAACGATGAACACCATTTTTAAATCAATTGATGAGCACGAAATCAAAAAAATATTAGGAATTACCAACGAAGAAGAGTTTGCCCGACAGAAAAGAATTCATGAAAAAGGATACGAATCTTATAATCAGAAAATGCTGAATTTTCAAATCGTAGAAAAGCAAAGCAATACCATTATCGGCAATTGTGGTTTTCATTCCTGGAATCCGCAACATCATCGTGCTGAAGTAGGATATGCTTTAAATTCTGACGAGTTTAAAAATAAAGGATATATGAAAGAAGCTCTCGGAAAAGTTATTGAATATGGTTTTCATCAAATAGAACTTAATCGTATTGAAGCTTTGATCGACGAAAATAATACCCCATCCAAAAAGTTACTGGAGTATTTTGGTTTTACGAAAGAAGGTATTATTCGAGAACATTATCATGTTGGCGGAACTTTCGAAGATTCGGTTCTATATTCTTTGTTAAAATCAGAATACAAAAAATAAAGCGCTGAAAAATCAACGCTTTATTTTTATTTTACTCTCAATCTTTCTTTGATTGCTTCTATACTTTTCTTCGCAGAATCTTCTAAAATCAAGCTTGCGCTCATATGAATTCTTGCAGGCATCAATTCGTTGAAATGCTCCGTTCCTTCCCAAGATACTTTTTTGATTAAAGCTAAAGCATCTTCACTTCTTGTAGAAAGTGTCGTTAAAAATTTTTCAAGCTTAGAATCCATTTCTGCAACCGTATCAGAAACAGAATGGTAAATATTGTGCTGTTCTGCCCAATCTGCCGATCTGAAATCTGCATCAATCGCCATTGCCGAAAACTGAGATTTACCTATTTTTCTTTCAACGTAAGGTCCGATTACGAAAGGTCCGATCCCCAAATTAATTTCAGTTAAAGCTAAAGCAGAATCTTTGGTTGCAAAACAGTAATCTGCACCACAAGCCAAACCTACTCCACCACCGGTAGTTTTTCCCTGAACTCTTACCACAACAATTTTACCGCAATTTCTCATTGCATTGAGAACTTTGGCAAAACCTCCGAAAAATCTTGTAGAAGCTTCCAATTCTTCGATAGCCAGAAGCTCATCGAAACTTGCACCTGCACAGAAAGCTTTTTCACCTTCACTTTTTACAAGAATAGCTTTGACTTCATTTCTTGCGCTTTCGTCAAGAATAGTTTGTGCTAATTTCTCAAGAATTGCTCCGGGAAGAGCATTGCTTTTTGCGGTTCCGAAGGTAATTTCGGCAATATTATTTTTAATTTCTGATGTTACAAAATCACTCATTTCTTATCTGATATTGGATTCAAACAAAAATACTAACAATTGTTCGGTTAAAAAATTTAATGCTTAAAATTTCTTCATTAAAATCACAATCAGTATAAATACGTATTTTAAAATTGGGTATTTGTACGCTACCGCAGTCTACCGGAAATCCGTTATTTTGGAACAGTAAAAAGAAACTAATTCCCATGAAAACCTAAATGTTTTCAAAAAACGATTCTAAGCATAAATGAAAATTCCCCTTTTACTGGGGAATTTATTTTTTCAGTAAAACCATTCTATTTTCTACCGTACAATAATATCCTTTTGAACGCATAAATTGCAGGGAAGTTTTCAAATTTTTCGGAAATTCTCTTTTTATATTCAGTTATAAACTTCTCCTGATGATCTTGATCTAAAATTTCCAAATACGGAATCAAAGCCGAACCAGAGATGAACTGAAATAATTTTTCGGCATCATCTGCTATAATTGGATAGACTTTTACGGAGATATTGAAGTCTTTTAAACCTGCATCAAACATCATTTTAGCATATTCATCCAAACTTAAAACCGGAGAAACTCTGTTCCAGTTATTAAGCTGAGTTTTGTAAGGTTCTTCAGAAGCGAGCTGAAACAAAATCTGATTAAGCAAATTTTCAGGCTGAACCGGCATTTGTACTGCAAACTGTCCGTTTTCACTTAATAAAGAAAGCAATCTTGGAAACAGCTTTTGGTGGTCATCCGACCATTGAAGCGCCGCGTTGCTGAAAATCAAATCCCATTTTTCATCCGAATTGTACAGTTCTTCAATGGTTTGTTGCTTAAAGCGTAGTCTTTCATTTTCAAGATTGGAAGATTTCTGAAGCATTTCTGACGAAGAATCAATTCCTAAAAAATGAGCATCTTTAAATTTTTCTGACAGAATATGGGTTTGTTCGCCTGTTCCGCAACCGATGTCAATTGCTTTTTTTAAGCCATCTGATGAAATATTTTCTGCTAAATCAAAAAATGGCTGATAACGAATATTTTTAAACTGATTGTAAACTTCGGGATTCCAGGGCATAACTATTTTATATTTTTTAGATTAAACTTTTTCGCGGATTCCGGAGGAATCCTATCTGTGTAGAATTGTTAATGACCGGTGCAATTTGCGTTCCGTAGGAACGCTATCTTTTTTCAATCATAAAATTCAAATAAATATTCGTCTTTAAATTCGATTTCAAATGCATTCAAAAATTCGATATATTCTTGTTTAAAACTTTTCTTTTTATGATGAGTTTCCTGATTCAAAATATAATGAACAACCTTTTCTTTTTGACTTTTTCCGTAAGAAAATGCTCCATAACCTTGTTGCCATGCAAAATGATTTAAGGTCAATTTCTTTTCATTAATAAAATTTGTCGACTCTATCTTTACAATCTTCACCAAATCTGAGATAGTAATCTGTAAATTTTTATAACTAAAAAATATGTGAATATGGTCAGGATTGGCATAAATCGCTAAAACTTTTTGTCCTTTGTTATTAAAAATTCCGCAAATATATTTTTCTATTTCATCACGAATTAAACTCGTTATCTTGTTTTCTCTGCCTTTTGTAGCAAAAACCAATTGAATGTAAATTTGGGTATATGTGTTTGGCATCATTGTGTTTTTTGGATAGCGTTCCTACGGAACGCGCTATTAGATTTAACTATTTTTCTACACAGATTGCGTTTCTACGAAACGCCCTATAACAAAACAGTTTTAGCATTATCTGACTCTAAAACAAATTTATTTAGGTTTCATTTATTTTTCAACACTAAAATATACTTATCAATAAACAAATCTTTTTCTTTAGATTTATACTGCTGAATATATCTGGGATGTTCCAAAACCGTCATTTTGTCGAAAAGATGAGCTTCCTCATTCAATTTTGAAATGAAATCTGCGTTTTTCTTCCCTAAAATAAACACTTCTGAAGTATCAAGATTTAAGCTGATGTGTTTTTTCAAAGAATCAATCATAAAATCTTTCACATCATTGAAAAGTGTCTTATCATCGTAATAATTGGCATTAATCCAGCTTCCTTTTGATTTCCTAACAATCGCCAAAGGAAAAGGTGAATTGATATAAATATCTTTGTAGAATTCCTCTACTCCTCCATATTCTGCGATCATATCATACATAAAAACGGAAGAAATTTCATGAGTATAAGCTGATTCCATTTTTATTCCGCAAACACTTTCTAATCGTTTTGTATCAGTAAAAGGAACGCCGGTAACTCCTGCTCCGTGACGACTCGGATTGATTCCAACAATAAATTTTCTTTGACTGGAATCTTTGTAATATTTATGATAAAACTTTTGCATGACTTCCATAGTTTCAGGATTATCAAGATAAGGATTTAATACCTGAAAATCTTTGGGAAGCTTTCCGGAATAGTGTAAATTCCGATTGAATTCAACCACTTGATCGGCGAAGGTTTTCATGGGATAAATGTAATCATTTAAACTAAAAATGGGGTAAATCTTTATTCGCAGCAAAAAATCCCTTTCAGTAAAAACCAAAAGGGATTGTAAATATATATTTTATTCTGAATTAAATCAATCCAAACTGCTCAAAATGATGCGTAAAATGCTTTCTCTGGAAAAGCTCCATCATCTCTTTATTCAAATGTCCGAATCTTGGATTGTAATGTTCCGCAAAAGGATTTTCTTTGAAATAAACTATAAATTCTTTCAGTGTTTCTATTAACTGAGTTTTAGCCGCATCCAGATTTTTATTTTTATTCTGAGGAACTTCGCCTTCTTTCCACAAAGGATATTGTGCTCCCGGACGAATCTTTTGATCGGTATATAGCCAATCCTGAAGTTTTTCTAATTTCTCAGCAGGAATTTCATCAAAATCTTCCGGCTTCAAATTACCGAAACCGTTTCTGAGAACTTCTTCCAAATGCTCAACCATCAATTGCGGCGTAAAATCTCCAAAAACAGGTTTGGTATTTTCAGTTAAACCATTCAATTTTTTCTGAATATTCTGAACTTTAAAATCGATAAACGGAGAGTGTTTAGCCACCAACGTTAAAATTGTCGCCACGCAAACCACCTCATCTCTTTGATTGATTACTTCAACCAACCATTTTACAACTCCAGAAGGAATATTTCTTCCTTTTACTCCACGATTGATTTTTTCTTTTGCCGTTAAATAAACCGTGATCGTATCTCCTGCATAAACAGGTTTGAAGAATGAACAGTTTTCCAACCCATAATTGGCAATAACCGGTCCTTTTTTACCAGAAACAAACAATCCAGCCGCTGCAGAAAGGATGAAATATCCGTGAGCAACGGTTTTATCGAAAATGGTTCCGGTCAAACTCGTTGCGTCTGTATGTGCATAGAAATGATCCCACGAAACATTCGAGAAATTAACGATATCTGCATCTGTAACCGTTCTTCCAGCTGTTTCCAGAGAATCTCCAACCTCAACATCTTCAAAATATTTCTGGAAAGGATGTTTGTCTGAATATTTTTTCTCAGCGCCTTGCTGATAAATTTTAGTAATTGCTGTCAAAGTATCCGGAGAACCTTGAATCGCCGTTTTTTGAAGGAAGAAATGAAGACCATTCAATCCACCCATTTCCTCGCCGCCTCCTGCTCTACCAGGACCTCCGTGCATCAAAGTCGGAAGTGGCGAACCGTGACCTGTACTTTCTTTCGCGTTGTCTCTGTTTAAAACGAAAATTCTTCCGTGTTGAGAAGCCATTTTCCAGGAAGTTTCTGCAACGAATTTCTCATCGTGAGAAACAATAGAACCTACCAAACTTCCTTTTCCTCTTTTTGCCAACGCTGCAGCTTCTTCTGCATCTTTGTAAGGCATTAAAGTAGAAACCGGACCGAAAGCTTCGACATCATGAGAGATATTTTTCGTGAAAGGAGAATCATTTAAGAACAATTTCGGACTCATAAATGCACCATTTTCATAGTTGGCATCTACTAATTCGTGCTGTCCGTCATAAACAAGCTCATTTTCAGTTTTTAAAATATTTATTTTTCTTACAACTTCGTCGTACTGTTGTTTTCCAACTAAAGATCCCATTCTAGTTTCTCTGCTTAAAGGACTTCCGATTTTGGTTTGATCTAAAGCTTTAGACAAAGCATTCTGAACATCACCAATTAAGTTTTCAGGAACGATAATTCTTCTGATCGCGGTACATTTTTGTCCGGCTTTCGTTGTCATTTCGTTACGAACTTCTTTGATGAATAAATCAAATTCAGGAGTTCCAGGCTTTGCGTCTAATCCAAGAATTGAACAGTTCAAAGAGTCTGCTTCCATATTGAAACGAACAGCATTTCCAGCAACAGAAGGCAAAGATTTCAATTTTCTACCCGTCGTTGCAGAACCCGTGAACAAAACAGAATCTCCGTCTTTAACATAATCCAGAATATTTCCCGGTTCACCACAAACCAATTGAAGCGCACCTTCAGGAAGAACGCCGCTTTCAATCATATCCTGGAAAACCGCGTTCGTCAAATAAGAACCATAAGGAGACGGTTTCACAATACTTGGAACGCCTGCCAACAATGAAGTAGATAGTTTTTCCAACATTCCCCAAACAGGAAAATTATATGCATTGATTTGCACAGAAACACCTTCACTCGGTGTTAAAATGTGAGTTCCTAAGAAAGTTCCGTTCGCAGAAATTTTCTGAGTTTCCCCATCTACCCAAAACGGAGTATTCGGAAGCATTCTCTTTGCCAGTCCTGAATACGTAAAAAACGTACCAAAACCTCCTTCGATATCTACCCAAGAATCTGCGTGAGTCGCACCTGTTTTATATGATAATTCGTAATATTTTTTCTTTCTTTCTAAAAGGTAAAGTGCTACTTTTTTCAACATTTCCCCACGATCATAGAATGTCATTGAAGAAAGATTTTTGTAGCCTACTGTTCTTCCGAAATCAAGAGCCTGTTCAAAATTCAGTCCTTCGGTATCCGAAACAGCAACCTGCTCTCCAGTCACGGCATTGTACAAAGGAATTCCGTTTCCGGTACCTTCTACCCATTCTCCGTGAATATAGTTTTTTAATTTTTCCATATAGTTTTTATATTTTAAAATTTAACAATGTAGTAATGTAATAGTTTAACAATGAGATTCTTCACTTCGTTCAGAATGACAAATTGCAAAAATTGTTACACTGATACATTTTTAGATTGTTATATTTTTAATTTTTCGGTTCTTGATAAGGAAACAATTTCACCAACCCTTCATACAGGCTTCTGTGAAGAATAGTTGCGTGATTGTCAGTTTCCATCATTTTGTATTCTACCGTCCAGTTTTTCTTATTTGATTTTTTTAGAATATCGAATAAATTTTCTGCATCTTTTATCATCACCGGATGCTCACCTTTTCCTACAGAAACATAAATAAATTTCTTAGTATCCGGTATTTTAGTTAATAATTGATTAGCCTGTTTTAAAAGACTTTCATCATCCCACCACAAACTCGGGCTGATGATAAAATAGTTATCGAACATTTCAGACTCTTTCAACAGAATTTCTGTTGCTAAAAGTCCACCCAGCGATTGCCCGAATAAATATGTATCGGTAGTTTTAAACTGACTTTCGATATAAGGTTTTAATTCTTTTTCCAGGAAATTGATGAACTTATCAGAATGTCCTGTTGTAGGATAATCTTTTTGTAAATCTTTTAAATCGGTATGAAACGTGAAATCTCTTTTTCTGTCAATATTCGCAATTCCTACTACAATCGTTTCCGGCATGGAATACATTTGATTAAAAAACTGAACCAATCCTGTTACGTGAATAAAATCTTCATTCATGCTTCCATCCAAAAGATAAATAATCGGATAGGTTTTTGTTTTATCGAAATTTTGCGGAAGATAAATGTTTAACCTTCTTTCTTCATTTAAAATCTTAGATTTTATGGTTCTGATTTCTCCAATAGTTAATGGTTTTACATTTCCGTTTTGTGCTAAAAGCATACTTTGAAATGCAAGCAAAATACTACAGAAAGCGAGAATTTTTTTAATCATATTAAATTTTGTAGGGTTGGGTTATTTCACATCGTCCCAAATGCCGTAATCAACAACTTTCGTAGGAATCTGCTGAACATATTCTGTAAACGGTTCGCAGGGTAAAATCGCTTCTTTTCCTTCTCTTGCCAACTCCTGATAGAGCTTTGTTCCTTCCGTTTTCCATTTGATCATTTCATTAGAAACATCGCGGATGATTTTTGCAGGACTTCCCACAATTAATTTTCGTGCTTCACATCTGAAATTTGCAGGAACAAAAGCCAATGCGCCGATGATACATTCATCACCGATTACGGCTTTGTCCATCACTACAGCATTCATTCCAACCAGACAATTTTTTCCGATATGTCCGGAATGAATAATCGCACCGTGACCGATGTGCGCAGATTCTTCCAAAATAGTTTCAATCCCCGGAAAAACGTGAAGTGTACAGTTTTCCTGAACATTTGCACCGTCTTTGATGATAATTTTACCCCAGTCGCCACGAATCACCGCGTTTGGACCGATATATACTTCTTCACCAATTTCTACATTTCCGATAATCACCGCTTGGGGATGAACATAGGCGGATGATTTGATGATGGGACGAATTCCGTGATATGAGTAAATATTCATAATTTTAATTTGAAATTTGAGAATGAGCTAATTTGGAAATTATTTTTAACGCAAAGTCAGCAAAGTTTTTTGAAAATTTTCATGCATATTTTTCGTTCGCAAAGGCAGAACTATGTTCGTAAACCTTCAGTTTATACTCAGCAAAGGCTAAACGTTAATACAACAAGCTATTTTGAATGATGAGAATACTTTCAAATGATCAAATTAGCTCATTTTTCAAATTGATTTAAACTTTTTCAATGACCATTGCATAACCTTGTCCGACGCCGATACAAAGCGTACACAAAGCATATTTTTTATTTTGTTTTTGAAGTTCTATGGCTGCAGAACCAATAATTCTTGCTCCGGAAACTCCAAGTGGGTGACCAATCGCAATCGCTCCTCCGTTTGGGTTTACTCTTGAATCGTCATCTTGTAAACCTAAACTTCTTGTTACGGCTAAAGATTGAGCTGCAAACGCTTCGTTCAATTCGATAACATCCATATTTTCTAATGAAAGATTCAGTCTTTTCAATAGTTTTTGAGTCGCTTCAACAGGTCCGATCCCCATGATTCTTGGTTCAACACCGGCAACGGATGATCCTAAGATCTTAGCTTTAGGTTTTAAACCATATTTTTTGACAGCTTTTTCGCTTGCTAAAATTAAAGCTGCAGCACCATCGTTCATTCCCGAAGCATTTCCAGCGGTAACTGTTCCGCCTTCTTTTCTGAAAGCCGGACGAAGTTTTCCTAATCCTTCCATTGAAGAAGTAGGTTTGATAAATTCGTCTGTATCGAAAATTTTTGGTTCACCTTTCTTTTGTGGGATTTCAACTTTTACAATTTCTTCTGCCAATCTTCCACTTTGCTGAGCTTTAGTCGCTTTTTGTTGAGACCACAGCGCAAATTTATCCTGATCTTCACGGCTGATATTGTGCATTTCTGCTAAGTTTTCAGCGGTGTCACCCATGGTATCGACGCCGTACATTTCTTTCATTTTGGGATTAACAAATCTCCATCCGAAAGTCGTATCAAACATCTGGCTATCTCTTCCGAAAGCTGTGCTTGGTTTTGACATGACATAAGGTGAACGTGTCATGTGTTCTACCCCACCTGCAATGTAAATTTCACCTTCTCCTGAAGCGATTGAACGGAAAGCATTTGCCACCGCCGACATTCCAGAAGCACATAATCTATTTACCGTTTCACCTCCGATTTTATAAGGAAGTCCAGCCAATAAAAGTCCCATTCTCGCTACGTTTCTGTTATCTTCACCCGCTTGGTTAGCGCATCCGAAAATAACATCTTCAATTTCCTCAACAGGAACTTCAGGGTTTCTTGCAACAATTTCTTTTAAAACAATTGCCGCCAAATCATCGGCTCTGACTTCTGACAATCCTCCACTTAGTTTTGAAATGGGAGTTCTGATGTAATCTATGATGTATACGTTGTTCATAATTTCACTTTAAAAATATAATAGTGGGATAACTTGAAATTACCACATTCACTTCTATTGATTTATTTTCTATTTCGTAATTCTAAAGCCTGTTGTAAAGTGTAAGGTTCGAATTTGAAATCCTTTCCGAACATCCTTTGAGCATTCTCTTCAATAGTAGAATCAAATCCGGCTTCTTTTCTTCTCTTATTCACATTTTTAAGATCTTTAACAGGCCATACAAAATTGATAAAGATTTGTTTCCCATCTTTATCTTTTGTCATTTCCCCTTTCCCTTGTGTTCCATAGATCTGTTCTTTATTTTCATTCATCAGATATCGATCTTCCATCATCGCAACCCATGTAAAAGGAATTTCTTTCTTTTTTCCAGCTTCTTTAATAAGAGGCAAATATTTTCCAATTTTAGTTGAATGTTGGATCACATACCATGCTGCCTGATTCGTTGGTTCTCCTACAAGCGTTTTCCCCGGATAACCATATTGAGCAATAATATTTTCAATTTTCTGCATGTTCAGGCTATCGTGTTCTGCAACCAATTGCCAGCTTTTCTTTTCAAACTCTTCTTTATCGATATTCAGATCTTTCAGTAACTTCTCTTTCTTTTCCTGAGTTATTTCGGAGTCAAAAAGCATTCTGTAACCTTGATCAACAGTCATAATCTCATCAAGTTCTTTTTTCAAAGTTTCATTTACTTTCTGCTGAGCATTGATCAGAAATGTTGAAAGCATGAAAAGGAGTAAAAATATTTTCCTCATTTTGTATAATTTATTATCTGGTTAGTGTTTTACAAATCCGTTACTTTTTTTCCAATCTTATAAACTGTTCCCACAAATTTTGCGACCAATTCTTCATTTTGATTGGTAATTTTAATGTCGTAAACAGCGGTTTTTCTAGTATCATTGACCAAGATACTTTCAGCTCTGAAAGTGTCACCTTCTTTTCCGGCTTTGGTAAAATTGATGATACAGTTCAACGCAACAGCCGCATCTCCGGTGTTGTTGGACGAAAATGCCAATGCAGAATCTGCAAAAGCAAACGTAACGCCTCCGTGAACCGTTTTAAGCCCATTGATCATCTCTTTTTTGATGGGCATTTCCAGTAAACAATAATTTTCTTTGACTTCGATCATTTTGATATTCATCCATTGGGAAAAATAATCCTGATCAAACATATATTCTGCAAGCTGTCTTGGATTCATTTTTACTATATACTTGTTATTTCTTCATATAATTCATCAACCAATTTGTCATAAATGCTCATGGTTTTACCAAGAATTATCTGCTCGTTTGAAAGATTTTCGGAATTTGACGGATGTTCAGATTGATAAGGAGCATGTAGATCAATACCATTTTCATTCGCTAATCGTTTTACCAGCTCTTTATATTTATCATTAAATTTTCCTAATAACTCAAGTCTTTCCTGATCATCATCCATCGAAGAAATTTCCTCAATGATGTATTCTTTTTCAATGATGAGCCTTGTTTCTAGCTCAGCTCTGAATTCGTGTATATCCATAATATTAATTTGAGAATTAAATCAATTTGAGAATTTGAAAATGAAAAAACTGCTGTGATTAATTTTCAAATTAGCATACTTTCAAATTGTCTAATTCAGTTTACGCAGCAACGGGCTTTGTCTGTATCTTTCTTCCTGATATTCTTCGTAAAGATTCTGTAGTGTTTCGGAGATTTTTGCATATCCGATTTCTTTTCCCCAAGCCAATAATCCTTTTGGATAGTTTACTCCTTTCTGCATTGCTAATTCAAGATCTTCATCGTTGGCAACGCCTAATCTTTTTGCTTCAACGGCTTCGTTAATCAGCATTGAAATAATTCTTAAAAATATTTGTTGATAAAGCGTATCTTCTTTTTCTGCAACAGGATTTTGAGCATTTTCTGAATAATCGTAGAAACCTTTTCCTGTTTTTCTACCGTGAAGTTTTGCTTCGGACATTCTTTGTTGTAGAAGAGAGGGTTTGTATTTTGTGTCGTAGAAATAATCTTTGTAAACTGTTGTTGTTACAGAGAAATTAACGTCAACACCAATTAAATCCATCAATTCAAAAGGACCCATTTTGAAGTTTCCGATTGTTTTCATGGCATCGTCAACCTGTTCTAGAGTTGCTATGTTTTCTTCAACGATTCTTAACCCTTCACCGTAGTAAGGACGGGCAATTCTGTTCACGATAAATCCGGGAATATCTTTGGCAATTACAGGTGTTTTACCCCAATCTTTCATGAGGTTGTAGATTTTTTCCGCTAAAAATTTTTCTGTTAATAGAGATGGAATAACCTCAACCAAAGGCATCAGAAGAGCCGGATTGAAGAAATGAATTCCAATGAATCGCTCCGGTTTTTGTAATTCCGCACCGAGAGAGGTAATGGAAATAGATGACGTATTGGAACCAATGACACAGCTTTCTGAAACGTATTTCTCTAATTCTGTGAAAACTTTGGTTTTGATTTCTTTATTTTCGATGATGGCTTCGATGACCAATTCGCAATCTTTGAAGTCCTTCAATTCTGTAGCGATGGAAATATTAGATAAAATTTCGACCATTTTCTCTGACGAAATCTTCTGTTTGTCAACCAATCTGGTTAATGTTTTTTCCAAACCTACGGTTGCCGTTTCTACTTGTTTTGCATTGGCATCATAGACCCAAACTTTGCATCCGTTCGTTGCGGCTACTTGTGCGATGCCGATTCCCATAGTTCCGGCACCGATAATTCCTACGTTTTTCATTATTTATAGATGTTAGAAGCCAGAAGTTAGAAGTTAGATTTTGTAAACTAATTTCTAACCTCTAATTTCTAAATTCTATAATATTATTTTCCTTTATAATCAGGTTTTCTTTTTCCTAAAAAGGCACTTACCCCTTCTTTGAAATCTTCCGTTTCAGCAGCTTCCTGCTGTAGGTCTCCTTCCAATTCCAATTGCTCTTTCAGTGTATTGTTGTATGAAGCGGCGAATGCTTTTTTGGTTAATTTTAAACCAACAGTTGGCATATTTGATGTCTTTTCTAAAATTTCCATTGATTTAGAATTAAATTCTTCTTCAGAGAAAACCTCAGCAACTAAGCCGTATGATTTTGATTCTTCAGCAGATAATTTTTTTCCTGTAAATGCTAAATAATTCGCCAATTGTCTTCCCAATAATTTAGGCAAGAAATAGGTTCCTCCTGTATCCGGAATTAATCCGATATTTGAAAATGCCTGAGCGAAATATGCTTTATTTGAAGCCAAAACAAAGTCACAAATCAATGCCAACATCGCACCCGCTCCCACTGCAGGACCATTTACCAATGCAACAACAGGTTTTTTGCAACGGGTAATTTCAAGCACCAAAGGATTGTAATAATCGGTTACAATTCTTCTGATAATGTCATCGTCATGATGATCGTTACCCTGAACGAAAGCATCATCTAAATTCTGACCGGAACAAAAGGCTCTTCCTCTTCCAGAAATTGCCACGCATCTTATAGTAGGATCTTCACTGCATTCTTTAACAAAGTCTTTTAAATCTGATAAAGATGGCTTGGTAAGCGCGTTCATTGTGTCCGGCTGATTCAGATAAGCAATTTTCAGCTTTCCGTCAAAATGCGATTCAATATCGAGTTGTGTGTACATAGTATTAATTTTTTAATTTGAAAAAATAGTCAATTTGAAAATTCTGATTTCACTACTAATTTACTCATTTTCAAATTAGCACATTTTCAAATTTTTTAATGGCACTTAAAATAGTCAAAAGGCTCTAAACAGTCTAAACACTGATAAGAAGCCTTACATAATGTAGACCCGAATCTGCTGATCTGTTTTGAATTCATAGAACCACAACGCGGACATTTTTTCGGTTTCCCGATGTGATGTTCGTCGGCTCCTTTTTCGGGAGGTGAAATTCCGTAAACACGAAGTTTTTCTCTCGCTTCATCCGTCAGCCAGTCTGTTGTCCAAATCGGAAACATTTTGGTGACTACTTTCGCATCCCAACCGTTTTCTTTCATGATTTTCATGATGTCTTCCTCAATAGTAAACATAGCGGGACAGGCAGAATAAGTCGGCGTAATCGTTACTTCACAAGAATTCTCGCTGGTAACTTTTGCTTCTCTTACAATGCCTAATTCCACGATATTGATTACCGGAATTTCCGGGTCGGGAACTAATTCTAATATTTCTAAAGGATTTTTCAATCTTTTTTAATCTGATTTTTTTTAACGCAAAGTGCACTAAGATTTTTTTGACTACTAACTGTTTTTAAGTTCGCAAAGGCGTTTCACTAAGCAAAATCCAAAAAAATTACCAAGTACAACCCGGATATGCTCTCTGCATATACTGTAATTCACAAAGCATAAATCCGAAATATTCTGTGTGATATCCTGTTCTTGATTTTGGTTGCATGAAAGGATTCGCAGGATATTCTAAACCGAAATCTTCAAAATCTTTTTGTGTAATAGAAAGAAAATCTTCATAAAGAGCGTCAACATTTGGAGCGATGTTTAAAGCAATTAAATCATCTTCTCCTTCCACTATTGCGAATAATCCTTTTGAATATTCCCAGATATTTTCAATTGCTTTTACCAGACGAGATTTACTTTCTTCTGTTCCTTGAGCAAAGATTTTCATCCAAGAAGAAGCGTGAGTATAGTGATACCTTACTTCTTTCAAAGATTTTTGAGCAAGAGCAGAAAGTTCTTCATTAGCAGAATTGGATAATGCTTCGTACATTAATTTCTGGTATACGGCGAAAACATACACTTTAAGAATCGTCTGCGCATAATCTTCATTCGGAAGCTCAACCCAATGTGCGTTTACGTATTCGTGTTCATATCTTAAAAATGCTAAATCATCTTCGCTTTTACCGTTATCAATCACTCTTGAAGCGTAAACGTAAAAGTTATTCGCCTGACCAAGTTCATCCAACGCGATGTTTGTCAATGCAATATCCTCCTCTAAATAAGGGCCTTCTCCGCACCACGCAGACAAACGCTGTCCCATGATGAAACTATCGTCCGCTAGTTTTAATAAATAATTATATAATGGGTTCATTACTTTAGCTTTTGGCTTTTGGCGTTTAGCTTTTTTGCAAATTGCGAGAAACTAACAGCCAAGAGCTGTTTTACATATTTTTTACATCGTTTGGAATATCGTAGAAGGTCGGGTGACGGTACAATTTGTCATCAGCCGGATCGAAGAATGCTTCTTTATCAATTCCTTCCGAAGTCACGATATATTTACTTGGAACCACCCAAACAGAAGTTCCTTCTTTTCTTCTAGTATAAACGTCTCTTGCGTTCTGCAAAGCCATTTCTGCTGTTGGTGCCTGTACAATTCCAACGTGTTTGTGAGATAATCCCGGTTTAGTCTGAATAAACACTTCCCACATATCTAAATTTGCCATAGTCAAATTTTAATTTTTAAATTCTAAATTTTAGATTTTGAATTATTTTTTAAACTTTAATTTTTGAACCATTAAGGACAATTAAGTTGTTAAGAATATTAAGTTTAGCTTCGCTTTTAGATCTAAAATCAGAATGATTTATCTTAATTAAACTAAACTCCTAAACAAAATCTTAATGGTTTAAATTAAATATTATATTACTTCTTTTTGTTGTTTCTCCGCAAAAGCAATCGCCGCTTCTTTTACCCAAAGGTTTTCCTGTTGTGCTTTTACTTTTGTCTGTAATCTTTTCTTGTTGCAAGGTCCGTTTCCTTTTAAGATTTCCATGAATTCATCCCAAGGAAGTTCTCCGAAATCGTAATGCTGTCTTTCCTCATTCCATTTTAAATCTTTATCTGGAATGGTTAATCCTAAAAATTCAGCCTGAGAAACCGTAACATCAATAAATCTCTGACGAAGACTGTCGTTACTTTCTCTTTTTACTCTGTAATTCATAGAGATTTTAGAGTTTGGCGAACTGTCGTCATTGGGGCCAAACATCATTAAAGCAGGCCACCAAAAACGGTTTAGCGAAGCTTGAGCCATTTCTTTCTGCTGTTTTGTACCACGGCAAAGCGCCATTAAAATCTCATAGCCCTGTCTTTGGTGGAAAGATTCTTCTTTACAGATTTTCACCATCGCTCTTGAATAAGGACCATAAGAATTTCCCATCAACATTACCTGGTTCATAATCGCAGCTCCGTCAACCAACCAACCGATCGCTCCGATATCTGCCCAACTTAACGTCGGATAATTGAAAATACTTGAATATTTTGCTTTTCCTTCCAACATGTCATCGTAAGTCGCATCTCTATCCGCTCTGATAGTTCCGTTTCCTAAGGTTTCAGTCGCAGAATACAAGTATAAACCGTGACCTGCTTCATCCTGAACTTTAGCCAAAAGAGCCATTTTTCTTCTCAAAGAAGGAGCTCTGGAAATCCAGTTGGCTTCCGGCAACATTCCGACAATCTCAGAATGGGCGTGCTGTGAAATCTGACGAACCAGTAATTTTCTGTAATCATCTGGCATTACATCTTTTGGTTCCACTTTATTTTCGTCGTGTACGTATTGTACAAATTTTTCTAAATCCATAATTTTTCCAATTTAGCAATGTATCAGTCTAACAATGTACCAATGATTATTACACTGGTAAATTGATATATTGTTACATTAATTTAATTATACATCATAATTAAGCATCACCACATTCGTTGTCGGATGACATTGACACGTCAGAACGTAACCTCTGGCTACTTCGTCTTCGGTAAGCGCGTAGTTTTTCTCCATGAAAACTTCACCTTCTAAAACTTCGGCTTTACACGTACAACAAACTCCTCCTTTGCACGCAAAAGGTACAGGAAGATTGTCTTTCAATGCTTTATCTAAGATACTCTCTTTTTTTGAATTCAAGTGGAACGAATATTCATCATCATCAATGATTACCGTTACCATACTTTCCAAATTAGCAATTGCCTTGAATTCATCGCTCATTTCTTCAGAATTTTCTTCGTCAGGAGCAGTGAAATATTCAAATAAAACCTGAATGGCAGGTACTTTTTTCTCTTTCTTTAAATAATCTGCGATCCCTTTTATCATCTCTGCAGGTCCACAAATAAAGAATGTAGATTCTTTAACATCAATATCTGTATATCTTTCAAACAGCTGATTTAATTTTTCAGGAGAAATTCTTCCTTCGAAAATCGGATCTTCATGCTGCTCACGGCTTACTAAATAAACAACTTTCAGTCTTCCGTTAAAAGTTTCAACCAATTTATCAATCTCAGCCTTTTTCATCACATGATTCATGCTTCTGTTGCTGTAGAATAAATAGGCATTAGAATTAGGTTCCTGATAAAGACTTTCTTTAATATTTGATAAAACGGGAGAAATTCCGCTTCCTGCAGCCAAACCAACGTAAGTTTTCACGTTTGTCGGATGATAAGACGTATTGAAACCGCCCATTGGAGGCATCACTTCAAGGATTTCGTCCATGTGAAGATGCTCATTGAAATAACCTGAAACTTTTCCGTTTTCTAAAAGCTTAACCAATACTTCCAGCGTGTTGCTTTTTTCACTCGGAGCATTGCAGATAGAATAAGAACGTCTCTCTTCGTTTCCGTCGATCATCATTCGGAAGTTAAGATACTGTCCCTGCTTGAACCTGAATTTATCCTTCAGCTCCTCAGGAATTTCAACGGCTACATTCACAGCATCGTTGGTATCTTTCTGAACTCTTACCGTTTTTAATTTATAAAATGAATTCATTTTGTTTTTAGTATTCTATTAATTTTTCCACCTTCGCACTTAGGCAAACTGTCCTGAGCATGAATTTTCACTTTCGTGGTGATTCCTACTCGTTTTTTTATTTCGTTTTCTATACTTTTTCCAAAGTTTCCGACAAAAATAGCATAATCATCGGTATTAATTTCAATTTGTTTGGCTTTCACAAATTCATCATCAATTTCCAGATCAATATCAAGGGCAACACACATTTGTTCTTTCTCAATCGGGGTTAAATAATAATTCGGTACCACACCTTCCACATGAGAAAATGCTTCTTCAATCTGGCTTGGATAAACATTGACACCTCTTACAATCAGCATATCATCGGCTCTTCCAAGAATTGGTTTCATTTTAACCATTGTTCTTTTTGAGTTTTGTTCATAGTAAAGACTTGTGATATCGTTGGTCCAATAACGTAAAAGCGGCATTGCTTTTTTCGTTAAAGTCGTAATCACCAAAACGCCTTCTTCCCCGAAAGGAACCGGCTGTTTTGTAACCGGATCTAAAATTTCAGGATAAAAATGATCTTCCCAAATGTAAGAACCACCTTTTTCCTCAAAATCCTCCATCGAAACTCCGGGACCGATAATTTCACTTAAACCATAAATATTGGTAGCATGAACGCCCAATTTTTCTTCAATATGATGTCTGATAATCTCCGTCCAAGGTTCAGAACCTAAAACGGCATATTTTAAACTGATTTCGTCTGCCGAGATTCCTCTTTTAGCAAATTCATCAGCGATTGTTAAAGCATAAGAAGGCGAACAACAAATAACTTCCGGTTTAAAATCCATAATCAGGTCAACCTGTCTTGAAGTCATTCCTCCCGAAATCGGAAGAACGCTCATTCCTAATTTTTCAGCTCCATAATGAAGTCCAAGTCCGCCTGTGAAAATTCCGTAACCGTACGCGTTATGCAACTGCATTCCCGGTTTTGCTCCGGCCGCATTCAAAGATCTTGCAACAACTTCGCTGAATAGATCAACATCTTCTTTTGTATATCCTACAACCGTTGGTTTTCCCGTTGTTCCGCTTGAACAATGAATTCTCTGTAGTTCATTTTTTGGAACCGTGAATAATCCGAACGGATAATTGTCTCTTAAATCCTGTTTGTATGTGATCGGTAGCTTTGAAATATCTTCAATTGTCCTTATTTCCCCAGTTGATATTTCTAATTCATCAAATTTTCCTTTATAAAAATCCGACTTCTCCTCAAGATAACTGACCAAATTCACCAATCTTTCCGACTGGAGTTTTCTCAATTGGTCGAGCTGTAAGTATTCAACTGAAAAATCCACACCCATAACTAACTAACATTTGTTAGGTGTAAATTTAAAAAGAATTTGGGAAGTGGCAAAATTTTTATGACTTTCGTCATATTTTGAATGGTTCTAAATAGTTTTGAGGGTAAGGTTGAGGTTTAGATTGAGACAATCTTTGCGTTTAGTTTGTCATTCTGAAGGAGTGAAGCGGAGTGAAGAATCTCTTTTCGATTTTAAATTATAGATTTCTCCTTCGTCGAAATGACAAAGAGACTGTTTAAAAAGTATCCACAAAGTTTGTCTTTCAGAGCGAAACTCAGTGGAGCGTGGAATCTAAGCATAGCTTTACAATAACAATCGAGATTCCTACGTAATGACAAATAATCAAATAAAATTGATTAATGTTTCTCTCGCAGATTTAGGAGATTGAGCCGATTTTTATTTTCTTCATAGAGAATTAGACTTTAGAAACTTCGAGAATTTCAGGTCTTTCAGATACATCGGAAATGCTTCCATTTATTGCGAATTCTGTCCAAATTTTTCTTAGCTTTTTGCCATTTTCTTCAATATATTTCCATGGAATATTTTTTAAAATTCCGGCATTTTTCCAGGCAGATTCATTACCAAAAATAAAAGGTAGATCTATAGCATGAGCTCCTAAAAAATGATTCATTGCTTTAAGACGAGGATGAATTCTGAATAAGTAAACATTTCCCCCTGCTTCAGCATAATTTTCAGCGAAATCTTTTGCCGGTTTTCCGTAGATTATTTCAGTTGTTGCTCGAATGGCTTTGTTGAGAATTTTTTTCGGAATATATTTATTTAAAGTTTCGGATGCTTTCAGGTAAAAAGAAGTTTCTTCATCATTTAGACCTATCAGTACATCAACATTTCCTGCGTTTTCTCTCCATTTTTCTTCAACTTCATTTTCATTGCATAAAGGAGGGAAACCATATTGAGTTCCGAAAGGCATTGCAGCTTTTAAGCCATATTTAAAAAACGACGGAACAAAATTCTTGTAAGTTTCTATGATTTCTAAAATATCCGATTTTCCATTATACATTTTGGTACTATTCAAAAATTCAGCAGCCATTTTCTGGCGGTTTTTTCTTAAACCTAAAGGCGCGCTGTGAATAATAACTCTTTTGAATAATCCCTGTGTATCATCCGAAATCATGAGATGGGCAATGGCATCACCACCCGAAGACTGCCCAAAAAGTGTAATATTCTCTGAGTCTCCAGCGAAAGCAGAAATATTATTTTTAATCCACTTTAAAGCTTCAATCAGATCAAACAAACCTAAATTAGCTGGTCTTTCTTCAGTTCCGCCCAAAAAACCGAAAATCCCTAAACGATAAGAGACTGTAACTATAATAATATTCTGTTCTTTTACCCAATCTGTGGGATCGGCCGTAGAAAGATCGCCACAGCCAATTTCATATGAACCACCATGAATCCAGACAATAACAGAAAGTTTCTGGTTTTCATTAAAATTTTGAGGCCTGAAAATTGAAATATATTGTGGAGACTCATCAATTTCAAAATTATCCAAATTGGTTTTTCCAATCATCTTTTCTAAGAGCGGACTTATATTTTGGGGACAAACCGGCGTTTTTTCAGGAAAGATGATTTCCGAATCTGATGGCTTAACAGCAATCGGTTTTTTGAATCTTTCAGAATAGGCATAACGAATGTTTTTAGCTTTTAAAATTCCGTTTTCTTTTACTGCTAAAATTTTCCCGAAAGCGGTATGAAAAATATGGGTATTATTATTTTGATTTGCAGTCATTGGCTTGAAGCATAAGCTTGAAGATGATTTATGAATACAATTTACAAATTTTGTTTTTGTATTTAAAATTAATTCAATGATTTAAATTCACTTGGCGAAACCCCTACTTTACTTTTGAATAATCTTGTAAAATGCTGTGGATATTTAAAACCCAGATCATAAGAAATTTCACTGATGGATTTTGATGCATCAAAAATCTGATCTTTTGCCACATCGATAAGCTTGTTATGAATATATTCCTGAGCAGAAATTCCAAGCTCTTTTTTGATCAGATCACCAAAATAATTCGCAGACAGATTAAGCTGTTCCGCAAAATAATTGACCATCGGAAAGCCCAGGCTTTTAGGTTTGTCAGATTTCAGATAATCATCCAGTGATTTTTCAAACTTTCCTATAAAATTCTGATTAATGTGATCTCTTGTGATAAACTGACGGTCGTAGAAACGCATGCAGTAATTCAGAAATAACTCAATATTGTTAACAATTAATGATTTACTATGTTTATCAATAGCCTGTTCGAGCTCAAGCTTTATATTTTTAAAACATTCCAGAATAATTTCTCTTTCTTTTTCTGAGAGGTGCAATGCTTCATGAACATCGTAAGAAAAGAAATTGTAGTTTCTGATGTTTTTGCCCAAATTAGTTCCTTTCAATAAATCTGGATGAAAGATCAGAGCAAAACCTGCAGGCTGAATGTAAGTATCTGCATTATAAATTCCGTAAGTCTGTCCTGGAGCAATGAAAACCAAAGTTCCTTCCTGATAATCATAGCTGTGCTTTCCGTACTGCATATCGCCACACATTACATCTTTCAGAAAAACAGTATAAAAACCGAACTGTCTTATATGCTGACAAATAGGATCAGATTTAGAAAAATCTACCACACTTACCATCGGGTGCAATGTTTCGTGCTTCAGCATTTTATTGTATTCCGAAACGCTGTTGAATATTTCAACTTCCTGATTTTTCATGAAGTAAATTTTTTAATTTTAATTCAAAATTACCGATTTCCTATCTACAATTCTTCGGTGTAAGTAAAATTGGTAAATGATTCTGTAATTTATATAAGTATTTTTACATTTAAACTATCGACTTTTGTATCAGAAAATTGATGATCTGTTCTTTAGTTATAACATTTGCTATTAAGGCAAAGAACGCAAGTTTTTTTCAATGTTTGAAAATATTTTTCGTTCGCGAAGCCGTTTGACTTCGTCGAATCCTCGATTTCACTCAGCAAAGAACACGAACTTTTCAAATGATGACTGATTACAGATAACTATTTTTGAAAAATGGAAATATTATAATATCAAACTAAATTAAAAAATATGGACACATTCACAGTAAAAGCTTTCGGAGCAGAATCTACAACTGCCGATTTAGCAGAAATGAATATTGACAGAAGAGAAGTAACATCAAACGATGTTGAAATCGAAATCCTGTATTGCGGAGTTTGCCACTCTGATCTTCATACGGCAAGAAATGATTGGGGCGGAACCAAATATCCTGCAGTTCCGGGACACGAAATTATCGGAAAAATTACAAAAATAGGAAGCGAAGTTTCAAAATTCAAAGTTGGTGATCTTGCGGGAGTCGGATGTATTGTCGATTCTTGCGGAACTTGTGACAGCTGTAAGCAGGATCTTGAGCAATATTGCCTAAACGGATTTACAGGAACTTATAACGGACAGGATAAACATTTAGGTGGTCATACTTTTGGTGGCTATTCTCAGAAGGTGGTTGTAGATGCAGGTCACGTTTTAAAAATTCCGGCAAATCTAGACTTGGCAGCAGTTGCACCTCTTCTTTGTGCAGGAATTACGACCTGGTCACCTTTAAGACACTGGAAAGTTGGGCCAGGTTCCAAAGTGGCAGTTGTTGGTTTAGGTGGATTGGGACATATGGCAATCAAACTTGCAAAAGGTTTGGGTGCTGAAGTAACTTTATTCTCAAGAACTCCCGGTAAAACTGAAGATGCTAAAAAATTGGGAGCAGATCATGTTGTTATTTCTACAGATCATTCGCAAATGGACTCTGTAAAAGGTAAGTTCGATCTGATTATCGACACAGTTCCTTACGATCATGATGTAAATCCTTACATTTCGACTTTAAATATCAACGGAACTCACGTTTTGGTAGGATTTATCGGTAAAATGGAAGATTCTTTATTTACTCCACCCATGATTATGGGAAGAAAATCGGTTGCAGGATCAGTGATTGGCGGGATTGCCGAAACTCAGGAAATGCTTGATTTCTGTGGTGAACATAATATTGTTTCGGAAATTGAAATGATTAAAATGCAGGACATCAACGATGCGTATGAAAGAATGCTGAAAAGCGATGTGAGATATCGTTTTGTAATTGATATGAAATCTTTGTAATCTCAAATTTAATTATAAGAAAGACTCTTCATTTTTTGGAGAGCCTTTTTTATTCTGTGTTTAATTGAAAACAGTTACTTAAAATTTCCCTCCATTTCTTTAAATGCCCATTCTGCCATTGCATGAATAACAGGAATTAACCCTTTTCCGGATTCGCTTAAATTGTAGGTAACATGAGGCGGAACAACAGGTTTTGCAGTTCTGATCACCAAGCCATCATTTTCTAATTGCTTCAGATGCTGAATAAGCATTTTTTCTGTAATTGCAGGAATTGCACGTTTCAATTCACTGTATCTTTTATCGTTCGTCGAAAGATGGTACAAAATAATAGGCTTCCAGTATCCACCGATTTTCTCCATAACATAAGTTACAGGACAAAGGTCGAGCGCATATTTTTTGTTCTGCTGAATCGTAGAGCTTTCTTTAATTGCTGTCATAATACATACTTTAGGGTAAGTACTTGTATAAAAGTAAGTACAAATATACCTTTGTTCTCGGAAATAAAAAATATTTACACATGAAAATTATAATCACAGGTTCAGTAGGAAACGTAGCAAAACCTCTTGCTCAACAATTAATTGCAGAAGGTCATGATATTACTGTAATCAGCAGTAACAACTCTAAAAAAAATGAAATTGAAAACTTAGGGGCAAAAGCTGCCATTGGTTCTATCACAGACTTAGATTTTTTAGTTAAAACTTTTGAAGGTGCAGATGCCGTATTTCTAATGACACCTCCCAACATGGGCGGAACAAATATTGTCGAAAACACTATTAATGCAGGAAAAAATTACGCTGAGGCCATTAAACAAACCGGCGTTAAAAGAATCGTCATGCTGAGCAGCATCGGTGTAGAATCACCTATTGAAAACGGACCTATCAGAGGGCTTCATTTCATCGAGAAATTTTATAACGAACTAGAAAATAGCTCTGTAACATTTTTGAGAGCAGGATATTTTTACATCAATTTCTTTAATGATATTCCATTAATTAAAAATGCTGGAATTATCGGAAGTAATTTTCCTGAAACGGCCACAATTCCAGTAGTTCATCCGATTGATATCGCAAAAGCTGCAGCTGAAGAACTGGTTAAGCATTCTGAAGGAAAAAAGGTGAGATATATAGTAAGTGATGTTCGCACTGCTTCTGATTTTGCAAAAGCCTTTGGCAATGCGATTGGAAAACCTCAGCTTCTATGGGTAGAATTTAAAGATGAAGACTCTTTAAACGGAATGCTTCAGGCTGGAGTACCAAAGGAAATGGCAGAATTATATACCGAAATGGGATTGGGAATAAGAAAGGGTGTTGTGCAGAAAGATTTTATTGAGCACGGTTCTGTCGTGAATGGTAAGGTAAAGTTGGAGGATTTTGCGAAAGAATTTGCGGAAAAATTTAATGCTTAATATGTTTTGCTTAATTTAAAATTTTCGGCGAGCCTTTGGCTCGCCGAAACTGTTTACTGCAATATCAATTTTGTTGATAGAATTTTATCCTATCCTTCAGTAAGTCGTCACTTTGTGACTCTTTAAATTATTTCTTTAACGTTTCTTTTAAAATTTTTAATTTTCCATCAACAGGCTCTGTGATTTTTAAGCCTAAAATTTCAGCAACTAAAGGATAAATATTAATATTTTCAAATTCGTCAATCACAAGATTATTTTTGAATTCCGATCCCCATGCCAAAAATGTTGTTTTCATTTCAGGAACCATTCTTGGGTTGTAGCCATGTTTTCCTACAGATGTTTTCTTTCCTTTTTCCAGAAATATTTTCGGAGCTTTCGGGATTAGTAAAATCTGTCCGATCCTGTTGTATTTATCATCTTTCGTTGCAAAGTGAAGATATTTCGGCAACTTTTTATCTAAATAAACTTCGTAATCATCTGTTTTGGAAGCTTTCAATTCTTTGTAAACCTTTTTTACCTCATCAGTATTTTTCACATACACTCTCAATAAAGTCTGGGAATTATAAAAATCGAACCGGTTTTTATCTAAAAGAATTTCAGGAATCTCAAGAGGATTTCCGCCATCGACTTTTATCATTCCATGGTCTGATACGAAGATAAAATTTACATTTTTTAAGCCTAAATCTTTTACCTTCTGAACCAATTCACCGATCGCATTGTCTATTAATTGAACGGCAACCTCCGTTTCACCAGCTTCAGGACCGAAGTGATGACCGGCTCGGTCAACTTCTGGGAAATATAATGAAATGAAATGTGGTCTTTTATCTTCTGGAAGTTTCAGCCAGTTGATTACTTTGCTCACTTTTTCTGAAGGCGTAAATTTTTCATGATAAGGATAGTAATAAGTCGGTCTGATTCCTCCGGCATTACTTGCGGAACCCACCCACTGGAGAGAAGCGCTAATCATATTTTGTTTTTCAGCAAGACTCCATAACGGGATTCCGCCGTACCAACTGCCGTCTTCTGCATTTTTGCGATTGCTCATTGCATATGCTTCATTTCTTTTATAATCGTAGAAAAAATTATCGACCAAACCATGATGAGAAGGATACAATCCGGTAATTAAAGTCCAGTGATTCGGAAACGTAATACTCGGATAACTGGGAATCATTGCTTTCGCCTGAACTCCATCTTTAGACAACTTCAGAAGATTTTTCGCATTATATTTTTTAGCATAATCATACCGAAAACCATCTGTCGAAATCATAATCACATAAGGTTTATTCCGCGCCTCTACACTGTTGTAACGCTCAGAAACCACCACCTGAGCTGTATCTACATGACTATTCTGAGCAAAAATATTTAATGATAAAATCAGCAGCAGAAATTGCAATCCTTGCTTCATGATAAAATTTTCTGCAAAGGTACTGTGTGCAGTTTTCACACAAAAGTTTAAAAGATTAAAATAATTTTAAATATGATGCTTAAAGCTCGTCCAAATGTAATGATTCCGTTTCTGTTTTATTGATTTTTATTTGTTTAACGATCTGATAAACAGAACCCGCGATAAAAAGTATAAAAATTACTAATAATGTCTTCCCGATCAAAGGGTCATTAATATCTTTAGCCAAAGGATGACCTACCGGAACTCTTGTAAGGGTTTCATTTACCGTGGGAAGCATCGACAAAAGAAAACTGAAAGACATCAGAAAGTTTTCGAAATAACGGGCTTTATTATTTCTTTCTTTTTTGCTATGAAGATAAAATGCAATGCAAATAAGAATTAAAATGACTAACGAAAGAGCGTGACCCACATTGAAACCGCCATGTTTGGAAATTCCCAAAGCTGTAACTGACGTGATGATGGTAAAATAAAAATATAATTTGCCTGTAATGTGATTTAAATTAACTTTCCCGAATCTGACGAATGATATTAAAGCTGATACAATGGCAACAACGCCAATGATGGTATGAAAAATTCCTAAAACTGATAATCCCATTTTTATTTTTTTTTTGAATGTTTGTTTTAAAATTGAATGTCTTTATTGACAGTACAAAATTGTAACAGATTCAGAAAAAAACTTTTGCAGATCAGCTCAATTATTTATCATTTTGGTTCAAACGAAATTTTGTTGGTGAGATCGTATACTTTTCGGTGAAACTTCTTGTAAAGTTGGCAAGATCATTAAAGCCGCATTCAAAAGCAATATCAGAAATACGTTCATGAGAAACCGAGAGCAGTTCGGCAGCTTTTTCAAGCTTTTTGGTTTTTATATAATTGGCGGGAGTATCATTGTACAGTTTTGCAAATTCTCTTTTGAATGAAGAAACACTCAGATTGTTATACTTGGCAAGTTCTTCAATGGTAATTGACGAAAACAAATGAGCCTCGATAATTTGTCTAAATGTATAAGTAGTTGGAGAAAAAAGCTGCGACAAAATAATCTGAATAGCCTTAACATTTTGTGTCTGGGAGAGCAATAATATAATTTCCTTTAGTTTCAGAACCAAAATATCTTCATTTACCAAAGAAGGGTTTTCGAAGTAAAACAATAATCCTTCAATATATTTTTGAATTAAAAAATCATTGTTAATTTGTTCTAAAGACTGATTAGAAATTATATTCTTTTGAGATTTAAGCAGCAAAGGAAGTTCCCTGTTGTAAATCTTTTTGAGTATATCAGGATGAAAATTGATAATTACAATCTCATTGCTGTGATCAGTACTATCATTACTGATCTGTTTATCAGAGTTAATACAATTCTGAAACAACGAATGTTTGCCTGGAAGATTTATTTTTTCGTCGTCTAATCGGTATTGCATTTCGCCTTCCAACATATACAGAAAGCAGGCATTGTCTGTGATCGGGAAATCAAATTTGAAAGGTGATTTTAAAACCAACTTATGTACCAAAGGTTTTCCGAACAGGTCGTATTGTTTGTGGTCAATTATCATAATAAGATCATTTTACTCAATTCTTTTTTTTAAACTGAATAAAAACAGCAATTTCAGATTGTAAATTTATTCAAATATTTTCACTCATATTTAAAATTAAAAATCCTGAAAACTCAAGGTTCTCAGGATTATAAAATTAATCTTTCTAAAAATTATTCTTTGATAAGTTTTTCATAAGATAAACTACCGTCTTTCAAGGTGATTTCGAGATAATAGTTTCCTGATTGCAAATCTGAAACATTAATATCTGCTCCGTCAACCTTAACCGTTCTTACTTTTCTGCCGGTAGATTCGTAAATATCAACCGATTTAATTTTATCGGAATTTTTGAAATAAACAGCTTCTTTTGCAGGATTCGGATATAAAGAAACTTTTTTGCTTTCTGAAGCCAAATCATTAGTTCCTAAAACCCCTGCCATATTTAAAGTTGCATATCCTCTGTTTGATCCGTGATATTGTAGATTCAAATCCGGTCCTTTTGCATAAAAAATATTGATAACTCCGGCTGCATTTGCAATAGCAAAGTCGCCTGTACCTCCTGAAAGAGATCTTGTCGCAACAACCGTTCTTGTACCAGCAGAAGTTGTATTGGAAGTCATCGTCCAGTTTTGTACCGGATCCGGAGAGATTGATCCGATGCCACCAAATGTATAATCTAAACCGGCAGATGTAGTAGAATTTGTATTATAAACAAATCCGTCTGATCCTGCACCCATTCCCGTCGTTCCGAAACCAATTCCTAAAAATGTTGTATCAGGACCTGTTAAGGTAATCGTTACCAAAGTAGAGGATGTATCCAATTTCACACTCATTCCTGTAGAACCTAAGCTTACTGTTCCTGAGGAAAAAGACTGAGCTCCCAACGAAATTGCAAGAGCCATTGATAATGTAAGTAGAATTTTTTTCATTTTAATTTTTTAATAAATTGATGATTTCTTTATTGTTTGTTTGTAGTGCATATTCAAAAGGTGTCATTCCCTGTAAATCTTTTACAGATTTGTCGGCTTTGTATTTCAGCAGCAATTCCACTAATTCTTTATTGCCAAATTTTACCGCCCAGAATAGTGGTGTAGATCCTGTAGAATCTGCAATATTCGGATCGGCATTTTTCTCTAATAATCGTTCCGTCAGATTCTTATTATATTTCACAGAGAGACCTGCCAAAGCAGTTCCTTCCTGACTTTTATAATTCACATCTTTTACATGATCAATTAAGAATTCGCCCACCTCAACATTGCCTTTATAACAAGCTAAAATCAAAGGTGAAAAACCGTTTTCATTGGTCTGATTGATAATATCCGGATTTTGCTTCATCAGATCTTTCACTTCAGCCACCGTTCCGTTTCTTGCAACATCAAAAATAGATTTTGTTTTTTCCTGAGCTGTCAACATGGTAAAACTCAGCATAAAACTTAAAATAAATAATATTTTTTTCATGATTTCGACATTACATAATTATACTCAACATTTACATTCTCAGCTACTTTTTTCATAACCATTTTAGGAATGGTCACTTTGAAATCTGCAGGTCTTGCTACGAATGTTCCCTGCATATAAATTTTGCCATCTTTAGTATACATTGAAGCCGTAGAAGTCATTGCTTTATCTACCCCATGAAAGTTTAATGTTCCCTGAACCGTATATTTCTGAGGAGATGCCGTCAATTTGGTTTTATCAAAATTGACAATCTTCCCTTTGAAAGTTGTCTTCGGATATTTTGCAGTTTCAGCATAGCTTTCGTTAAAATGCTCTTCCATTAATTTCACTTTAAAATGGAAATTCTTTACTGTAGAAACAGAAGCAAATTCTCCATTGTCTGCATTAATAATGGCAACATTGTTATCATCCTGTGCAAAAACATCTTCAAATAAAGGTACGGAAGCTTCAAAAGTTACTTTACCTGTTTTCGTAGAATATTTCTGAGCCGAAACAATATTTGCAAAACCTAATGCGGCGATTAATAATATCAGATTTTTCATATTAATTCTTTTAATTTTCAGAGAGCCCATCGACTTTCCATTTTGTGAAGATTGATATTTGTGATGGAGATAAACTTCCGCCTTGAGGCATTTTCTGAGGATCTCCGGTTGGTCGGTTTATTCTGTCGATAATTTTATCAATATTATTTTTCACCTGATTATAACTTGTCCAAGGCTGAAAAGAAGCCGGACCTCCCGGTGAATGACAACTGATACAATTGGCTTCGATAATCGGCTTTACATCTTTATTATAAGTTACCACTTCCGCAACCGGAGTTTTGTCTGAAATCTCTTCATAGGTTCTGCTTTCACAGGCAATGAATACTGTTGCCGATGAAATGATGTACATTAATTTTTTCATAATTAAAAAACTCTATAAAGATTAAACCCAAAGAAAATCTGCCCTTTCTCCCATTTTCCGGAAGCGTTGGTGAGATAACCAATATCTGAATTCAGCTGGGAATTTGTAAATAAAAGCTGGAACACGTGTCCCCCGGTTTCTATATCCATCCCGATTGACAGAGGATTTTTATAAAAACTGTGATTGTCGAAATTCACAAAATATTCTGCATTAATCGATATTCTTTTCGAAATCTTATAACGGCCACCCAAACCTGCCAAGAACTGATCTTTATCCTCAATCATGGGTTCGTAAAGATTTTTGTGAACATAAGAAGGCGTTAACTGCAGAGAAAAGTTTTCATTAAACCGTCTCGAAATTAAAGCCTGAGTAAGATACGAAAGACGATCCCCGAACTTCAGGTGCGGATAATTGTCTGTACTGAGATCTGTATTTATCGCCATGACATTATATCCTACAACATCAACAGGAAAGTTTTCACTTTGCTTTACTATTTTATACTTTGCAGCACCTTCAAAAGTTTTGAGATTGGTTTCCCGGGAAAGACTTAAAGAAAGGCCGTCTGTAATCCCATAAATTACTCCCAACTTGGTAGAAGCATCATCTAATCCGAAGAAATCTTTGAATCCTTTGCTTACATCCCCAAAACGGTGCGCTATTACAACGTACCATTCGTTTTTGGCAGAAAGCTTTGTAGACTGTCCCGTGACAATCTGAAGTGCTTTAAAAGCGGGCGGTGAAATTTCGGTGTTTTTTGTTTGAATGGTGTCAATATCTTTCAAAAGGTCTTCCTGTGCAAAGGCAAAACCTGAGGCAAATACTGACAAAAAAAGGAGAGTTTTTGTCATACACAAATTTTTTAAATATTCGTATGACAAACTTATAGACTTATCGTTCTAAAACTTGGTGATAAAAGTCACCGAGTGAATTGTTTTTATCAATCGGGATGTTAAAAGTATTAAATAATATTTATTAGCTTAATCTAACATTTTCATTTACAGGTAATTTTATCCCTTCTTTTGTCTGAAAAATTTCTCCTTCATTTTCAACTTTTTTCAAAACTCGGCTCACCACCTCTCTTGAAGTTCCCAAATGGTTAGCAATTTCTCTGTGAGTAAGCTTAATCGGATTGTTGCCGGTAGCAGAAATTTGCTGTCTAATATAGTTCAATACCCTTTTATCAAGCTTATGAAAAACAGCATCGTTCACCATATTCATGACATCAACGAAACGCTTTTCGTATTCTCCATAAAAAAGTCTGTTGATCTGCGGAAATTTTATCAACCATTCATGTACCACAGAAACAGGAATCAGAATAACTTCAGAATCTTCTTCTGCCACTGCGTAGATTCTGCTTGTATAATCAGAAAAAATAGAAGAGAATGTCATCAGACAGCTGTCATTCGGTCTGATGTAATAATATATAAGCTCTCTTCCGTCATTGAGAGAGAAGACTCTTATGGAACCCTTTATTAAAAAAGGGACAAATTTATTTTTCTGTCCTTCCCTGATGATTTCTGTTTTCGCTTTAATATCCGTTAAAACTGCGTGTTTTTTAAGCTCAATTGAAAAATCTTCACCAAGAAAACCAAATTTATTTGAAATAAACTGATTACTTATCATATCGTTGAATCATATCCAAAAACAAAGATATAGAATTGAATAATCTGTATTACATTTTATTTTAAAAAAATTACATTTATAGGATGATTGATTGATAATAATATTATTAAATAAAAACTAAAAAAAGAAAATGCCCCAGCTTTCGCTGAGGCATCCTTTGTATGTTTAAGAAAATCTTATGCGTTAACGTTGTTCCCACCTAATACGAAAGGCTCAACTTCTTTGATTTCTCCGAACTGCTGCTCATAGTTAGCAACATTTTGCTTAAGAGCTTCTAAAACTCTTTTAGCGTGAAGCGGAGCCAAGATTACTCTTGATCTTACGTTAGCTTGCTGTACACCCGGCATTAACTGGATGAAATCTACAACAAACTCAGATGGAGAATGGTTTACCAAAGCTAGGTTACAGTAAACTCCAGAAGCTACCATTTCGTTAAGTTGGATGTTGATGTTGTTAGGATCGTTGTTTTGATTTTGATTGTCCATTTTTCTTATTTAATGTTTTAAAAAGTTCAAGTTTCAAAAATAAAAAAAACTTTGAAGCCTGAACATTATTTTTTATTTATTTTACTTCGAGATGCGTGATTCGGGATACAAAATGTGCATCCCGAAACACGAAACTCATATTAGTTTAAGTCTTCGAATTCTTTCTTAGAACCTACGATTACATTCTGATACTCTTTAAGACCTGTACCTGCAGGAATTCTGTGTCCTACAATTACATTTTCTTTAAGACCATTCAATGCATCAATTTTACCTGCAACTGCTGCTTCGTTCAGAACTTTTGTAGTTTCCTGGAACGATGCTGCAGACATGAACGACTTGGTCTGAAGAGCTGCTCTCGTAATACCTTGCAATACAGGTGTTGCTGTAGCAGGTAAAGCTTCTCTTACTTCAACTAAAGCCTGATCTTCACGCTTTAATTTAGAATTTTCGTCTCTTAATTCTCTTGCAGTGATCATCTGACCTGGCTTGAATTCTTTCGAATCACCAGCTTCAGTAACTACTTTAAGACCGAATACTCTGTTGTTTTCTTCTAGGAAATCATATTTATGTTCAAGAGCACCTTCAAGGAACTGAGTATCACCTCCATCAACGATCGATACCTTAGTCATCATCTGTCTTACGATGATTTCGAAGTGTTTGTCATCGATTTTTACCCCTTGCAAACGGTAAACTTCCTGAATTTCATTTACTAAATATTCCTGAACGGCAGTTGGGCCTTTAATTCTCAAGATATCTTCCGGAGTGATTGATCCGTCAGAAAGTGGCGAACCAGCTCTTACGAAGTCATTCTCCTGTACCAAGATCTGGTTTGATAATTTAACTAAATAAATTTTTCTCTCACCAGTTTTAGCCTCAACGATAAGTTCTCTGTTACCTCTCTTGATTTTTCCGTAAGAAACTACCCCATCGATTTCTGTAACAACCGCCGGGTTTGAAGGGTTTCTTGCTTCGAATAATTCGGTAACTCTCGGAAGACCTCCGGTGATATCCCCTGCTTTTGCAGATTTTCTTGGGATTTTGATCAAGACTTTACCAGCCTTAATTTTTTCACCGTCATTAACCATTAAGTGGGCTCCTACAGGTAAGTTGTAACCTTTTTGTTCAACACCTTTAGAATCTACTACTTTCAGGGTAGGTACCGCTTTCTTATTTCTAGATTCAGAGATTACTTTTTCTTCGAAACCTGTAGCTTCGTCAATTTCCAACTGGAATGAAACCCCTTGGATAATATCTTCGTATTCTACTTTACCAGAAGTTTCAGCAATGATTACCGCGTTATAAGCATCCCATCTACAGATTGTATCTCCTTTCTTCACTTTATCACCTGGTTTTACAGATAATATTGAACCGTAAGGAACGTTGGCAACCATCAATGGAGTTCTTGCTTCGTTATCAGCAACCAATCTGAATTCTGTTGAACGAGAAACTACAACCTCAGCTGTATTACCGTTTTCATCTTCAGAAGTAATAGTTCTTACTTCATCCATTTCAACGATACCGTCTCTTCTCGCAACAATAGATGGGTTTTCTGAAACGTTACCTGCAGTACCCCCTTGGTGGAAGGTTCTCAACGTAAGCTGAGTTCCCGGTTCCCCAATTGACTGTGCTGCAATTACACCTACTGCTTCACCCATGTGAATCATTTTACCTGTCGCTAAGTTTCTACCGTAACATTTAGCACAGATACCTTTTTTAGTTTCACAAGTAAGTGGTGAACGTACTTCAACAGCTTCTAATCCTGCTTCTTCAATTCTCTTCGCTAATTGTTCAGTAATTACCTGATCAGCTTCAGCGATTAATTCATCACTTTCAGGATCGTAGATATTATGTAAAGAAACTCTACCTAAGATTCTTTCAGAGATTTTTTCAACGATCTCATCATTTTTCTTAAGGGCAGTAACTTCTGTACCTCTTAAAGTTCCACAGTCGTCTTCTGTAACGATAACATCCTGTGCAACGTCTACCAATCTTCTCGTTAAGTAACCCGCATCGGCAGTCTTAAGAGCGGTATCCGCAAGACCTTTACGAGCACCGTGAGTAGAGATAAAGTATTCTAAGATGGAAAGACCTTCCTTAAAGTTTGCAAGGATCGGGTTTTCGATGATCTCCGCACCGGTAGAACCAGCTTTCTGCGGTTTTGCCATCAAACCTCTCATCCCTGATAACTGACGGATCTGTTCCTTAGAACCCCTCGCTCCGGAATCAAGCATCATATACACAGAATTGAATCCACCTTGGTCAACTTTCATTCTGCTCATGATCATTTCAGTTAATCCGGCGTTGGTGTTTGTCCAAACGTCGATTACCTGGTTATAACGTTCTGTATCGGTAATTAGACCCATGTTATAGTTAGCTCTAATTTCGTCTACCGTTTCAATAGATGAAGCAATCATCTGCTTTTTCTCAACAGGAACTACAATGTCACCTAATGAGAAAGAAAGACCTCCTTTGAATGCATTTGAATACCCTAAGTCTTTCATTGCATCCAAGAACTTCACCGTTGTAGGGAAATCTGTATCAGCAAGGATCTTACCGATAACGTTTCTTAATGATTTCTTAGTTAAAAGCTCATTAATATATCCTGACTGCTTAGGTACAATCTGGTTGAACAAAATTCTACCAACAGAAGTTTCGATTAATCTTGTAACGATTTCACCGTCTTCTTTTACAGGAAGTCTACATCTTACTTTAGCATTTAATGATACTCTGCCTTCAGCATAAGCGATTTCCGCTTCTTCAGGAGAATAGAATGCAAGACCTTCCCCTTTTACTTTCATATCTTCTGTAGAAGACAATTCTTTGGTCATGAAATAAAGACCAAGAACCATGTCCTGAGAAGGTACCGTAATTGGAGAACCGTTTGCAGGGTTCAAGATGTTCTGAGAACCCAACATCAATAACTGAGCTTCAAGGATTGCTTCAGGACCTAATGGTAAATGTACCGCCATCTGGTCACCGTCGAAATCGGCGTTGAATGCTGTTGTTACCAACGGGTGCAGCTGTATTGCCTTACCTTCGATCATCTTAGGTTGGAAAGCCTGAATACCCAGTCTGTGAAGTGTAGGTGCTCTGTTCAATAGAACAGGGTGACCTTTCATCACGTTTTCTAGGATATCATAAACTACAGGTTCTTTTCTATCAATAATTCTCTTTGCAGATTTTACTGTTTTTACAATTCCTCTTTCAATCAGTTTTCTGATGATAAACGGTTTGTAAAGTTCAGCTGCCATATCTTTAGGAATACCACATTCGTGAAGCTGCAAGTTTGGACCTACAACAATTACCGAACGCGCAGAGTAATCTACCCTTTTCCCCAATAAGTTCTGACGGAAACGACCCTGCTTACCTTTCAATGAATCTGAAAGTGATTTCAATGGTCTGTTTGATTCAGATTTTACTGCAGAAGATTTTCTTGTATTATCGAATAACGAATCTACTGATTCCTGAAGCATACGCTTTTCGTTTCTCAAGATTACTTCCGGAGCTTTGATCTCCAATAATCTCTTCAAACGGTTGTTTCTGATAATAACTCTTCTGTAAAGGTCATTCAAATCGGAAGTAGCGAAACGTCCACCATCCAATGGAACTAATGGTCTTAATTCTGGCGGGATAACTGGAAGTACACGCATAATCATCCACTCCGGTCTGTTGATCATTCTTGTATTCGCACCTCTTAATGCTTCTACTACGTTCAATCTTTTCAGAGCTTCAGTTCTTCTTTGTTTTGAACCTTCATTATGCGCTTTGTGTCTCAAGTCGAAAGACAATGCATCAAGATCGATTCTTTTTAATAATTCCTCAACAGCTTCAGCACCCATTTTAGCGATGAATTTGTTTGGATCAGAATCGTCAAGATATTGGTTTTCTACAGGAAGAGTTTCCATGATATCAAGATACTCTTCTTCTGTTAAGAATTCCATGTTTTCGAAATCAGAACCGTCTAATTTTTTAGCAATACCCTGCTGAATCACTACATATCTTTCGTAGTAGATGATCATATCTAATTTCTTAGAAGGAATTCCTAAAAGGTAACCGATTTTGTTTGGTAAAGAACGGAAATACCAGATGTGAGCAATAGGAACAACCAAATTGATATGCCCAATTCTCTCTCTACGTACTTTTTTCTCCGTAACCTCTACACCACAACGGTCACAAACGATCCCCTTGTAACGAATTCTCTTGTATTTACCACAAGCACATTCGTAATCCTTAATAGGACCGAAGATCTTTTCACAGAACAAACCGTCTCTTTCAGGTTTGTGCGTTCTGTAGTTAATAGTTTCCGGCTTAAGAACCTCCCCTCTTGAGTCCTGTAAAATAGACTCCGGAGAAGCTAAACCGATGGTTATTTTATTAAAACGACTTGTTTTATTTTTATTTGATGACATAATTTTTAAATTAATTTGAGATTTGAGGTTTGAGATTTTGAGATTTACTCTATTACTCAATGCCTCTCCTTATTTATAAATCTGAATTTGTAAAATTTAAATATTTAAAATCAGCTATACGCTCTGCGCATCAATTTCAATATCAAATTTCGAATTTCAAATTAATTATTCTTCCAATCTTACGTCTAATCCAAGACCTTGTAACTCGTGAAGTAATACGTTGAAAGATTCAGGAATACCTGGTTCAGGCATTGCTTCACCTTTCGCAATCGCTTCATAAGTTTTTGCTCTACCAATCACGTCATCTGACTTCACAGTCAGGATTTCTCTAAGGATATTCGATGCTCCGAATGCTTCAAGAGCCCAAACCTCCATCTCTCCGAATCTCTGACCTCCAAACTGAGCTTTACCTCCTAATGGCTGCTGAGTAATCAATGAGTAAGGACCGATAGAACGTGCGTGCATTTTGTCATCAACCATGTGACCAAGTTTCAGCATATAAATGATACCAACTGTTGCAGCCTGTGTAAATCTTTCTCCGGTACCACCATCATAAAGGTGAGTGTGACCGAATTTAGGAAGACCTGCTTTCTCAGTGTACTCTGTAATCTGATCAAGACTTGCTCCGTCAAAGATTGGCGTAGCGAACTTCAATCCTAATTTTCTACCTGCCCATCCAAGAACAGTTTCATAGATCTGACCGATGTTCATACGCGAAGGTACCCCAAGTGGATTCAATACGATATCTACCGGTGTTCCGTCTTCAAGGAATGGCATATCTTCTTCACGAACGATTCTCGAAACGATACCTTTGTTACCGTGACGACCTGCCATTTTATCTCCTACATTAAGTTTACGTTTTTTAGCGATATACACTTTAGCCAACTTCATGATACCAGCAGGAAGCTCATCTCCGATTGAAATTGCAAATTTCTCACGGTTTTTAACTCCTTGAATATCGTTGAATTTGATTTTATAGTTGTGAATCAATTGTTTGATCAATTCATTCTTATCATTGTCAACAGTCCAATCTGCACCGCTTACGTTTACATAGTCTTCAACTGAAGTCAATAATTTATGAGTAAATTTCATACCCTTACCGATGATTTCTTCATCTAAGTCGTTGGTAACTCCCTGAGAAGTTTTACCGCTAACCAAAGTATTTAATTTTTCAATTAAACTATTTCTCAACTCGTCAAACTTAGCCTTATAAGTGTTTTCAATTTCTTCAAGTTTAAGTTTTTCTTCAGTTCTTTTCTTTTTGTCTTTAATGTTTCTAGAGAACAATTTTTTGTTGATCACAACACCTCTTAATGAAGAATCGGCTTTCAATGAAGCGTCTTTTACATCACCAGCTTTGTCACCAAAGATTGCTCTAAGAAGTTTTTCTTCAGGAGTCGGGTCAGATTCACCTTTTGGAGTGATTTTACCAATCATAATATCTCCTGGCTTCACTTCAGCACCGATTCTGATCATACCGTTCTCGTCAAGATCTTTCGTAGCTTCTTCAGAAACGTTCGGAATATCTGCCGTCAGTTCTTCCATACCCAATTTGGTATCACGAACTTCTAGAGAATATTCATCTACGTGGATTGAAGTAAACCAGTCTTCACGTACAACTTTTTCGTTGATTACGATCGCATCCTCGAAGTTATAACCTTTCCAAGGCATGAACGCAACCACTAAGTTTCTACCAAGAGCCAATTCTCCGTTTTCTGTAGCATAACCGTCGCAAAGCACCTGTCCTTTTTCCACTGTATCCCCTACTCTTACGTTTGGTCTTAGGGTAATGGTTGTACTTTGATTGGTTTTTCTGAACTTAGTAAGGTTATATGTTTTCGTAGCAGATTCGAATGATACTAAATCTTCGTCTTCGCTTCTTTCATATTTGATAACAATTTTATCAGCATCTACATATTCTACAATACCTGTACCTTCAGCATTGATCAAAATTCTAGAATCTTTTGCAACCTGCTGTTCCAGACCAGTACCTACAATCGGAGCCTGTGGCTTCAACAATGGTACAGCCTGACGCATCATGTTTGATCCCATCAACGCACGGTTCGCATCATCATGTTCCAAGAAAGGAATCAACGAAGCTGAAATACCGGAAATCTGATTCGGAGCAACATCAATAAGGTTTACCTGAGTAGGCTCTACTACAGGATAATCACCATCAAGTCTTGCAATAATTCTGTCTGTTTCGAAGTCACCGCTATCGCTCAATTCAACGTTTGCCTGAGCAATTACTTTATCTTCTTCGTCTTCTGCATTTAAGTAAATCGGATCAGCATTTAAATCAACTTTACCTTCATTTACTTGTCTGTAAGGAGTTTCGATGAAACCTAAAGTATTGATTTTAGCATAAATTCCTAAAGATGAAATCAAACCGATATTTGGTCCTTCCGGAGTTTCAATCGGACAAATTCTTCCGTAGTGCGTATGGTGAACGTCACGAACCTCGAAACCTGCTCTTTCTCTTGATAAACCACCAGGTCCTAGTGCAGAAAGTCTACGCTTGTGCGTGATTTCTGATAGCGGGTTGGTTTGGTCCATGAACTGAGAAAGCTGGTTGGTACCGAAGAACGAGTTGATTACTGATGTTAACGTTTTAGCATTAACAAGATCAAGCGGAGTAAAGATTTCGTTATCTCTAACGTTCATTCTTTCCTTAATTGTTCTTGCAATTCTTGAAAGACCTACACCGAACTGTCCTGCCAATTGCTCACCAACAGTTTTAATTCTTCTGTTTGATAAGTGATCGATATCATCAACATCTGTTTTTGAGTTTACCAACTCAATCAAATGTCTTACGATAGCAATAATATCTTCTTTTGTAAGAACTTCGGTAGTTGTAGGAATCTTAAGATTTAACTTTTTGTTTAGTCTGTAACGTCCAACTTCACCTAATGAATATCTTTGCTCAGAGAAGAATAATTTTTCAATGATTCCTCTTGCAGTTTCCTCATCGGGTGGATCTGCATTTCTTAACTGACGATAGATATATTCTACAGCTTCTTTTTCAGAGTTTGTAGGGTCTTTCTGTAATGTATTCTGAATGATAGAGAACTCGTTGCTGTTTTCTTTGTGAATCAGGATAGATTTCACACCAGCATCAAGAATTAGATCCAAATGTTCTTTTTCAAGAACTGTTTCTCTATCTAAGATGATTTCGTTTCTTTCGATAGAAACTACTTCACCGGTATCTTCGTCTACGAAATCTTCGAACCAAGTGTTCAATACTCTCGCAGCCAATACTCTTCCTTCTACTTTTTTAAGGGCAGCTTTAGAAACTTTCACTTCTTCAGCAAGATCGAAGATCTGAAGGATATCCTTATCAGATTCAAAACCGATTGCTCTTAATAGAGTTGTTAATGGTAATTTTTTCTTACGGTCGATATACGCGTACATTACGCTGTTGATATCGGTTGTAAATTCCATCCAAGATCCTTTGAAAGGAATAATTCTTGAATAATAAAGTTTAGTTCCGTTGGCGTGGTAAGTCTGTCCGAAGAATACACCCGGAGATCTGTGTAACTGAGTTACGATAACACGCTCTGCTCCATTGATAATGAATGAACCAGAAGGAGTCATATAAGGAACCGGACCTAAATAAACATCCTGTACAACCGTCTGAAAATCTTCATGTTCAGGATCCGTACAATACAATTTAAGTCTCGCTTTTAGAGGAACTGAATACGTTAAACCTCTTTCCACACACTCGTCGATCGAATAACGTGGAGAATCTACCAAATAATCTAAAAACTCAAGTACAAACTGGTTTCTAGAATCGGTAATTGGAAAGTTTTCCTGGAAGGTTTTGTGCAAACCTTCTTTCTTTCTGTCTTCAGGAAGTGTATCTAACTGGAAAAAATCTTTAAATGACTCCAACTGGATATCCAAGAAATCCGGAGTAATGATTTTTCCTTTAGCCGAAGAGAAATTAATTCTCTCCACTCCCCTAGTTGTTGATGTTGTTTTACTCATAAAACTTTTAAGAAAGGGTTAAAAAATATTTTGTTTTTATTCAAAAATATCAGATAATCAAGAGCCAAGAAAAAAGTAAAAAGATTAAAGGAATATATAACTTTGGCGCCGTTATGTATGTTTCTTTTACCTTGTTTCTTTTGTCTTTCGATATCTAACTGCAACACTGGTATATCTTTTCACAGTGTAGTGCAAAATATTTTTATTTTTATCTAATGGAGTTAAAAAGACGATAATACAACAAAAACAAGAAACACCCTTTCAAATTTATGAAAGAGTTGATTTTCAATAGATTACTGTATTATGTTTAATTTTAGCGCCAAAAGAGAATGCAAATTTACATAATTTTAATTTTATATGCAATAAAAAACCACTTCATTTTGAAGTGGTTATGAATTTATTTTTAAATCTGCTTTAAAATCCAGTCAGGATCAAAGCAATACTCAGGAATTATTTCCAGTAGTTCCATTTTACACCATCATACACTGCAAGTGAGTTGCTTTGTGTATCATAGCACATCATCCCCGGATAAGGACTTTTCACTGTTGTATGAGGATTTCTTACGTGTGGCAAAACCATTGCTTTATCAGCAGATTCTAAAACCAGTACCCCGGAAGCAGCCGTCGTACTTGAACCGATGATCACACCTCCATTCAAACCTGTACTCGGGTTATTAAGATCAGCAGGAATATCATTCCCAGCAGCATCAGATAAATTTACCCAAGCCCCGTTTGTAAACATTCTGACCATTCTTAATGCACGATCAAAAACAAATGTCCCATTGTTAGGATTGTTTGTCGTTGGCGCAGTTACGGCATATGAAGGTGAAGCAGTTACTGCAGGAAGAATGATCCCATTTTCATTGGTTGTTGCAGGATCTGTGGAAGCTTCCGTAGCAGTTGCTCCGGTAAAATCTAAAATCGTATTAACTCCGTTAACCGACTGTTTACCAATAGCAATTTGTGCATTGAAAAGACATCCACCAAAAATTAAAAAACCTACAAGTATATTATTTAGTTTCATTTTTTTAAGTTTAAATTAATAATCATTACAGCTTTTTTTCAGACATCTCCAGAATGATCCGTTGTATAATTTCACACACTGATCCGCTATATCATATATCAGCATTCCTTTTTTAGGTTCAGTAATTACTCCTGAATTTGCAACACGAGTAATAACAAACCCTTTATCTTTTGATTCCAAAGCGACGAAACCGTTCGGTACAGCTTCCGGCCATATCGACAATTTATTTAGCGTCGTAATTCCAAATTTTGTTGGCGCACCACCGGTTATTGTAGACCCATCTTTCGTACATGTACAATTGTTGGCATAAGCACCTGCGGCATCATAGTAAGCAACAGTAATTACAGATCCTACAACTCTACACTTTCCTGAGGCTACCGTGAAAAAGCCATAATAAGTTCCCGGGCCAACCGCTGTAACATTGGTAATAACAGGACTGGTTACATCATTTGTAGCATGCCATTCTACTTCACTAGGGTTCGCTTCCTGAACAGCATTATTTAAGTTAGCCGTTGTACCCTGACAGATATTTAAATTCTGAATTCTCGGACCTGCATCTGCACCACAAACTATCAAAATAGCAGTAGAATAACTGTACGTATTTGGATTTGGATCAGCAGGAGGAGTTGTTGACCCGTCCCCCATACTTCCATTAGTTTTATGTCCTACATAACCAAAGTACTGAGAACATTTTTTCACATTAACAGTTGTATGACCTCCGGTTTCAACAGCAACAACTTCATCAGTTAAATTTAAACCGTTAGCAGCAGTCGTTTGTCCGGGCATATAGATGGGATCATAAGCTCCAGTACCCGATGTTCCTCCAATCATATTTCCAGAATTAGATCCCCACGCCCACAGCTTATTATTAGTTGTTAAAACATTTATAGCAGCAGCACTAGAATTGTCATGCTCATTTGCAGAAAACCAAACTATATTCTCTAAAACACCAGTTCCTTGCCCCGCTTGATCTGTAATTTTTTGTGGCTGAACCCAGGTTGTTCTTGTCGTTGTACTTCCGTCTCCTAGCTGTTTTTGGTTATTACCACCCATTCCGTACAATTTATTATTAGTTCCTAAAAGATAATAAGTCTGAGCAGTACCACTCTGAGTCATTCCTATCATTTTAGGAGTAACTCCAGAAGGAACCGTAACTTCAGTTGCAAAAGTTCTGTTTGCAGCAGCACTACCATTCACATAAGTACCCGTTCCCCAAGTATAAAGCTTCCCTGTTGAGGTTAAAGCAAATAAAGCATTAGGAGTTCCTCTCATCACTACAACATTAGCCAAATCAGGATTTCCTGTATCGGCTGTTTTAACACGATGCCATATCACATTATTTGTAGCATTTTCTGCCGTACCGTCACCATTCTTATTTCCATTAAAAGATAAAACCCAAGCAGCACCAGTACAAGTTACAATAGCCAAAGTACGGTATGAACCAAACATCATCTTAACATCGCTAGGTACAACTCCTGCAGGTAAACCATCTGCTTTACCATTGACAGAAATCTTACCAAAATTAGAATCAGCCTTTATGGCAGGAGCTATTAAGGCTCCATTAGACGATTGTCCAACCGTACCATTACTTCCCCAAACATATAAGCCATCAGTAGTAAGTAGAGCAAACTGCTTTACAGTAGTAGAATTACTACCTCCTGCTACTTTTAGCGGAGTTCCAGTATACACAAAATTGGCAGCCGCACCTATTACGGTTGGAGAAAATAAATTTCCGCCGCTAGCAGATGTACCTTCACCCCACACTTTAAAGGTCCCATCTTTTTCTTTTGCCAAAGAAGAGTGAAAAGTGCTTATCAGGTTATCATATTCTAAAGTATTAGGATCGGTACTGTACACAAACGTATTTGAATTACAACCCGAGACGCAATATTGCGCTTTTACGCCGGACAAAATCCCGGTTATAAAAAGCGAAAATACCGTTAAGACATATATATTTTTCATCATTTTTATTTAATTTTTTGAGTTAAAGTATATGACTGTACTTGTCCGTTAACATCTTTAAAGTCCAGCATTATATAATTTCCTTTTTCTGCTACCCCATCAAGCAAAAAAGCAAGTTTATTGACTCCCGGTTTTAAAATTGTTTTTTTGTCCTTCAACGTTCCTACAATAGAAGTACCTACACCTGCAGTTTTAAAACCATGCTCGTAAACTGCGTTTTCATTTTCAGCAGAAGAATAAAGCACATCTACAGTTACAGTTATTCCTTTTGACGACTGTCCATCTGCAATATTTTTTGAAAATTTCAGTGTAGACCAGTCAAAATCCATTTTAGTATTACTTACCTTAATGTTTAATTTTGAAGGATATTGGTCATGATCACACGACTCTTCATTGTGTGCGTGTTTTTGTTGGATAGACAAAACATAGTTTCCGGGAACAGTAAACGCTTTATTTACAAAATCGCCTTTACCTTGATTGATCAGATCTCCAGTTGAGTTTTTAAGTTCCCAGCTTACATTCGGATTAAGCGAATAGGAAAATGGTGTGTTGTAAGAAATTACAACATCTTCTTTCGTTTCTTTTTCTTGTTCAACACTTTGTTGTGCCAAAACGAAACCTGCAGTAAAAAGCAATGCAAATAATTGCAGCTTACTCACTATCAAATTTGAGTAACATTTTTTCATTTGAATAATTATTGTTTTTAATATTGTTGCGTAAGAGCAATAGAAATCCTCAACTATAAAAACTTGATCTTTATAGCTGTAAAGAATTACCATTACTTGATTGATGAACTTTTAGAAGCTCTAAATATAATAAACTGTAAAGAATACAGGCGGAGGCCTTACAGAAAAGGCATTTGCATAAAAGAAATTAACAGCCTGCTCGCTGTAATTTGTAATTTTTTGTCTTTGCTCCTGATTGAATGCAACTTTGTCTTGATAAAGCTTATCTGAGATAAAAAATTTATTCAGATCATGATGTTGCTGACCCGGCGATAAATATTCAAGATTTACACCTGAAAGAGAAATAATATCCTGTTGAGAAGGAAATACCTGAAGTTGTTTAACTGGAAAACTTTTTTGGCGAGTTTCAAAATCCTGAATCTTTTTACGAATTTTTTTTAGCTCCTCCTTTTGGTTCTTACTTTCCGCAATTTTAGCTTTATTATCAAAGTTCTTCGATTGCTTAACCCCAGCAACTAAAACATCTTTCTGAGCATCATACGAAACAGATCCATTGTCTAAAGTGATTTTGCCTGAGCTTATTTGCTTGTTGAATTCCGCATCTGCACTATAAACCACTGCTCCCTGACTCAAAACGATTGTTGCATCATGGCTATTCCCATTCTCAACTTGAGCACGCAAAGTCTGATTAAAAGAAATAAATACCAAAAAGCTGCAAATACAAAGAAATATCAGGCTTTTTCGAAAGCTTGAATTTTTAAATTCAAAATTCAGATTTAGTAAATCTCTTTTCAATCACGTTCAGTTAGGGAATTGCAAAAATAACAATAATATTTGATTATAAAATGAAAATCAATATTAAATTTAAGTTTAATTGCCTGAAAATAGGACATAATTGTTTATGTGCGATAAATATATTTCACTTTGTATGGTTTTATAATTAATCAAAAGCACAACGATTTTAATCAATACTTGCCTATAATGAAATTTCTATTCGAAATAAAACAGAAAAATTGAAAAAGAACAATGAAATCATATAAGATCAAAAGAGAAAATCCCCAGTTTATCATAAAACTATGGGGATTTTAAAATTAATATAGTGATGATTTGGTTTAGGTATGTTGTGTATTTTGCAAACAATTTCTATGCCTAAAATAAGGTTTTAATTAAAATTATATACAAAACGATAATCTTACATAATCTTAAAATAAAATTCCTCAACATATGTTGGGGAATTTTATAATCTGAAAGATATATAATAAATGATTTAATGGTTGAACACAGCTTTCAAAGTTTGTGCCACAACTAAATTTCAAAACAATATTAACAGTAATTCATCGTAAATTTATTGTTTAGGAAAAAATAAGATATTTTCTTTTTATCTTTTTTTGCAGGCTCTTCTTTTTTCTTTTCTTTCGCTGAATCTTTTGTAACATGACAACTCCCTGTTTTTGGAGTGGTCATTTCTAAATTTTTGCCTTCTTCTTTATTTTTCTGATAAGCAACAGTCGCTTTATCGCGAATAATTTTTTTCCCTGAAATCTGACGGTTGAAAGATTCATCAGCAGAAAAAAGAGTTGCACCATCTTTCAGACTAATACTTGCCTTCGGACTCACTTTTGCAGAATCTTTAGACTGAGCATTCAGTAACGAACAAAACAGACAAAATACGATTGGTAATATAGCAGCATAACCCGCAAATGTTCTTGATTTAAATAGTTTTCTCAATTTGATTTGATTTGATTTTAATAGACAGTCAAATAATGATTACAAATATATGCATATTATGCGTTCAATCATAAATAATTTTCATTAATAATAGGTTAATCATAAATAATAATTAAAATATTACACAAAAAGATTAAAAAAATTCATATATAATTCACAATTTTTAGAAATTACAATTCGTCTTAATTACTTTCTGTCAATAACAATTCCGTTGATTGAATATATTATTGAAATAAAACAAGCAGCCGGATTTATCACATCCGGTCTGCTATTAGAATATTAAAGAATTTATGAACGCCAGTACGACCAAACACTTCCATTAAATACAGCCAGAAGTTTTTTTGTAGTATCGTACACCATCATTCCGGGTGAAGGATTCACAATATTACGATTAGGGTCTGCAACTTTTGGCAATATCATTGCTTTATCGGTATCTTCCAAAACCAGAATTCCAGGTGTAGATGAAGGCGTACCGATAGAGACTTTTGCAGTAGAATTTTCATCAGTCGTATTCTGAATTGCAGTTCCATCCACAAATGTTACAGGATCAATCGTTGTTCCTTCCGTATTTACTGAAAGATCCTTCCACCCACTTGCATATTTTACTTTTACTTTTTTATCATTAAGAGTGTAAACCATGGTTCCGTTTACCGCTCCTATAACATCATCTGTTTTGTCTACCCAAGGTAGAAGAAGACCACGATGCTGATCTCCAAACTCAAGAGAAACCGCATTACTTGAAACTGATGACTTTCCTATTGCAACTTGCGAAAAAACAGTCATGGAGAATACTGAGAAAATAATTATAGCTAAATTTTTCATTTTAAAATTAATTAATTGTTGTACATGTTTGTGTAGTGAAGCATTTCCAACCGGATGCTGTTCCGGTTGTATTAACCTGAAGGCAATCATCTGTAATATTGTATACCATCATTCCCTCTCTCAGGTCACTTTCAGGAATCAAACTGATTTGAGCTGCAGTTAATCTGTTAGGCACGAATCCTTTAGTTTTAGATTCTAAGGCTGTCCATGCACCTTTTCTTACTCCTGGCCACTTTTCTGAAGTAGAATCTGCTCTGTTTAAAGATGTAATGCCATGCTGAGTTTTTAGGACAGGAGTTCCCGAAGTATTTGCAGGATTATAACATATACATGCGTTTACGGTAAAATTCTGACTTGATCCAATCCCTTGACCTGCTTCTGAAGTAGGTATTTCATCCGTATTATCTGCAATACCGTTATTTCCTGAAGTATTATCTGCTGCTGGATTCACCAATTCCGGAACTCCGTTGGCAAGTGGTGATTTACTTATAACCTGACCCGGATTCCCTTTCGTAACACCATCTGCTAAAACCTTTATCTGTCCTCTGTATTTATAGTCAGGATTATCAGCTAATAGATTTAGCGGATGTACCTGGTCATATTTTACAAGTTCTGACCCTTCGATGGCATCAGGACATCCATCACCATCATTGTCTGTATCAAACTGATTGGAAATACCGTCACCATCAGGATCACAAAAACCATTCTTAACTCCTCTTCCGTTTCCTGTAATGTAAGTTACACTGACAACATGTTGCTTTAAAACAACAGTATTACTACCCGTTCTATGCCAATTGATTGTATTAAAATGATTTCCATTGTAAAGTTGTAAAGGATATAAATGTCCGTTTGTAGACTTACTTCCGTACATTTCGACACTTCCGTTTTTATGAATAATTATTCTGACCAGAGGATTAGAAGCATTTCCGGTCATCTGGTAAATCTGTGGAATACCCCCGCTTCCGTAATGAGAACCATCTTTGAATCTGATGTTATCTGTCTGATCGGGCTGAAATTCTATTTCATTCAAAGCTAAATTAACTCCATTAATATTCAGATTAAAAGAATTATCGAGCGTATAAACATCAAATACAAACCCGAGATCTGCAGCGGGCGCATCGAAAGTCACGGTAGTCCCATTAGTAGAATTAAAATCTTTATTAACAACAAGATCAGGACACTCATTGATATCTAATATCCCGTCATTATCAGAATCCATATCTAAATCATCAGCAATGCCATCACCATCTGTGTCAGCAACAACTGAATTTATCGGACAAGTAAATGTGAAATCCGATGTAATCGGTTGCACGGATAATTTTTTGACAGCAATATCATCTATGTAATAATCATTTCCTGTGCCTCCCTGGAAAATATTTTGTAAGGATAATTTAGCAACAGTATTCTCACAACGTGTCGCCGGAGTTTTGAAATTAAGCTTAAACTCTTGCCAATTAGCAGACTGAGAAGCAATTGCTCCGGTAGAAACTCCACCAAGTTCAACTCCTGAAACAGGATCCTTCATTGATAATTTCACCTGTGTTGTAGGATTTACGACATATATCCAAAAAGAAACTTCATAATATGAATCTGCCGTAAAGCTAAAATTCCTTTCATAAAAAGCAGTGTTTGGAGTTTGTGCATTGATCGCCAGAACTGCAACATGACTGTCTCCCAGAGTATGATCTTCTGCATATCGATTTGCCCCTTCAAATGGAGATGTAGAAGGATCTGCTAAAGTCCAGAAATAAAATCCCGGAATTACTCCGGAGTAGATAAATTCAGGAGCTACAACAGCATAATAAGAATTATCTATATTGCTGGGTTCAAAATTAGTTGTGTTGGCTTTAGAAGTTCCGTAGCTGAAATTTCCTGTCGGAACATAGTCTGATTTTTTTCTTCCATAATCATTTGTTGAATTTGGAGTATGGCTTACACCAAAGTCTTCAAAAAATACTGTTTGTGCATGATGGTTTTTACTTAAAAGACAAAAAAGAAATAGGGTAATACTTCTTAAAGTCATTTTGAATGTTTTCTCTTTCATAGAGTTAAAGTGTTTTTGTTGTTCAGAGTTTCAAAAAACAAATTCCAATCCCTACCTGTACGTAATTTTTAAAATGAACACAAAAATATACATCCCTTTAGAATACTAAAAGGTTATAATTTTTCTGTAGATTATTAGTAGGGAATGTGAAAAGAATTTTTCGAATGCAAATATACAACAATGTAATCGATTACACATTGATCTATGATAAGAAATACTATATGTTACATAAAAAAAGCAACTACAAAATGTAGTTGCTTCTTATATTTAAAAATTGAAAAATTATTTCAATTCTACTTCAGCACCAGCTTCTTCTAATTGCTTCTTAAGAGCTTCAGCTTCGTCTTTAGAGATACCTTGCTTCAATGGAGCAGGAGCACCGTCTACGATATCTTTAGCTTCTTTAAGACCAGCACCAGTTAAATCTTTTACCAATTTAACGATAGCTAATTTAGAAGCACCTGCAGACTTAAGAATTACGTCGAATTCAGTCTTTTCTTCAGCAGCTTCACCAGCACCAGGACCAGCCATTACTACTGCAGCAGCAGCAGGCTCGATACCGTACTCATCCTTAAGGATAGTTGCTAATTCGTTTACGTCTTTTACTGTTAAGTTTACTAGCGTTTCAGCTAAATTTTTTAAATCTGACATTGTTGTAATGTTTTTGTTGATTGTTTTATTTAATTTTTTGAGAGTCTATTATTCAGCAGCTGGAGCTTCTCCTTCAGCAGCCGGAGTTTCTGGAGTTTCAGCAACCGGAGCTTCTTCTACTGCAGGTGCAGCTTCTTCAGCGCTAGCTTCTGATGCTTCAGATTTGTTTTGAAGAGCAGAAACAACTCTTTGGATTGGAGACTGAAGTAATCCGATGATTTCACCGATCATTTCTTCTCTAGACTTAATGCTTACTAAAGCATCAAGGTTGTTGTCACCAACATAGAAAGTTTCTTGTACGAAAGCCGATTTTAAAGCTGGCTTTTCATCTTTCTTTCTGAAATCTTTGATAAGTTTTGCAGGAGCGTTTGCTGTTTCAGCAATCATTAATGCAGAGTTACCTTTGAAAGTCTGGAACATTTCAGAGAAATCTACTCCGTCAATCTGCTCCATTGCTTTTTGTAAAAGTGTATTTTTTACAACTTTTACTTTGATATTCTGCTTGAAAGCTTGTCTTCTGAAGTCTGAAGCTTTACCAGCATTCAATCCTTCAAGATCTGCAACATATACTACTTTAGCATCCTGAAGCAAGTCTTTGATCTCTTGTATCGCTACAACTTTTTGGTCTTTTGTCATTGTCTTAAGGATTTAATATTAGTTAACAGATTTAGTATCGATTGCAATACCAGGACTCATTGTAGAAGATAAATAGATCGACTTTACGTAAGTTCCTTTAGCAGCAGTTGGCTTCATTTTGATCAAAGTAGAGATCAATTCCTGAGCATTTTCCTTGATCTTAGCAGCATCGAAAGATACTTTACCAATACCAGCGTGGATAATACCGTATTTGTCTACTTTGAAGTCAATTTTACCAGCTTTTACTTCAGTTACTGCTTTACCAATTTCCATAGTTACAGTACCTGATTTAGGGTTTGGCATTAAACCTCTTGGTCCTAATACTCTACCCAATGGTCCTAATTTACCCATCACAGCCGGCATTGTAACGATCACGTCAACATCTGTCCAACCTTCTTTGATTTTTTGTAAATATTCATCAAGACCTACATAATCAGCACCAGCTTCTTTAGCTTCAGCTTCTTTATCCGGAGTTACTAAAGCCAAAACTTTAACATCTTTACCAGTTCCGTGAGGAAGAGATACAACACCTCTTACCATTTGGTTTGCTTTTCTTGGATCTACACCCAATCTTACAGCGATATCTACAGAAGCATCAAACTTTGCAGTGTTCACTTCTTTTACAAGAGCTGAACCTTCTTCAAGGTTATAGATTCTTCCTTTTTCTACTTTGCTAGCAGCTTCCTTTTGCTTTTTAGTCAATTTTGCCATTTCTAATAGTATTAAGCGTTAAAAGTTGGTTTAGTTCCTGTTACTCTTAATCCCATAGATCTTGCAGTACCTGCAACCATAGAAACAGCAGAATCCATTGTAAAGCAGTTAAGGTCAGTCATTTTGTCTTCAGCGATCTTCTGAACCTGAGCCCAAGATACAGCACCTACTTTGTTTCTGTTTGGTTCTCCGGAACCACCTTTGATTTTAGCCGCATCCATCAACTGGATTGCTGCAGGAGGAGTTTTGATTACGAATTCAAAAGATTTGTCTTCGTACACTGTAATTACTACAGGTAAAACTTGTCCTGGCTTATCTTGGGTTCTCCCGTTAAATTGCTTACAAAACTCCATGATGTTCACACCTGCAGAACCCAAAGCTGGACCTACCGGTGGAGAAGGGTTAGCAGCGCCACCTTTCACCTGAAGTTTTACCATTTTAAAGACTTTTTTAGCCATTTTTTATTTTTTAAATTTGAATAATTAATGAGTTTGGAAGCATTATTATTCAGCAGGTTATCCATTCTCACATTAGATAAGCCTACTTTTCGGACTGCAAAATTATGAAATATTTTTTAAATAGCAAATTAATTATTTGAGTTTTAACCAGATAATTAAAATTTTCAATAAGATCATTTTTGACACTAAGAAAAGAATACTGTATAAATTACATATTATATCTAAGATCAGAAGAATCGAGAGAAATAATATTCTTTTACATTTTGCAATGAAAATCCTCGCCCATCATATTGTATATGAATGAAAAAAAAGATGAAAAACAAAATATTAAAAATAAGAAACCTCTTTAAAAACGGATTTTGATTAAATGAAATTTTATTGTTTTCATTATTCTGCAACATACATACTACGATAATAAATAAAAGCATAGAATAAATATGATCCCATCGATACCAATCAATTCCTAAAACATATAGAGGACTTGCCCAGATTAAACTTATTAAAACAAATTTAAGAAGTGTATAAAATTTATTTCTGTAAAAGGTATATGCATAATATAGAAACATTGAGATCTCAATGATGAGTTCTAAAATGAATAACAGGTAAGAGCTAATTTCATTTTTTATAATTTCTATGCTATTCCAATATTTAAAAAAGAAAATATTATTCTCGCCAAAAACAACTCCTCTATTTTTAATAATTTCTAAACTTTTACCACAATTAATATCTGCACCCAATAAATATATACTTCCTACGGTAATTGTGGACACTGCAAAAAAAAGCAGCCAAAAGGCATATTTGTTTTTTCCGGTTTTGAGAATATGGATGAATATGAAAAATGGCAAGAAGAAATAAAACATTTCATGAAAAAACAGACTTATAGAAAATAAAACTAAAAATATTCTTTCTTTAAAGACAGTCATTTTACCTAATGCAAAATATGCGACAAGTGCGAATAAAATTATTTCTCTCTTTCCTGAATATGATAAATTGATTGGAAAGTACATAAAACAAAGAGGCGAACACAGTAGTATTAAAATATTCCAGTCAATTTTTTTTGAAATTAAGAGCTTAAAATAGGCAAAAAAAACGAGAGCATAGAAAACAACCTGAATAAAAAAAACCTGAATCGGCAAAGATATCCCGAAAAGATCCTGCATTGCAAAAAAAACAGTTCCACTAATTCCTCTACGTTTGAAACCACCGTCTTCGTAGTTGACGAGCCAGTCAGACATCGTCCATTCATGAACAGGCAACGTTGCCTTTCCGTATAATTTTAAGATGACATATAAAAAGATTGCAGTTAAAAAAAAGCAATACAATAAAAAAAAGCTGTTCTTTTTCGCAAATGGAATCATACGATCTATTATTATGAACAAAAAAAGGTTACCTATTAAAAGTAACCTTCATATATTTTAGAATAATATCTTAAACTTTTTCTACCTGCATGTAGCTCAATTCCATTGGAGTTTTTCTTCCGAAGATCAAAACTGAAACTTCGATTTTCTTTTTATCTTCAAGAATTTTCTCAACAGTTCCGTTGAATCCGTTGAAAGGACCGTCGATCACTTTTACGTTTTCACCAACAATAAACGGGATTTCTGCATCGGTAGCAAATTCTGAAAGCTCATCCATTCTACCTAACATTCTGTTCACTTCTGATTTTCTCATTGGAACAGGATCTCCGCCTTTAGTTAAACTTAAGAAAGAAATTACCCCGGGAATGTTTTTAATAACGTGAGGAATCTCTCCCATTAAATCAGCTTCTACCATAAGGTAACCAGGATAGTATGGTCTTTCTTTCGGAACTTTTTTTCCGTTCCTAAGCTGAATCACCTTTTCCATAGGAATAACTACCTGAGTAACGTACTGCTCAAACCCTAAACGTTTGATTTCCGTCTCAATATAGTTTTTCACTTTATTTTCCTGTCCGCTGATTGCTTTCAGCACATACCATTTTAATTCGCTCATTACGGGAAATTACTTTTTGTTAATTGAAGCTGTTAATCAATATTCCTAAGATATTGCTGATTGCTTTAGAAAACAATTCATCAACACCAAAAGTGAATAACGCTAAAATAACAGTTGCAACAGTTACTACAATTGTAGAAGACTGTAGATCTGACCATTTTGGCCATTCAACTTTATGTCTGAATTCGTTATAAGAACCTTTTAAAAAATCAACAAATGAACTCATAATTTTTATTTGCACGGGCACAAGGATTCGAACCCTGATCAACGGTTTTGGAGACCGGTATCCTACCATTGGACGATGCCCGTAGATTAAAAAAGTTCCGTAAGCTTCCTTACGGAACTTTAATTATATTAAGATGATTAGTCTAAGATTTCAGTAACCTGACCTGAACCAACTGTTCTACCACCTTCTCTGATCGCAAATCTAAGACCTACGTTAAGAGCGATTGGCTGTAACAATTCTACAGTGATCTCTAAGTTATCACCAGGCATTACCATTTCTACACCTTCTGGTAAGAAGATTTCACCTGTAACGTCAGTAGTTCTTACGTAGAACTGAGGACGGTACTTGTTGTGGAATGGAGTGTGACGTCCACCTTCTTCTTTAGAAAGAATATAAACAGATGCTTTGAATTTTTTGTGTGGCTTCACAGAATCTTTCTTAGCGATTACCATACCTCTCTTGATGTCAGTTTTTTCAATACCTCTCAACAATAGACCTACGTTATCACCAGCTTCACCTCTGTCTAGGATTTTTCTGAACATCTCAACCCCTGTAATTGTAGAAGTTAATTTTTCATCACCCATACCAACGATATCAACAGGATCACCTGTATTGATGATACCAGCCTCGATTCTACCAGTTGCTACAGTACCTCTACCTGTAATAGAGAACACGTCTTCGATTGGCATCAAGAATGGCTTTTCAGTATCTCTTACTGGCTCTTCGATCCAAGTATCAACAGCATCCATTAACGCTTCAACACTCTTAAACCACTGATCGTCAGTGTTTACCGGGCTAGAAGTAGCAGCTGTAAGTGCACCAAGTGCAGAACCTTGAATTACTGGAGAGTTATCACCGTCGAAATCGTAAGTAGACAATAAGTCTCTCAATTCCATTTCAACAAGCTCTAATAACTCAGCATCGTCTACCATGTCAACTTTGTTCATGAAAACAACGATTCTAGGTACGTTTACCTGACGGCAAAGTAGAATGTGCTCTCTAGTCTGAGGCATAGGTCCGTCAGTAGCAGCACATACAACGATAGCTCCATCCATCTGAGCAGCACCAGTTACCATGTTCTTTACGTAATCCGCGTGACCTGGACAGTCAACGTGAGCATAGTGTCTTTTTTCAGTTTCGTATTCGATGTGAGCAGTATTGATAGTAATACCTCTTTCTTTTTCTTCTGGAGCAGAGTCAATCGCAGAGAAGTCTTTTTTCTCAGCAAGACCTTTGCTAGCTAATACAGCAGAAATAGCAGCTGTAAGAGTAGTTTTACCATGGTCAACGTGACCAATAGTACCAATGTTCAAGTGTGGTTTGTTACGATTAAACGTTTCCTTTGCCATGATTTAAATTATTTATTTATTGTTTTATTCAAATTTTCGGTGTGCAAATATAATGAATTTTTATATACCAAAATCTTTTTATGAAAAAAAGTTTCATCTTCAAACCCAGAAAGTCACAAACCGTATTATTTTCTGTAAACAGAGATGCAAATTTAAACAAAAAAATGAATTAAAAAAAAGTGTTGGTGAAAATCCGGAGATAATTTTTTCTCGTAGATAGATTAATAAAATCCTATTAAATAAATTATTATGAAAAAACTATCTTACATCTGTTTAGCTGCATTAGCATTCGTCTCGGTATTATCTTGTGACGACGACTCTATGGAAATGCCACCAGAAGTTATTCCTGCGCCCGACATGATGGTCTACGGCTTGACCGACAATAATCAATTGGTCGCTTTCAATTCCAAAAATTCGGCTTCTTTTTCTTCCACAAAAACAATCATGGGAGTACCTTCCGGGGAAAAATTATTAAGCATAGACTTCAGACCTGCTACAGGTGAGCTTTATGCAGTTTCGAATGCAAGCAAATTTTATATTATCAATACCTCAACGGGAAATACAAGACCTGTAAGTACAACCTCTTTTACACCGGCAATTTCGGGAACGATTGCGTCAATCGATTTTAATCCAACAGTAGATCGTATCAGATTGGTAACCAATACCGGGCAAAACCTTCGTTTACATCCTGAAACCGGTGCTCTGGCTGCTACAGATACAGGAATTGCAACCTCCTCATCCATTACAGGAATTGCCTATACCAACAGTGTTTCCGGAGCCAGTTCAACTATTTTATATGATCTTGATGCAACTTCAGGGAAATTATTTAAACAAGATCCTCCAAATAACGGAACTTTAGTTGAAGTCGGAAGTTTAGGAATAACCTTTACAGGACAAGCTGCATTCGACATCAATCCTGATAACTCTGTTGCATTAATGGCAGCAACAACAGGAAGCCAAAACAGTCTTTATAAAGTTGATTTATCAAACGGAAAAGCAACAAACATTGGAAATCTTTCACAAAAAATTTTAGATTTAGCCATTCCAACAAATCCGGTTGCTTATGCTGTAAACGATGCAAATGCCTTGCAAATTTTCAATCCTGAAAATCCACAGCCTGTAACCAAGACAATAACCGGGCTTCAAACCGGAGAAAATATTTTGGGTATCGATTTCAGACCATTAAACGGACAGTTGTATGCTCTGGGAAGCTCAAGCAGAATTTATACAATCAATTTAGGGACAGGTGCAGCTACGGTTGTAGGAACTCAACTTCCTACTTTGCTTTCAGGAACTGAATTTGGTTTTGACTTTAATCCGGTTGTGGATAAAATCAGAGTGGTGAGCAACACCGGACAGAATTTAAGACTAGATCCTGTTACGGGAGGAATTACTGGGACCGATACTAATCTTAGCCCTACTCCAGTTGCGGTAAGTGCTGCAGCGTATACCAATAACTTCGCAGGGACAACGGCGACTGAACTTTTTGTAATCGACCACAATACGGATAAACTCTACTTGCAAAACCCGCCAAACGGAGGTATTTTGGTAGAAAGAGGTTCATTAGGAATCAATATTTCACAGGCAAACGGATTTGATATTGGTAGTACAAGCCAAAAAGCATATCTGATGGCAACTGTAGGTACAGAAACAAAACTGTACACCGTAAATACAACTACAGGAGCTGCTGCTTCATTAGGAACTTATCCTAATCTTGTAAAAGGATTTACAGTCGGTTTAGGATTCTAAAAACAGACTTGATTTTCATATATAAAGAAGCCCGGAATAGATTTTCTATTCCGGGCTTCAACTATATAATGATAAATGAAAGAGAATTTTAAATAATTTCTTCGGTCTTCTTTGTTCGATTGAAAATCCAGAAGATGATTGGGAAAATTAATAAGGTTAAAACCGTCGCTGTGATTAATCCTCCAATGATAACGATTGCTAAAGGTTTTTGAGATTCAGAACCAATTCCTGTAGATAGAGCAGCAGGTAAAAGTCCGATGGATGCCATCAAAGCCGTCATAATTACAGGTCTTGTCCTGGATTTTACTCCGTTAAGAACAGCTTCATCCAGTTTGAACCCATCTTTTATGTTTTGATGAAACTCTGTGATGAGAATTACTCCATTCTGAATACAGATTCCGAGCAAAGCAATCATTCCGACTCCGGCAGAAATTCCGAAATTCATGTTGGTTACATGCAGTGCGATAATTCCGCCAATCAGCGCAAAAGGGACGTTTGCCAATACCAAGAATGAATCTTTCATGTTTCCAAAAAGAATAAACAACAGGAAGAATATTCCTAAAATACTGATGGGTACAATTTCCGTCAATCTTGCGGTTGCTCTTTGCTGGTTTTCAAACTGACCAGTCCACCCCACTTTATAGCCTTCGGGAATATCAATTTTTGCTACTTCTTTTTGCGCATCCGAAATCGTTCCGCCCAAGTCACGGTCACGAATCGAAAATTTAATTCCGATGTAACGTTTAATATCATCTCGGTAAATAAACGCAGCGCCGTTATTTTTTTCAATAGTAGCAACTTCTTTCAACGGAATCATTGTTCCATCCTGTGTAGGAATCATCAGTGAAGCCATATCATTCTCATCTTTTCTGAATTCATGAGAATAACGAAGACGAATCGGGAATTTTCTTTCGCCATCGTACATTTCGGAAGCCGTTTTTCCTCCGAATGCCATTTCCAGAACGGTTTGTGCATCTTCCGGCATTACACCGTAAGCCGCCATTTTATTTCTGTCCCAAACCACATTTACTTCCGGCTGACCAATATTTTTGATAATTCCGGCATCACGAACTCCGTCTACATCTTTGATTGATTTTAAAACTTTTTCTGCCAATTCATCCAAAGTCTGAAGATTGTCGCCATAGATTTTAATACCATTTTCAGCCTTAAAACCCGCTACAGCTTCGGCAACGTTATCAGAAATCGGTTGAGAATAATTGAACGTAATTCCCTGATATTTGCTCAGTTTTTTATCAATTTCTTCGGTTAATTGTTCGTAAGTTATTTTTCGGGTCCACTCATCTTTAGCTTTAAGATTGACGGCGAACTGCACAAATCCGAATCCGTTCGGGTCGGTTCCGTCGTTGCTTCGTCCGGTTTGCGCCAAAACATCGGTTACTTCGGGAACGCTCATAATATCTTTCTTTAAAATATCTGCAGTTTTTAAAGATTCTTTTAAAGAAGAACTCATTGGCATTTCGGCGGTAATCCAGAGTGAACCTTCATTAAGTTGTGGTAAAAATTCTGTTCCTAAAAATTTCCCTGAGAATAAAGTAACGACAACAATTGAAACAGAAACAATTAAGCTTATCTTCTTATTTTTAAAAGTAAATCTGAATCCTTTTAAAACAATTCTGTCCCAGAAATTCACAAACGGATTGTTTTTTTCTCTTACATTTTTATTTAAAAGCAAATGCGTTAAGACTGGAACTAAAGTTAATGTGAAAATCAAAGCTCCTAACAAGGCAAAGCCTAAAGTAAATGCTAATGGTGAAAACATCTTTCCTTCTACTTTTTGGAATGCAAAAATGGGAATCAGAGAAGTAATGATGATTAATTTAGAAAAGAAAATCGCTTTTCCTAAACCTGTACCTGTTTGTTTAATCCAGCCCGCTTTTGCCATTTTATTGAATCTTTCATCGCCATATTTCTTGGCTTTATGATCGAGCATTACAAAAATCCCTTCGACCATGACGACGGCTCCGTCAATGATAATTCCGAAATCGACTGCTCCGAGTGACAGCAAATTGGCACTCATCCCGCAAAGTTTTAGACATAAAAAAGCAAAAAGTAGCGACAACGGAATAATAATGGAAACCGTAAGTGTCGTTCGCCAGTCTGCCATGAATATTAAAACAATAACCGTAACTAGAATAATTCCTTCCAGTAAATTGTGCATTACCGTTTCTGTCGTAAAATCCATTAAGTTATCACGGTCGTAGAAAGTGACCATTTTGACATCTTTGGGAAGAATTTTTTCGTTAAGCTCTGCAATTTTAGCTTTTACACCCACCAAAACCTCACGCGGATTTTCGCCTTTTCGCATCACAACAATTCCTTCCACCGTATCATCCTGATTGTTTAATCCAGCCTGCCCCACTCTCGGTCTTGAACTTTCGTGAACCTCAGCAACATTTTTTACTAAAACCGGATTTCCATTGTCATTGTGAATGGTAATATTGGCAATATCATCAGTCGACTGTACCAAACCAATTCCCCGAACGACATAGGCTTGTCCGTTTTTTTCGATAACATCTCCACCGACATTTAAGTTGCTTTTCGTCACGGCTTCATAAACCTGAAGCGGAGTCAAATTATATTTATCTAAAGCTCTCGGATCAATACTCAACTCAAAAACCTTATCCTGACCTCCGAAAACATTGATATCTGCAACTCCGGGAACTCCACGAAGCGCTCTGTCGATCACCCAGTTTTGTATTGTTAAAAGTTCACGCGAATCTTTTTTCTTGCTTTCTAAAGTGTATCTGAAAATTTCTCCGGTTGGTCCGTAAGGTGGCTGAACTTCGGGATCAATTCCTTCGGGAAGACTTACGTTTCGAAGCTGGTTATTCACCATATTTCGGGCAAACATATCATCTACGCCGTCATCAAAAAGAATTTTGACAATGGAAAGACCAAACATTGTGGTGCTTCTAACACTTGTTTTTTTCTGAACCGGGCTCATTGCCAATTCAATCGGTGTGGTTACAAAACGTTCTACTTCTTCAGCACTTCTTCCGTCCCACTGAGTAATGATAACGATTTGGGTATTGGTAACATCGGGAAATGCCTCAATCGGCATATTTTTAAAGCTGATAAATCCCGCCACTGCTAAAACAGCCACCCAAATAAAGGTAAAAGCTTTGTTTTTCAATGAAAATGAGATTATATTTTTTATGAATTTGTTCATGATAGAAATCAGATGTTAGACTATAGATAGTTAATATCTAAGTGTTTAATTTTATCTAAAGAAACTAAAACCATTAAGAGTCTGAAGCTCTCTGTTTTTGAAGTCAATATCGACAGGATAATAACCAGAAAACAATTAGCAAAACTTCTATTTCACCTCAATCCTCTTAATGGTTTGGAAAAAATTTAGTTGTTCAGAGAACGGTAGATTAATAATTGGTTATTGGTAATCACATTCTCTCCTTCTTTAAGACCTTCCGAAAGGTAAGTCACGTCTCCAAGCTGTTTTAAAACCTGAATTTCTTTAATTTTCACATCTGTTCTCGATTTAAAAACCACCACATAACTTCTGTTGTCATCAAAAATCACAGCTTTTGAAGGAATCGACAGAGCAGATTTACCCTCAGATTTTGAGACTTTTATCGTTGCTTTACTGTCCGGAATCAACAATCCGTTTGCATTATCCAAAACTACTCTTGCCTGCATTGCGTTGGTTTGAGGATCGATAATTTTAAATATCTTATCGATTTTACCATCAAAAACTTTATCCGGATAAGACAATGTGGAAACCTGAGCAGGCATTCCAAGGCTTATTTTATTGATATCAGATTCGTTGATATTCATAATTGCCCAAACGTTGGTCGTATTGGCGACATCGAAAATATTTTCGCTTCGGTCACTTCTTAGCTGCATATCTTTATTAATGTCTTTATGCACAATATATCCGCTGATTGGTGCCAAAACACTGTAAATATTTCCATTTTTCACATTATAAACCGTGCTTACTGCACTTGCTCTCTGGAGCTGGTCTTCTGCTTTCTGGAGCTGACTTTTTGCTTCGAGAACATCTCTTTCTGTGTTCAGTTTTCCTTCATACATTTCTCTGGCAACACGAAGATTGTTTTTGGCAACCAGCAAATCTGTTTTAGCATCACTTACATCTTTTTGAATTTCCGCCAATTCGGTGCTGCGGATGGTGGCTAAAACCTGTCCTTTTTTTACGTAATCTCCGAGCTCTACATTTACACTCATCACATTTCCGCCAACCAAAGGGAAAACGTCAATGTATGAATTGGCATCTGCAGCTATTTTGCCGTAAAAGCTGTAAGAATCTTCTATTAATCTGTTTTCAACTTTTGCCGTGGAAATCGATTCAAGCATCGTATTGCTCAATTCAAAACCTTTTGGTTCGGGAGTTTTTGCAATTTCAGGCTTTGAACAAGACCATAAAAGGAAAGCTGAAAATAAGGGTATAATTATTTTTTTCATTTTAGAATTTTTTTAATCCCGAAATTTCGGGACAAAGATTTTTTAAATAACATGCTGTTTTTAAGTTCGAAAAGGCGTTTCACTTAGCAAAGACCGCAACATTTTTTACTTTAATAGAAGATTTTAGTTTGTACCAACTGATTAAGCCGTTCGGCAGACTGCATCAGTTCGTTTTTCATATCATAGATCTGAAGTGCTGTCTGACGGTAACTTTCCATGAAATCGGTAAATTCGATTAAACTGATATTTCCGTTTCTGAAGTTTTTAAGCATTCCGTTGTAGACCAAATCGAGATTGCTTAGATCGGTCGCTTTTATTTCGGCTAATTGTTCGTATTGCGATTTCCAGATTTGAAAAGCCGATTCTACTTTGGTTTCCAAATCAAATTTCTGGAATTCTGCATTTTTCTGATTTTGCTTAATTGCATGATTGGCTTTCTCGACATTTCCTCTATTGTTTTTCCACAAAGGAATCGGGATTCCCACTTTTAAATTGATTTCATTATTAAAAGTTCCTGAAGCCTGATCATATTCCATTCCCACATTCAAATCGGGAACATTCAACGATTTTTGCCATTGCGAATATAATTTGGAATTTTCAATCAGTTTTAGAATGAATAAATAATCGGCATTGTTTTCAAGCGCTTTTCTTTTCAATTCGGTTTCATCACCGAAAGGTTGCGCAGCCAAAATGTCTTTCGCTTCTTCCTCTGAAATCTGAGGTTCTACTCCTTCTGAAATTCCTGTCAAAACTTTCAAAGCCTGTTTAAACTCCAAGAGATTCTTATTAATTTCAACCTTATCATTATTCAGTTGGATTACAATACTCTGAAGTCTCACTTCATCCTTCAATGAAACATTTCCTTTTGCAGACTGTACTTTATATGCCTTTAAAAGGTCATTCATATAACCCAATTGTTTGTTGACATTTTCAAGCTTGAGTTTTTCGTAGTAAAGATTGTAGTAATTGGTGTGAAGCTGCGTTCTCAATTCAACCAAAAGCTGCGAAAACTGAAGTTGTGCCAGTTCTTTATTTGATTTAGCAAAGGCGATTTCATTTTTCTTTTTACCGCCCATGTAAATAAGTTGGGTAACTTCCAAACCTTTTGCTCTTCCTGCATCCAGAAATCTTTTATCTTCGGGATTATAACCGTTGATATATCCGCTCATCTGCGGAAGCTCCCAGATTTTAGCCTGCAAAATATCTGCATCTGCCATATTGATGCTGTATTGCTCGGCAAGAAGCTGAAGATTGTTTTGCTGAAAGGCGTTTTCGCACTCCAAAAGCGACATTTGCTGCTGCGCTGAAATTACCGAAGAAATTACAACGAACAGTCCTGCAATTTTGTTCATTCTCTCAAATTTTGATGACAAAAGTGCGTTTGCTCGATTAAAACGAACTTAAATGGGGCTTAAAATAAAATTAAATTCTTGATTTGTCAATTGAAAACAAAATAATACTGATGAAAAACTCTCACTGATTTTGGAGATTACGCTGATTTTAAATATGTGCAAAATCAGCGTAATCTGCGAGAAATTAAATTAAATTCACTTATCAAAAGTAATGCTGAATTTATTTAAATTTTTTGAAAGTGAAGCGTAAGAAATTTCTGCACCGTGATATTCTAAGATTCTTTTGACGATTCTCAAGCCTAAACCGGAACCGGAAATATTCTGAGAGTTATTTCCACGCATAAAAGCTTCGAAAAGTTTGGGTTGCTCTTCTTCGGAAATCGTTTTACCTTCTGAAAGAATGTCAACCAAAAGATTTTTTTCAGTCTCTGTGATTAAAATTTTTGCATCGGCATTGTCTGAATAAACTGCTGCATTTTTAAGTAAATTAATAAAGACAATATCTAAAAGCGACTGAACTCCATTGATTGTAAGAAAAGCGTTTTCCTGGGTTTCTTCGGAAATGCCAAAATCCATTTTTAAATTAGGGTAACTTTTCTGTACCCTGTCGAAAGACTCAAAAATCACTTCATCGATTCGTACTTCTTCGTAAATAGTCTGAATATTTTCTTTGTCGAATTTTGTGAGAAGCAGAAGTGAATTTGTAAGATCAGATAACTGATAAACATCTTTCAACATCTGTTGTAATGCCGAAAGCGTATCGGGAGAGTGCTGCTCGAGTTTAATTAAATTTTCAAGCTGAAAAGCCATCCTTGTAATCGGTGTTCTGATTTCATGTGACGCACTTGCCGTAAAATCTTTTTGTGACTGGAAAACGTCATTTAACCTTGAAATCATCGTATTGAACGAATTGGCTAAAATACTGATTTCATCATTCGACTGCTCCACCGGAATTTGTGTCGTGAGTTTATGAGCCGTAACCTCAGAAATTTCTTTATTCAGATCTTCTAAAGGCCGTAGAAATTTACCCATAAAATAATAGGAGAAAAATCCAATCAATAAAGTACAGGTAATAAAAGCAGTAATTAAAAGATATTTCAGATAGGCGAGTTTCGATCTTCCGTTGGTATCATAGGCGCTTGTAAGGATATAATAATTGTCACCGTTAATATTTTTCAATGAAGCATATACTTCCGGAATTGCTTCTTCTTTATAAACATCTTTTTTTTTGTCTAATTCTGACAATAAATTTTTGTCCCAGGTTACTTTTTGGTCTTTTAAGGTGCTGTAAATAAGTTCTTTTTGACCATTAAATATTAAAATGGTTTCATTGAGAAGAAAATTATCTGAGTTTTCATTGAAAAAAATAGGTGCTTCTTCCTCAAAATTTTTAGATTTTGAAATAAAATTGGTCGTAAATCCTAACCGTCTTATAAACCGGTCTTTGAATTCTTCACGCCGGAAATCATCAAACGAAATATAAATGATGATGAGAACAATACCAAACAGCAAGGAAAACGACACACTCAAAGTAAGCGCAATCTTTCTTTTTAAAGACATCTATAAAGGATTTAGATAATATCCGAAACCTGATCTTGTATGAATCAGCTTCACTTTATATTCTTTATCGATCTTTTTTCTCAGGAAATTAATATAAACCTCAACTGTATTGGTATTGGTATTAAAATTATGTTCCCAAACATTTTCGGTAATCTGTTGCTTAGAAACCGTTCTTCCCTGCGCTTCTGCCAAATAAACCAAAAGCTGGAATTCTTTCAGTGTTAAAGCAATTTCGTTTCCTGCACGGAAAACTTTCTGTTCAGTTTTATTGATAATTAAATCATCAATTCTGATAATATCCAGATCCACGCTTTCAGAAGGTGCTTTTCTTCTTAAAAGAGAATTCATTCTCAATAACAATTCTTCGAACTGGAAAGGTTTCACCAAATAATCATCTGCCAATCTTGTGAATGCATCTTTCTTATCGGAAATATCGCCATAAGCCGAAATGATAATAATCGGTGTATTTTTATCAAACGAACGGATGGTTTGGCAAACATCAAGCCCATTAATCTTCGGAACATTAATATCTAAAAGATACAAATCATAAGAACTGTTTTTAATTTGGCGAAGAAAAGTTTCACCATCATAAATCTTGTCACAATTGAAATTATTTGATTCTAAAAATTTACTCAGTTCGGCAGAAAGAATTAAATCATCTTCCAATAAAAGAATATTCATTTGGGAAATTATTTATTACGAATTTAATGAAAATTTCAAAATTCTTCGCCGGAATTATTTTGAAGAAGTGGGCACGTTTAATCATAAGAATTTCTAAAGACTTATCATTAAAGTAATTTGAAGCCGATATTATGATTGATTAAAATAATATTAAACTTTGAAAGGCTTAGGTTTAGGTTAATATTTAAGAGTAAATGTCCGAAAATGTTTGAACAAAAACACGATTTATATTAATGTAAATCCAGCTTTAAGAAAGCATTTTGGAGAATTAGTAGAAATAAAAAAACTTACTGTAATCAGTAAGTTTGTATAAAATTATGAGCCAACTACGGGACTTGAACCCGTGACCTCTTCCTTACCAAGGAAGCACTCTACCGCTGAGCTAAGTCGGCTTAAACAAGAAAATCACACTAAAAAGCATGATTTCTGTTGAGCGGAAGACGAGGGTCGAACTCGCGACATTCAGCTTGGAAGGCTGACGCTCTACCAACTGAGCTACTTCCGCAATTTTGTTTCCAAAACTATTGGTAACGTTGTGCAAACTTAGGAAAAATCCTTTATTTATGCAACTTTTTCTAATATAAAATGTGGGGAGAGCAGGATTCGAACCTACGAAGCCGAAGCAACTGAGTTACAGTCAGTCCCATTTAGCCACTCTGGAATCTCCCCAGATATTTTATATTAAATTGAGCTTCCAGAGGGATTCGAACCCACGACCCCGAGATTACAAATCACGTGCTCTGGCCAACTGAGCTATGGAAGCAATTTAAACATTTCAACTGAGAGCTGTAAGAGAAAATCTACTCTTTGCTACATCAGTAGTAAAAAAAATCACGCCTTGAAGGTGTGAAATTTGAGCGGAAGACGAGGGTCGAACTCGCGACATTCAGCTTGGAAGGCTGACGCTCTACCAACTGAGCTACTTCCGCAATTTTGTTTCCAAAATCATTGGTAACGGTCTGCAAATCTAAAAAAATTCTTTTAAACTCGCAAGACTTTTTTTAATATAAAATGTGGGGAGAGCAGGATTCGAACCTACGAAGCCGAAGCAACTGAGTTACAGTCAGTCCCATTTAGCCACTCTGGAATCTCCCCAGATATTTTATATTAAATTGAGCTTCCAGAGGGATTCGAACCCACGACCCCGAGATTACAAATCACGTGCTCTGGCCAACTGAGCTATGGAAGCATTTAAACAAAAAGAATTCAAAAGATCACTGTTCCTTTTTTGCGTGTGCAAATATAGAACGGATTTTTTGAATTCTAAAACTTTTTGAGAAGTTTTTTTGCTTTTTTTATTAAGCCAATTCTTTTTTCTTGATTAACAGTTTCTTAGCAGTATCAACACATTGATCTAAACTTTCTTCAAAACTTGCGGTTGTTTTTTTTACTACGATATCATCTCCCGGCACGACCAAAATCAATTCGGTGGTTTTATTTGATTTGTCTGAATTATTTTCAACTTTCAAGAACACTTTGCATTCCTGAATTTTGTCATAAAACGTGTCTAGTTTGCTTACTTTTTTGTCAACATGTGACTCTAGTGGTTCGTGTGGAGTTAAGCCGATTGCTTGTACTGAAATCTTCATAATTCTTCTTTTTTAATTGCTCTTGGATGAGCTTGATTAAACACTTTTTTCAACTGTTCTATATTGGCATTAGTGTACACCTGTGTGCTTGCAAGACTTGAATGACCCAATATTTTTTTAACTTTTGATATCTCTGCCCCATTGTCTAAAACATGCGTCGCGAAGCTGTGTCTTAAAATATGAGGACTTCTTTTTTGTTTAGAAGTTACAAGACTAAGGTACTTATTAACTACTACATAGACAAATTTTTCTGTGAGTTTTTTTCCCTTTTTATTGACAAAAAAATACTTTTTAAATTCATCCTGTGGTACACGTACTTTAAGATAGTCTTTAAGCAGATTGCTTAAAGTTTCGGAGATCGGAATATACCTTTCTTTATTTCCTTTCCCTAAAATCTTGAGCTCGTTTCCTTCTAAGTTTACACTTTCAAATATTAAGCCACAAAGTTCAGATTTTCGGATTCCGGTTTGGTACAAAGTTTCTACAATAGACTTTTCTAAAACATCTTCCACCTCATCAAAAATTTTGGTCTGTAAAACTTCCATTTCATCCTGAGAGATAGGAATCTGCTTTTCCGGATAAAATTTTAAAGAAGAAATACTTTCGACAGGAGAAACTTTAATTTCGCCAAGTTTTAAAAGAAACAAATAGAAACTACGGAGTGTAGAAAGCTTCCGGTTGACGGTACGTTTAGAAATCCCGTTCTCACTAAGCTCAACAACAAAATTGCGGATTACTTTTTTATTGGCTTTAAACAAATCTTCAGAACCCTCCGTTTTTATATAGAATGAATGAAAATCTTCCAAATCCCGGCAATAACTGGTAATTGTATGGGGCGAATACCTCTTTTCGAATTGTAAATAATCTAAAAACTTGTCTACCATACTGTAAATATAAAACAAAAAATCACTTCTTAAATATAACTATTCAAGAAGTGATTTTAGTATGTGTCTAAGAAAATTTCTTAAGCTTGCTCTTCCTTGCTTAATCCTCTTTGCTTATAAGCCGCTTTTAATCTAGCTTGTCTAAGAGTTACAGAAGGTTTGATAAACTGTTGTCTAGCTCTTAGCTGACGAACTGTACCAGTTTTGTCAAATTTTCTTTTATATTTTTTTAATGCTCTGTCGATAGACTCTCCGTCTTTTACTGGAATTATTAACATATATTACATCTCATTTTGGATTGCAAAAGTAAACGTTTTTTATTAAACCACAAAATTATCAGCATTTAAATTTCAATATTTCACAGAATATGACAAGAATATTAATTTAATTTAAACAAAAAACTCTATCTTTGTACCATTATTCATGGGGTTGACTGGTTTCGACAGCAAGACCAATGGGTAAGTAAGCATGCAGAGAACCGTAGCGCGATCTCTATAATCCCTTGCTACAAAATTTTAACTGGCAACGAAGAGTTCGCTCTTGCAGCTTAATATCGAAGTATAGTAGATCAAGCGTTTTCCCGAAGATTTCAGTAGGGAAGCAAGATATTCCACAATCGCTCTGTTCTGCGGCGTTTGATCATGGGATATAGGAATGCGGAAATAAGGTTTTAGACACTTCGGCTAAAGCTCGAAAACCTCAGAAGATAAGCTGGAAGTTGGGCGTCTGCTCTCTGCCTCCAGTCGAAAATCAATAGTAGAATAAGCATGTAGAAAGCTTATGTGTTGCTTGTTTGGACGAGGGTTCGAATCCCTCCAACTCCACTTAAAACCCTGTAAATTATTGATTTACAGGGTTTTTTATTTCAAGGTGCTACTTTAGGTGCTATAATTATATACTTTAATATCTTACAATACTGCTCTATACAAAATAATCAAATTAACGAATATATCATCCCACTGAAGATGGTCTGACCTTTCCAAAAGTTTCTAATTCCATAAACTTTGATTTGAACAAGGCAGATGGTATTTTCTTCTTTAATAGATTATGAAAATTTTCGTCGTGAGTAGAAAGTATTATCTGCTTTTCGTGGTTAACAACAATACTTCGTAGTAAATCAATCGTAGACAGAATATTTATACTGTCCATTGACTGAATTGGGTCGTCTACAAATATACAGTCTATAGAATTGCCGTCATCATCTTTTGCATTAAGAGCTTTTGCTAGAAAAATACAAAGACTTAAAATATTGAGCTGAGCCTGACTAAAGTATAAATTAGGAATAATAAAATCGTCAGAATTATTCTTTCCATAGACACATACGTTTAGCTTTGGTTTGGCATCTTTAAAATCTGGAATAAATTTCACTTTTGTGTATTCGGGATGAGGGTCAATTCTTTTATACAAATCATTGATAAGGTCTTCATAGAAGAAAGATTTTATCTGCTTTTCGATATGGGAATTTACTTTTTCTATTTCTCCCTTTAATAATTTAGTAACCTTTTTCTTTTTTTCAATATTACTTTTGATATTGTTCTCAATTTTCTTATTTTCTTCGAATTCCAAATAAGGAAGAACATTATCCTTCAGTTCTGATAAAAGTTCTAATTGTTTTATTTCCTCATTATAATCAGATATCTTTTTCTCGTTTTCCTCTTTGGATTTCGCAATGGAGTCATTAAAAACATCTTCATCCATTTTATCAATATCATAATTAATATATTTTCCGGCATTCAGTTTATAAATATCAATACTGGCAGAAATCCGAATTAAGGTTCCATTGATTTGAGTCATTTCGTTTGTAACGTTTTCCTCTTTGAATTCCTGAAGTTCAGTCTCTAATATCTTTATTGTATCTGATAAATCTTTTATGCTATTGAGGTTCTTTTGAATATCAGCATTAATATTTTCCAAATCGGTAACCAACTGCTTGGAATCTATTTTCTGATTCGGATAATTTTTCAAGAAAAAATCACTTATTTCTTTTAAAATATCTGAGTTTTCCAATACTTGAAGCCCTGATTCTTCTGCTTCTAATTTCTTATTGATTATTTGCTGTTGCTCTCTGCCTTTTAAAAGTTTATCGTTTAATGCCTGAATTATTGATTTTAACTTTTCCAATTCAGCTCTATAAGAATTGATGATTTCTTTTGCCCAAGTTTCATATTCTTCTTTCGATTTATTTTGCAATAATAATCTTTGAGAAGACAAAATTCTCGTTTCATTTAGTAATTTATTCTGAAGTTCAGTAAGAGTTTTATTAATATTCAAAATGTTTTCTCGGGAATCCTTTTCAGCCAATTCATCTGTTGAAATATCTTTGCCTATTATTACAACAAGCTCCTGTACATTTTTTGACAGCTCTTCTAGCAGTTCCTGATGAGATTTTTCAATTTCATTTTTTTCATTTAAAAGTTCAGACATCCTTTGTGATAAAAGCTTATTACTTGACACAGCATTGGCCAAATCGTTATATGTTTTATAGTCTTGGTTACATAACGGGCACGAACTTGTTTTCTGTTCATGGATGATAGATAATCCTTTTGAAACAAATAATTCCAAATCTTTCTGAAAACTTTTTTGATCTTCTATTTGAAAGTTTAGAGACTGTAACTGTTTGCCTTTTTCCTCTAATGATTTTTCAGAATTTAATATCTTTTCGATATAAAGTTTATATTTCTCAAATGTATTTTCAAATTGTGACGGATAATTTTTGTTACTAATTTCTAAAATAGCTTTTTTTAGCTCTTCAATTCTATTGGAAATACTTTTAAGCTTATTTTTCTCTTTTTCTAATTTTTCATTATTTTGTTCTATATCATCATTGACTTTGGTGATATTATTCTGGCTACTCTCTATAATTTTTACTATTTCAGGTAGTTGCTCGATTTTTTTCTCAACCTCATTCAATAGGTTCTGAAAATTATCTGTTTTTGCTGTATTTTCATTCAAAGTAGACTCAGTTTCTGATATTTCCTTCGAAGAACTTTCTTTTGCTATTTTTAAATCTGAAATCTCTTTTTCCTTTTGCTGTATCTGGATAATAATTTTTGTATAATCCGGAAAGATTTTTACTATACCATCTTTTTGATTTTTTTCAGAATCAAGTTCCTTATTCTTATTCTGTATAGATTCTATCTGGTCTTTCTTCTGTTTAAGGTTTATAAATTTTGTTCTGATTATAGCTAAAGACGACAATCTTTCTGTAAGATTCGTTTGCTCTTTTATATAGTCTCTAAAAACCCTGAAACTTACAATTCTTTCATTCCCGGAAATAAGAAGTTCAAGCTCAGTAAATACTTCTCTTAACCTACTGATATTATGGTTTAAATCATTTTTCCTTTCAGAAATCGTGTTGGACAACTCTAAGATATCTTTACCGGAGGTATAAGTATCCACAATTCTGAAGTGATTGCCCAACTCATTTAATAGATTTATTTTTTCATTGATTTTGGACAATATCTCAATATCTGAATCATATTTTAGTTTAGGTAAAATTCCTTTTAAATCATTCTGCAGAGATTTTAGAAGTTTTTCATTTTTTGTTATTAATTCATCCAAAGACTTGCGATAATTATCTAAAACCTTATCTCCAAAAAAGTCTATGAATTTTGTAAATCTCTCATCCGGTCTGTCTTCTCTGAGAAAGCTACTTATCCAATCTTGAGAAAGAATGACCTCTCTAAAATATCCACGTTCGGTTTCATTTTCGTCAAATTTATAATCAGCAGCATTCTTTCTTGGAGCGGGTATTTTTTTATTAAAAACATTAGAGGTGGTCGTAAGTTTAACATAACTTTCTAAATTTGCATCAGAAAGACGATTTCTTAGTATATATTGCTTTTCACTTTTGTTGATGTTCTTTTCAGATTTTGCGACATCCTTATTTTTATTTTTCAGTAATCTATCTATATTATTTGTATAGCTATATTCTACAGCATCATAAAAGGATGTTTTACCAAACCCATTGGGCGCATACAATGATACAAAATCAGCATATTTGTCTCCGCTGATTCCAAAATCAAATGTGCTGTTCTCTGCTTTATCATAAGCTCTGAAAGCCTGAATCTCTACTTTTTTAATTTTCATTGTCTAATCCTGTTTCAATTTTGGTTAATAGTTCTATCAAAGTATTGTCATCAGCTTTTTTGGGATTATCTTTTATGAAATCATCAAAAATATTACCTACCAAATCGTTCTTAAAAAATTCACCAACATCTATGGATTCTACTTCAAACTGAATATCATCATTTACAATGTGTTCTGAAATAATATTGTTGATTACATCCTCATTAATTAGCGGAGTTTCCATTTCAATGACAATTTTCCTCGTGCTGAATTTATTATTTTCAATCTCATATTTTAGAGGTTTCGGAATATCTTCTGTAACAAAAAAGATATAAGAATTCCATTTGGAAAAATCGTTATCCAATTTAATAAGGTATTCAGCAGTTACCAGACTATTCAACTCTTTCCAATGCTTTTCTAAATTCTCCAAGCTTTTGAATTGAACCAAGATAACTGGAATATTACTTCCAAATGTCAAATTTCTAACAATAGCCTCTTGAACATCAAAATTATTTTTAATCTGAGCTATAATATCTTGGTTATAGTCTATTTTATCAAATGATTCCATCTGTTAATTCTTTAATCTTTGTTTTAGAATTTACTCCTGTAATGCTTGCTAATTGAACGCCACTATTGATTATACAATCTTGAAATTTAAAAATGTTAACAAGCCTCAAATCATTGAAAGGATTTTCTACAGTATTACTGATATTCATCTTATCAATGGGTACAGAGATATCTATAATAGCAAGTTCTGCCGATGATATTTCAAGTTTATTTGTTTGTGATTCATTAGTCGCACAAACTACAATTGCTCCTCCTTTCTCTATTTCGGATAAATCTGATTTATAAATCTCTTCCAATTTTTTTGTCCAATTATCAGTATCTGCTATGAACATTTTCCGTTTTTTATGAACACTTGACAAATCATTGTAGTCAATTGGTTCTTCATATAATGTAAGAATAGTAAAAAATTCTAATAAGGATTTCCACAAAGATTTATGATATAGAATGTGAGAAGATGTGCCTTCTATTAAAAATCTACTTCCATACTTAGTAATTATTTCTTCCGGTGTTATTCCATTGCAGATATTCTCTGAAATAGTAATCAATGTATTTCTTATTAACTCTTGCTTCAGTAATAAATTCGGAAAAGGAAAAATTTCCTTAATGAGAGTTCCAAATGCTCCTATATATGGAGGAAAAAGAGGAGATAATACATCCTTATTTTCTTCTACAATCTCATCAAAAAATGATAAGGGAGAAAAATGAATTCTGGAAATAGACTCTACATCATCTTCAACCGCCATTTTCTTCTGTATTCCTGCGAGAAGAAAACAAGAATTCTCAGATTTGATAATTCCACCACCAGACTGTCCTACAATTTCTGAATGTGTGACCGCTTTCTCAATTTCAGCTTCAATGTAAAGTTCAACAGGATTTTCAATCTTAAGTCTATTTTTTCTATACGAGAAGTTCCCAATTACACGAGTTTCGGGATGTCCGCATAAATACCAATTTTCTTTTTCTATTAAATCTAAATCCGCTCTTAAAAGGCCGTCAATATTATCTACTTTTTTAACTTTTATAATGGATGCATCTTTGTTAGGGTCAATATGTAAAAAAGGATTTCCAATAATTTCTAAACTTTCGTTTTCTACTTGCCCATTTTCATTAATGTATTGCCTTACAATTTCAATATTATTATGACCATCAACAACATGTTTAGCTGTCAAAACATAACTATATTCGGTGTCGATTGGCTGAAACAGACAACCACTTCCATCGGCTACTTTTACCGTGAAAAACTGTAAACTATCTCTCATAACTAAAATGAATCTGTACCTAAATATTTAACATTTGGAAAATCAATTCTATCTTGTCCCAAGATTATTTTTGAAATAAGATTGGGATAATTAAAGTATATTTTAGCTTCAGGATTTACAGCTACGATTCTCGCAATAGTAGCTTTATCCGGATGGTTGTGAGTATCTCCATTTGTGCTTATTATATATTTATCGGCATCAACTATTTTGAAGATTTCAATTGGATTATTTTTTTTACTACCGTGATGTGATAGTTTTATCATATCTACTGATAGCTTATTGTTTTCGTCATATCCTAAACAATCCAACTCTATCAGAACTTCCGATGGATGAGAATCTCCTAAAAGCAGAAAATTTTCCTCATCTCTTTTTAGGATAAATGCTATCGAACTCCCATTATAAGGGTCATCATCTTCTTCAAAACTATCTTCTTCTATTAGTTGCTTCAATGTTTTTGAATAGTCAGTTTTTTTGGAAGTATCCAGCAAGGATTCAGGTTTCTTTTTATGCCATTCCTTAAGTAGTTTACCAAGCTTTTCTTTACCTGGAGACAAAATTTGAAAGGAAATATCATTCCAGTTGAGTATATCCTTTTGAGCAGTTACTCTTTCATTCCAAACACCTCTATCTCTGATATAATTTTCAAAATCAACACCCTGTTTTACACTAGTCAGCACTGTAGTTTCTTTGAATTTTAAAGAATCAACTTCAGATTTAACATCATTGAGATATTTTTTAATTGCTCTACCGGAATTGAACCAAACTTCTTTTATATGTTGAATGGCATCTTTGTCCTTACCAAACCATTTTAAAAAACCATCAATATGGTCATCATCAATATGTGTAAGAATCACCAAATCCAGAATTTCTTTTTTTTCTTTTAAGGATTCTATCAAAAGTTTTAATGCACCGTCCTTATGTTTTTTATTTTTATCCGTATAAGAATAAGTTGTAGATGTACCTCCGTCTATCAGAATGTTTTTATTACCTCCAGCATCTGTGAAGGAAATCCATATAGAATCACCATTAAACGCTTGTAAAAATTGAATTTTCATAGTTTGGAAATTTAAAAATATTTTATCATATTAATTTATGGAAAACCGTAAAAAACTTTCAAATAGCAAAAAGTCTCCATAAAATTACTCAATTCGCAACATTTTTAATCCAATTACAAGCTAAAAAATCCCATAAAGGGATTTTTATAAGAATATTTTTTGGTAGAAATAATTAATTGAAAATATGAGGATTACCAGTAAGAATATCCAAACCTGAGTTTTTGAAATCTCTGTCATTAGTGAGAAGAACCATAGACTTTTCTGAGCATAAAGATACCGTAGCCTTATCAACAAAATCCAAATCGTTTATTACCATCAAGTACTCAATCTCTTGGTTACTAAAAATCTTTCCTTCGATATTGAAACGATTAAGGATATTGCCTTTTATTATCGTATGTATATCATCCAAAGCATCTTTGCCATCCTGACTATCCCGGAAAGTTTTAAAGCTTAATCCGGAATTTAATTTTGAATGCTCAATTCTCAATACCCTATTGATAACCTCTGAAATAACCAGAAAATCTATATACAGTACGTTTCCTTGTCTTAATAAAGTTCTGAAAACTCTTGCATAATTTTGCTCAAAATGATGCGAACCTGTCGGCCAAAAAAGATAAATCAGTACATTGGCATCAATAAAGATTTTCCGTCCTTGGAGAAGTGTGACATCTTGTAATTTATAATTAGCCATAATTATTAGTCTTCTAATATGTCATTAATGCTTCTTTGCAAAGCACCAGGGTCTTTGTAATATATTTTAGCTGTATCCACCACACGTTTGAGAGATACTTTTCCTGAATCGGAAATATCACTTACCGATAAATATTTTTTGATAACATCTTCGGGATAATCTTTATACAACTGTCCGACTGCAGTATTAAGAAAAGCAGTAGTAAGCATTTCAACATTCAAGAAAGACAAAATAACCTTATACTTGTTATCAAACGCTTTCTTGATAAGATTAAAAACTTTTTGACCATCTTCCGCTTCCACACCATAGACGTCACCAATTGTATTAACTATACTAACTGTTGTACTTTCCATTTTTTAAAATATATCGTTTATATCTATCTCTTCCACCAAAGAATAATTACTAAAATCATCTGTACAGAATTGCAAATTTACAATTGTCCCCGGAAATGAGCCTTCAAATACTTTTGTTTTAATACCCAAACTATCAAACTGATAAAATCCGTCCCCACTGACAATTTGCATTTTCCCTTTATTTTTTTCAATAAACTCTTTTAAAACTGCAAGTCCAATTCCTCCTGTAATACCTTCTTTAGTAGTATTCTTATCCCTTACCGCCCACTCTATTGCCTGATATGCTTCAAGGTTGGAGTTAAATCTTTGGTTTATCTTTTCTTTAAAACCTATACCAGTGTCTACAATCGTAAATTCAATTCTGTTTTTCTTAGGAAAAAACTGTCCACAAGTATAAATAAATTTTGTATCACTATGAATTTGAGCATTGACAAATATTTCATAAATAGCTTCAACTATTTTTTCTTTCAAAGCATCAGACATAGTTGGAAGTTCGGTTCTACCTATTAGTTCCTCTATTACATATTTTTTAAAATACTTACCATCAGAAGGTTTTAGCTTTTGATACTTAATAGTGGTATGATTACTATCATAGATTCTTTCCTTGCCAAAATATGTAAGAAAATCATTTTTACTTAAGATTTCTTCTATTTGGGGAGTAATATAATCAAAATGAATATCATTAAGGTTTTCAATAAATAGATCCAAAACTGCACCTAATGTGGCACTCATATTTGCAGCAAAAAAAAATGTTATGTTTAGATGAATATCATCAAAAATTTCATTTTTATTGTCTTCATAAAATGAAATAATATCCTGATAGCTTTTATATGTATTATTAATTGAATTCAGTGTATTCATATTATCAAATAAGTACTCAAAGATATTTAAAAAATATCTTTTTTATCGAAAAGTGACAATTCTTCATTATTTATTTTTCTATAAAAAAAGATCTTGTCTAAAATTCGCTTTACCACCAAAAAAATAGAAAAACTTCAATTATAATTTCGCTTCCGTCCTTGAAGTTTCTTCTTTAGTTTTTCAATAAGAAGCAAGCGATTCAATACATAGTATCTAAAATAGGAAATTAATCAGGTAGAATAATAATACATCTTTTCCAAATTAAAAAACACAAATTGTCGTCGGTATATTACTCATTAATGAGGTTAAAAAATTGTTCAAGAGTAAGTTTTCTTGCTTTACAAATTCTATAAAGTGTTTCAACAGGAATTCTATACGTACTATCACTTTTGATTTTCCGTACAGTACTTTCTTCAATATCGTGATTTTTAGCAAACGAGTTCTGTGACTTATTTTCTTTAAGCCAAGGAATCAACCAATTTTTAGTTATATACGAACAGATTTTCTCGTTTATGTCAATCATATAACAAAAGAAATATTTTGACATTAAAATATTACGGTCGTTCGACCGTAATGTAAATCGTCAGCAAAAAGTAGACATTATATAGTATAAAAGTTAAGGAGTGTTTTCAAAAAAAGAATTACATTTAATTATGGAAACACCTAAAAAGAAAAGTTCCGAAAAATTCGTAAAAGACATC